>DATGTM010000035.1:0-17103 GCA_035301845.1 Pseudogracilibacillus sp. | reverse complement strand
AAACTAAAAAAAGAACTTCATCCTATATTAGGACGCCCGATGATTCAGTATGTACTGGATGCTTTAAAACCGACGTCCATTAAGCAAACCGTATCGATTGTTGGTCACAGCAGAGAAGAAGTAAAACAAACGATTGGCGACGTTTCTGAATATGTGACACAAGAAGAACAACTCGGTACAGGGCATGCGGTGATTCAGGCTAAAGAATTGTTGCAAGATAAACAAGGGACGACCATCGTTGTTTGTGGTGATACACCATTAATAACCGCGGAGACGTTTGAGAAATTATTCAATCACCATGAAAGTTCTCAGTCTAAGGCCACTATTTTAACGACTAAATTGGAAAACCCGGCTGGATACGGCCGAGTGGTGCGCAATGAGCAAGATGGCGTTGAAAAGATTGTCGAGCATAAAGATGCTTCTAATATAGAGAGAAATATAAACGAAATAAATACAGGTACATATTGTTTTGATAATGAAGCCTTGTTTGCTGCATTGGAAGAAGTAGGGAACGATAACGTACAAGGTGAATATTATGTAACAGACGTCATTGAAATTCTGAAAAAACAAAACGATAAAGTAAGTGCTTATGTAGTAGAGGACGTCGACGAAACGATTGGCATTAATGATAAAGTTGCGTTGGCAGAAGCTTCTAAAATCATGCAGCGTCGTATTAACGAGCAGCATTTGCGAAATGGTGTTACGATTCTAGACCCTGAAAACACTTATATAAGCGCTGAAGTGTCCATAAAAGCGGATGCTGTCATCCATCCCGGTTCTGTTATTTCCGGAAACACAATTGTAGGTTCGGAAACACATATCGGTCCAAACAGTGAAATACACAACTCGGTTATTGGAGAAGCAGCACATATTAGACAAAGTGTGGTCAATGATAGTAAAATAGGAAATAAGGTTAAAATCGGGCCATATGCACATATCCGACCTGAAGCAACCATAAAAGATGATGTTAAAGTTGGTAACTTTGTTGAAATAAAAAATTCTGAAATAGCAAAAGGCACAAAGGTACCGCATCTCAGTTATATTGGAGATGCTTCTCTAGGAGAAGAAGTGAATATTGGCAGTGGTGCTGTGACTGTTAATTATGACGGATCAAATAAACATAGAACAATCATAGGAGACCATGCTTTTATCGGTTGTAATGCAAATTTAATTGCTCCAGTTACTATTGAGAACAGTGGTTTCGTAGCAGCAGGGTCAACGATAACAAAAGATGTGCCAGAAGAGAGTTTAGCGTTTGGTCGAGCCAAGCAAGTCAATAAAGAAGGCTATGCTAAAAAATTAATCAATAAAAAATAAGAATAACTGGAGGGCTTCACAACATGTCATCTGGCAATAACAATGGACAAGAGATGCGATTACTTACATTAAATTCGAATGTAGAGTTAGCAGAGGAGATTTCAAAAAGTATGGGTGTCCCTTTAAGCCCATGCTCAGTCGATCAATTTAGTGACGGAGAGACGCAGATTAATATTGAAGAAAGCGTGCGTGGGTGTGCGGTTTACGTGATCCAATCGACATCTGAACCAGTAAATGAGAATGTGATGGAATTGCTTATTCTTATCGATGCTTTAAAGCGCGCTTCTGCTAAAACAATCAACGTTGTGATGCCTTATTATGGCTATGCTCGTCAGGACAGAAAAGCGCGTTCCAGAGAACCGATTACATCGAAACTAATTGCTAATCTATTACAAAATTCTGGAGCTGATCGCGTTGTGACGCTGGACTTACACGCAGAACAAATTCAAGGATTCTTTGATATTCCGATTGATCATTTACGGGGAGTTCCTATTTTATCTGATTATATTCTGGAAAAAGAAATTGAAAACCCCATTATTGTATCGCCGGACCATGGCGGTGTAGTACGGGCCAGACGTGTTGCTGACAGGTTGAAAGCACCTATTGGTATTATTGATAAACGCCGGCCGAAGCCAAATGTGGCAGAAGTGATGAACATTATCGGTGAAGTTGAAGGGAAGACAGCGGTAATTGTTGATGATATAATCGACACAGCAGGAACGATGACGCTTGCTGCAGATGCACTCATTGAAAAAGGGGCAAAAGCAGTGTACGCGTGTGTTACACATCCTGTCTTATCGGGGCCAGCTATTGAAAGAATTGAAAAATCACAAATTAAAGAAATGGTGGTTACCAATTCTATATGCTTGCCAGAAGAAAAGAAAATTGATAAACTCACTCAGTTATCTGTTGCTTCTTTATTTGCAGATGCGATTAAACGAGTGCATAACAATGAATCAGTAAGTACATTATTTGATTAAAAATTATATTTGGAGGAAATAGACATGGCTAATAAATTACAAGCAAAGCAGCGTGAAAATTTAACACGTGCAGCGACAAAACAAATCAGGAAAGATGGGTTTATCCCGTCAATTGTATATGGAGGAGACAAAGCACCACAGACTGTAAGTGTTGAAAGTATTCCTTTATTAAAGAAGCTTCGTGATGAAGGTCGTAACACGATTATTTCATTGGATATTGACAGTGGAGAAACTGTAGATGTTATGGTTCACGACTACCAGAAAGATCCTTTAAAAGGCGATGTTACACATCTTGATTTCTATGTAGTTAATATGTCAGAAGAAATGGATGTTGAAGTTGTTCTACATTTAGAAGGCGAACCACAAGGTGTGAAAGAAGGCGGAATCTTGCAACAGCCAATTTACGAATTGCAAGTTCGTGCGAAACCACGTGATATTCCTGAGAGCATTACAGTAGATGTATCTAATCTAGAAATTGGTGATAGTATGTCGGTTGAAGAGTTAACCGCTGAAGGAGATTACGAATTCACCGATGAGCCGGATGCAACATTAGTGACAATCCTTCCTCCTGAAACAATAGAAGAAGAGGAAGAAGAAGAAACAGAAGCTACAGGTGTTGAGCCTGAGTTAGTAGATGCAGATGAGGAAGAAGAGGAAGCATAAACTTCTTTAAATGCGAACGTAACAAGAAGAAAGAGACCCTTTTAATTCAGAATTCAGGTTATTCTAATTAGGAGGGTTTCTTCATTATGAAATCAAAAATGAGGAAAATAGTATGAAATGTATTATAGGTTTAGGGAATCCTGGAAGAAAGTACGCAAAAACGAGACATAACATAGGCTTTTTAGTTATTGATGAACTGGCAGAACGCACTTCAAGTAAATTATCGAAGCATAAATTTAAATGTAATTACGATATCGTACGTTTGGCAGGAGAAAAAGTAATGTTAGTAGAACCGCAGACGTACATGAATTTATCTGGAGAAGGTGTTCGGCCACTACTGGATTATTATGATATTCCAGTCGAGGATGTTGCTGTCGTATTCGATGATTTGGATTTGCCTGCAGGTCGAATTCGTTTGCGTGAAAAAGGTGGACACGGCGGGCATAATGGCATTCGTTCTCTCATTACGCACTTAGGAACGAAAGATTTTAAGCGTGTTCGTATAGGGATTGGCAGACCTGAAACACCGATGACAGTGGTGGATTATGTGTTGCAAAAGTTTCCCAAAACAGAACAGAAAGATGTCCAAGAAGCCATTCAGCAGGGTGCGGATGCGGTAGAAGTGTTCGTGCAGCAAGATTTTAATCATGCGATGAATCAAGCAAATCAAAAGTAAACGACAGTTACCAAGTCACTAGTTTGAAGCAGGAAAAGTGCTGACAACAGTTAAAATAATAAATGAGCCACAAGGATGCTTTGGTTAAAGAGATCAAAGTGTTTTTGTGGCATAATGTGTTTTCACCCACGAGCAGGGCGCATCGATTATTCTTTGTGAAGAACCATCAAGCTACATGTCGTTGGAAACTGATACTATCCGTTTTCTTTAGAATTCCTTATAATGAATACCAAGCTTTCTGTTAGTGCAGATGTATCGGGGGAGTTAAAGATGAAAGAATTAACCAATTATTTACAAAAACAAGAAGATGTTGCATCTATATTAGAGGCTTTAGCCTCCGGAGCAAAAGAACAATCTATTTCAGGATTGGCAGGACCTGCTCGTAGTATGTTCACTTCAGCAGTCCATCATGCAGAAAAACGAAAGAAAATAATTATCACCCACCAGTTATTACACGCTCAATCTTTGTATGATGATATGATTGAATTTACAGAAAATCCACGAGTTTATCTTTACCCAGTGAATGAATTGATTGCTGCGGAAATGGCGGTTCAAAGCCCTGAGATGCGTGCAACCCGTATTCAATCTTTAATTAACTGGTTAAAAAGCGAAGATGGCACGTTGATTGTTCCCGTCGCAGCTTTAAAACGGCTGCTTCCCCCGAAGCATTATTGGGATTCGTATCAGTTTACTTTAACGGACGGGGAGAGTATTTCGATTGAAGAGCATTTAGAGTTGCTGGTGGAAATGGGATACGAACGGGTTGATATGGTAACGTCTCCTGCTGAATTTAGTGTGCGTGGAGGAATTATCGATATCTATCCTTCGACAGTAGATTATCCTATTCGCTTAGAAATGTTCGATGACGAAATTGATTCGATGCGCTATTTTGATGCTGATTCACAGCGTTCCTTAGAAAAGCTTTCTGAAATAACAATTGGCCCTGCAAAAGAGATCTTATTAACTAAAGAAGATAGTTTAAAGGCAGCAGAACGATTAGAAAAAGAATTGGCTGATGCATTAAAGAGGATGAAAAACTCCGATGCAAAAGAAACGCTTTTAGAAGAAGTGGAAGCGGATATCGAAAAGTTGAAAAATCATGAGACGTTTCAAGATATGTATAAATATGGAGCTTTGTTTTATGAACAGCAAACAAGTTTACTGGATTATGCATCAAAAGACGCTGTGCTACTTCTCGATGAAATGGGGCGCATTCAAGAAACGGCACAAAATTTGGATGCTGAGGAGAGTGAGTTATCACAGTCGTTAATGGAACAACATACGTTGCTTCCTGGTTTATCCTTTTCGTTTGACTGGAATACTGTCAAAATGAAAATGACCCAACAACGCATTTATATGTCCTTGTTTTTAAGACATGTTTCCGGCACGCATTCGACAAGAGATGTGAATATATCCAGTCGGGCCATGCAAGAATTTCATGGCCAAATGCCTCTATTTCAACATGAATTGGAACGGTGGAAGAAGGCAGCGTTTTCTGTCCTGATTACGGCCAATGACGACGCACGTGCTGAGAAGGTACAAGCTGTGCTCCAGGATTATGGAATGGAAGTTCCGATTGTTGATTCCGTGACACTGCCAGTGGATCAGCCTGTTATAACGACAGGGAAAGTTCAAAGTGGTATCGAATTTCCGATGCATAAATTAGCGGTAGTAACCGAGAATGAATTGTTTAAGAAAAAGCAACCACGTGTAAGAAGAAAACAAACGATTACAAATGCGGAACGGATTAAAAACTATCAAGAGTTAAAAATCGGCGATTACGTTGTTCATCGTAATCATGGAATAGGGAAATATATTGGTGTAGAAACGCTCGTAGTAAACAAATTGCACAAAGATTATATGTTGATTCAGTATTCTGGGGACGACAAATTATACGTCCCCGTCGATCAAATCGATTTAGTGCAGAAATATGTCGGTTCAGAAGGAAAAGAACCACGTTTATATAAACTGGGCGGTACAGAATGGACGAAAGTAAAAAATAAAGTACAATCGTCTGTTGAAGATATAGCCGATGAATTAATTAAGTTATACGCTGAAAGAGAAGCACAAAGAGGATATGCTTTCGAGAAAGATACAGAGCTGCAAGATGAATTCGAGCATGCTTTTCCGTATCAGGAGACGGAAGACCAAATTCGCTGTATCGATGAAATTAAACAAGATATGGAGAAAGTCCAACCTATGGACAGATTACTCTGTGGGGATGTGGGCTACGGCAAAACCGAAGTAGCGATTCGTGCCATATTTAAAGCTGTTGCGGAAGGCAAGCAAGCGGCAATTCTAGTACCGACTACGATTCTTGCACAACAGCATTTTCAAACAATGTTGGAACGTTTTCAGGATTATCCGATTAATGTCGGTTTACTTAGCCGTTTTCGTACGAAGAAACAACAGAATGAGACGATCCAAGGTTTAAAGAAAGGCACTGTAGATGTAGTGGTTGGCACACATCGCTTATTATCTAAAGATGTCGTATATAAAGATATTGGGTTGCTGGTTGTAGACGAAGAACAGCGCTTTGGCGTAAAGCACAAAGAAAAGATTAAGCAGATAAAGAGTAATGTAGATGTACTGACGCTTACGGCAACTCCCATACCACGCACTCTTCACATGTCTATGCTGGGAATTCGTGATTTATCAGTTATTGAAACACCTCCTAAGAACCGATTCCCGGTGCAAACGTATGTTATCGAACACAACATGGCATTTATACGGGAAGCAATTGAGCGGGAAATGGCCCGCGGGGGACAAGTGTTTTTATTATATAACCGTGTCGAAAATATTGAAAAGGTAGCACGGGAAATTAGTGGACTCGTTGATGAAGCAAGGGTTTCGGTTGCACATGGCCGCATGAATGAAACCGAATTAGAAAATGTTATGTTCGACTTTTTAGAAGGCGATAGCGATATTTTAGTAAGTACTTCTATTATAGAAACGGGAGTAGATATCCCGAATGTTAACACGCTACTCGTGTATAACGCTGATCATATGGGGTTAAGTCAGTTGTATCAGCTGCGTGGGCGTGTTGGTCGGTCGAATCGAATTGCTTATGCGTATTTTACGTATCAAAAAGATAAGATTCTTACAGAAGTCTCTGAAAAACGCTTGCAGGCAATCAAAGAATTTACGGAATTAGGCTCTGGGTTTAAAATTGCTATGCGTGACTTATCTATTAGGGGCGCTGGCAACTTATTAGGAAAGCAGCAACATGGATTTATTGATTCCGTTGGTTTTGACCTATACTCACAAATGTTGAAAGAAGCCATTGAGTCGAAACAAACTGGCCAAAAAGTGGAAAATGTACAGCCGTTTAATCCGGAATTGTTATTATCGATTGATGCGTATATTCCAGAGGATTATATTGCAGATGAAAAGCAAAAGATTGATATGTATAAACAGTTCCAGGCGTTGGAATCTAATGAAGAAATAGAGGGTTTGCAAGAAGAGCTGATTGACCGATTTGGGGATTATCCGCAAGCGGTCAGTAATTTATTCTCTGTTTCGAAATTGAAAATGTTGGCGAAAAGAGAGCGAGTCGAGTCGATTAAAGAATCGCCTCAGCGTATTGAATGTTTGCTTGAAGAAGAACGCAGTCAACGAGTAGATGGTTCGAAATTGTTTGAATTAGTGCATACTTTTGGACGGAATGTACAGCTGGGAACAGTAGGTAATCAATTGAAAATGACATTCAAACTGTCGAAAAACGAAACGGAAGTTGCCCGTTATGAATTTGTTGCCGACTGTTTAGCAGGTTTAGAAAATGTGAATCAAGATGCAAAAGAACAAGAAGCTTCTGCAACGACTTGATTGAAAAGCCGGAGTGCGATTATGTATCGTTCTCCGGCTTTTTTGCATCCTAGCTAAATGAATTAGATGTATGTTTAAAACGCTACTGTCTAAATGGGAGGAAAAATCACTTTTTTTAAGATGGAAAAGCGTGAGGTGTGCTATAATAAAGAACAGAATTGATAGATGAAGTGCTACAGGATAAAGGTTAGAAAGATGTGAATGCATTTATTTATACGAAGACATATGAAACCGGCTAAGCATGATGCAGGCTATGTCTATAGTTTACTGATTCGAACGGATGTTAAAAGAGGATACTATATGCAGGTGGGACGGTATGATGAAGGCAGCTAGAACAAATAAAATGATACATGGAGCAATGCTTCTAACTATAGCAGGTTTATTAAGTAAGGTGCTTAGCGCAACTTATCGCATCCCTTTACAAAATCTAACAGGTGATATTGGTTTTTTCACGTATCAACAAATTTACCCCTTGATAGCAATGGTGATGATTCTGGGGTTGTATGGAATACCTGCTGCTGTTTCGAAAATCACTGCCGAACGGCTCGCTGTTTCTAAGCAGAATAGTTTTCGTTTTGTGTATGCTCCGCTTTTTTTAATTCTGTTTGTTTTATCCGGAACTTTGTCCAGCATATTATATTTATTTGCTCCTATACTAACAGATTGGATGGGAACACCTGAATTAGCGAGTACATTTCGCTTGTCCAGTGTGCTTTTTTTATTGCTGCCGTTCACTTCTTTGCTACGGGGAGGCTTTCAAGGAGCAGGTATAATGGCTCCAACCGCATATTCACAAGTCGCTGAACAGCTTATTCGCGTTACGATTATTATTCTTGCTGCCTATGGAGTGTTCATTGGGAAGTTAGATGTTCGAACGATTGGAACTGCCGGGGTTTTAGCTTCAGTGATCGCTATGGGAGTGGTCACTATTGTTTGGCTGTGGCGCGTTTTACATGCTACTTCTTCTTCTGTTTACCCGCGAGAGCGTATCCCGTGGAAATACTATGTAAGTGTCTGTCTATCCTTAGGTTTTGTTGCGGCACTTAGTCATATGATCTTAATTATGCTGCAATTGATTGATGTGTTTACGATGGTGCCGGGGCTTATGGAAGCAGGAGATGGACCGCAGCAAGCCAAAGAATGGAAAGGCGTATTTGACCGTGGGCAACCGCTTATTCAATTTGGTGTAGTCTTCGGTTCTTCGTTCGCCTTAGCTTTAGTTCCTACAATTGTACAAGAAGGAGAGGAGCGAACGAACGCTATTAGAGAAGCACTGCTTTTCAGTATCTATCTTGCTGGCGCGGCCTCTGTGGGAATCATTATCCTTATGCCGGAAGTGAATGGTTTATTGTTTATGGACCAGGTGGGGACGAGCAGTTTGCAAATCTTGTCAGGGTCGGTTGTACTGTCAGCTATCGCGGTTACGGCCTGTTCGATTTTACAAAATATTGGTAAAGGTAAGACAGTTGCTCTATGGATTATAATCGTTTGTGTGTTAAAATGGTTCCTCAATAAGAGTTTGCTTCCATTTTTCCATATACAAGGTGGAGCGCTAGCGACGGTGTTCAGCTTACTGGTATTGGTGGTCAGTATGGTGTATGTATTGCACCGAGAAGTACGAGGCCTTGATTTGTGGAACCATATTAGATGGCGTGGATTAATCATCGCGAATCTTTCGATGGTCGCAGTGATTTGTTTAGTGAAAATCAGTTTTTTTAATACTGTTCAATTTCCGCGCTGGGGATTAGGAGCATATGTACTTGCATTGATTATGCTAGGAGCGGCGATTAATATCGGGTTATGTTTTAGGTTTCACGTTTTTACAAAAAGACAATTACAAGCTCTTCCCTTTTCGCATTTTTTAGAACGTATCATGAATAAATTTCAGAAGAAGAAGGATGAATCAAATGTATAAGATAGAGATTATTGGCTTAGGGGCAGGGGATATCAACCAGCTCCCTTTAGGGATATATCGCAGGCTGCAGCGATACGAACGTAAAGTGTTCACCAGAACGATGGATCACCCTGTTATTGAAACGTTACAAGAAGAGCAGATAACCTTTAAAGCTTTCGATTATATTTATGAAGAGCATGATGATTTTGCTGCGGTTTACGAAAATATTGTAGCAGAATTGGTTGAAGCAGCTAAAACATCGCCGGTTTTGTATACGGTTCCTGGACATCCTATGGTAGCTGAACAAACGGTGCAATTATTATTAAATCATTCGAAAGTAGAAGTGGAAGTTTTAGGAGGAGCGAGTTATCTGGACGATTTATTTACGACGCTTGCGATTGATCCAATTGATGGGTTTCAGTTTGTGGATGCTACGCAGTTTGATCGCGGAGAGCTTTCCTTCGATTCTCATCTTGTGTTTTGTCAGGTATATAATGCTTTTATTGCTTCGGAGGTTAAACTCACTTTATTGGAAGTGTTACCAGCAGATTATCAAGTATGGGTAGTAGAAGCGGCAGGAACAGAAAAGGAGCAAAAATGGAAATTACCTCTAGAGGAGCTAGACCGTCATCTGGAAATGAGCAATTTAATGAGTGTATACATCCCGCCTGTTCCTAACGATTTATTATTGCATGAATTTCGTCAACTAAGAGAGATTGTTCGAACATTAAGAGGGCCAGGTGGTTGTCCATGGGATCAAAAACAGACTCATGATTCCTTGCGACGCTACTTACTTGAAGAAACATATGAATTACTCGAAGCAATTACAGAAGAAGACGACCTCGCGATAACCGAGGAATTAGGGGATGTTTTATTACAGGTCATTCTACATAGTCAAATAGGAGAAGAATCCGGCTATTTTTCTGTAGATGATGTGATTCAGTCGCTCGCAAAAAAAATGATCCATCGGCACCCGCATGTATTTGGGGGAGGAGAATCGCATAAAAGCTGGGAACAGTTAAAAGCAGAAGAAAAAGGTTTTTCTAAACAGCAAAGTGTGTTGGATGATATAGTGGCTGGCGCTCCAGGTCTTCATACTGCAGAAGCGTTACAAAAACGAGCGGCAACCGTTGGATTTGACTGGAGTCATGTAGCGGAAGTATGGGAGAAGTACAAAGAAGAACAGCGGGAATTCATTGAGGCTATTGAAAAGCATGATCAATCTGCGATGGAAGAAGAATTAGGCGATTTGTTATTTGTCTTAACCAATATTGCCAGACATTATAATATTGATGCGGAAATAGCGATTGTAGAAGCAAACAATAAATTCATCCGGAGATTTAAGAGCATCGAACAGCAAGTACAAGGGGAGAATAAACCTATGGAGGATATTTCTTTAGAAGAAATGGATTCGATGTGGGAAATAGCGAAGCAAAAGGAGAGGGAATAAATGCGAATTGATAAATATTTAAAAACTGCCCGAATTATTAAAAGACGTCCTCTAGCAAAAGAAATAGCAGAGCAAGGACGTATTAAAGTGAATGGAACTGTCGTGAAACCATCGGTCGATGTACAACCAGGAGATGAAATGGAAATTCGTTTTGCCCGTACTGTACTTACAATTAAAATTCTCCAAGTTAAAGACCATGTGAAAAAAGACGACGTAAGCGGATTATATGAAATAATACGGGAAGAAAAGACGGACCAGGAACAGTAAGACTAACTGGCTGATACTCGTTTGTGAAATTTTACAATAATTTAATAAAACACTTTCATTCTAGAGGCATGTTATAGTACAATGAAAAATATATATCATTTTACGTAAGAGCCGTAAAGAAATGGAGGTATAATCGTGGCGAAATCGGAAAAACCAGAAAAACCAGTTACGAAAATTAAGTCAGCTTATATGAATCATTATGATGCGAAGCAGGAGCGGGAGAACAAACGAAAAAAGCGGTTGTTTCAGCGATTGACTATTATTGGCTTAGCGTTCTTGGTTGCTTTTGGAGTCATGTTTACATACCATACAAAACAACGGGCTCAACATGCTGATTTAGAGGAACAACAAGAAGAATTGACAGAAGAGATGGATGGACTGGAAAATACAGAAGAGGCATTGCAAGAAGAAATTGACTTGTTAAATGATGAAGATTATATACTTGATATCGCAAGAACGAACTACTTTTTATCCAAAGAAGGGGAATTAATCATCCAAACAGAAGATCAGGATGAACGCGCTTATTGACATAATTTACCTTTGTTCGTATACTAAAGTAAGAGTACCCTATAAATTTCAAGGAGGAGCATTTGTTTTATGTCAATCGAAGTGGGCAGTAAATTGCAAGGGAAGGTCACCGGAATCACAAATTTTGGTGCGTTTGTGGAAATAGAAAAAGGAACGACCGGTTTGGTTCATATCAGTGAAGTTGCTGATAGCTATGTGAAAGACATTAATGAACACCTTACAGTAGGCGATGAAGTCACTGTAAAAGTTATTAATGTAGAAGACGATGGAAAGATTGGGTTGTCTATTAAGAAAGCAAAGGATAAGCCTGTTCGTCGAAGCAAGAAACCAGCTGAGAAGCCAGAGAATTTTGAAAGCAAGATGAATCAATTTTTAAAAGATTCCGAGGACCGTCTAGCCTCTTTAAAGAAGCACACGGAATCTAGACGTGGTGGAAGAGGTGCTAAAAGAGGATAGCAATTACTGTTACTTGTAAATGCTCTATGATGAATAGATAATAAAACAGCTGCAATGTATAGTTGCAGCTGTTTTATTTTTTCGTTTAATCCAGTGGAATAGAGTTGTTGTACAGTTACGGTTCAAGTATAGAAACGATAGGTGTGTGAAGGATACCTTTAAAGAGATAAAAAAAACATTCCTTTTATAAATAAAAGGAATGTTTATGAATAGCGGCGGAGGGATTTGAACCCACGACCTTACGGGTATGAACCGTGCGCTCTCGCCAGCTGAGCTACGCCGCCTAGTTAGTCTTGTTACGAAGACAACAGATACTATAATACAAGAGAATAAAATAGAAGTCAATAAAATATGTCTTGTTTTATATAGGGGAAATAAAGGTAAGGTGATGAATTTTAAAAAATGAAGACGGATGAATAGCAAAAGAAGTCTCTTTTCTCGTATAATAGAAAGTGTAAAATAATTCCTCAGTAAGGGTCGAAGCGAATGGAAAAAAAAGTGTTGCAATGGATGGAACAAAATGAATTGATCCCGGTGAACAGTAATGTCGCAGTAGGAGTATCAGGGGGTCCTGATTCACTTAGCCTGTTGCATTTCTTGTATCGTTATCGCAAGTTACTTCAGATTAAAGTGAGCGCTATAACAATCGACCACCAATTACGAAGCGAGACATCAGAAGCGGATGTCAAGTTTGTTCAGTCATTTTGTGAAGCTTTAAATATTCCTTGTTATAGCCGGACAGTTTCTGTACCGGAGTATCAAGCAAAACATGCTTTAGGAACTCAACTGGCAGCACGCGAGCTTAGGTATCAAGCCTACCAAGAAGTGATGCAAGCACACCAAATGAATCTGCTTGCCCTTGGCCATCATGGGGATGATCAAATTGAAACTGTTGTCATGCAATTAACGAAAACAACAAATTTACATAATTTAACAGGCATACCAACAAGAAGGTCCTTATCCTTTGGGGAAGTCGTTCGTCCTTTTCTCTGTGTGACGAAACAGGATATTTACGAGTATGCTAACAAGCATCAGCTTGCTTATCGTTTAGATGAAAGCAATTTAGAAAATACATATATGAGAAATCGAATTCGGCAAGAAGTATTGCCTGCATTACAAGAAGAGAATCCAAACCTCGCGATGACGATGCAACAACTTGTTCAGCACCTAACAGAGGATGAATCGTTTATCATGAATGAAGCGAAACGTTTGTTTCCAGAAGTCGTCCACACGGATTCATTTTCTGTAAAAGTTGAATTTTCAGCTCAACAGTTTTTAGCTTATCCTGTTTCTTTACAAAGACGTTTATTTCGGCTAACATTAGACTATCTGTATGAAGTTATTCCAGAACAAATAACGTATAAACAAGAGAGAGCATTTTTAAATTTACTGAAGCAAACAGGACAGAAACAGTTGGATTTTCCAGAAGGATGTCGCATTTATAAAGTATATGATAAAGTAATCTGTTCTTTCTCAGACTCTTTGGAAGAAACAGCGCGTCTAGAAGAAAAAATGATTCAGAAGCTTCCAGCTCGAATCAAGCTGTTGAACGAGGAGGCAGAGCTTTTTGTTCGACGGGTGGATGATTCACTAGCTAACAGTCTGCCGGTGTCTAAAGATAGACTGATTTTACCTGAAGAACAGATTCAGTTCCCGTTGGAAATACGGACAAGACGCCCTGGGGACCGCATGCATTATGAAGGTCTAGAAGGTACGAAGAAAATTAAAGACATATTTATAGATGAGAAAGTAGCCCAAGCCAGACGAGAACAGTGGCCCATTTTAACAGATCAAAGTGGTACTATTCTGTGGGTGATTGGACTGCGAAAATCACCTTTTCGATATACGGATGATGGACGGTACTTGTTATTTGAATATATGGAGAAAGATGTTTAGAATCAAGGAGGAAGCGTTATGCAGCAAGATATAGAAGAAGTTTTAATTACGGAAGCAGAAATAAAGGAGAAATGTCAAGTACTTGGTAAGCAATTGACCGAAGAATATGAGGGCACGTTTCCTCTTGTCATCGGAGTTCTAAAGGGCGCGACTCTATTTATGTCTGACATTACGAGATCTATAGAAACACATGTCGAGATTGATTTTATGGATGTGTCCAGTTATGGCAGTGGTGTTCGCTCTTCTGGAGAAGTGAAAATTGAAAAGGATTTAGACGCAAGTGTAGAAGGTAGAGATATTATTATTATTGAGGATATTATCGACAGTGGATTAACGTTAAGTTACTTAGTGGATTTATTTAAATACCGCCAAGCAAACTCCGTTAAAATCGTTACATTGTTAGATAAACCTACAGGCAGAACAGCTAAAATTACAGCGGATATCGTTGGGTTTGAAGTTCCGGATGCCTTTGTTGTCGGTTATGGGTTGGATTACGATGAAAAATATCGCAATCTCCCATATATTGGTGTGTTGAAACCAGAAATATATAGAGATTGATTACAGAAAAAACATCTGAAAGAACGTAGATAAAATGGGACTTAAAGTGAAGAGTAATTAGTTGTACTTATTATTTTTTCTATGTTACGATATGATGGAGTTTTTCTCGCTTAGGAGGAGATTTTTAAATGGACCGGGTATTTCGGAATATATTGTTTTATGCACTGATTTTTCTAGTGCTCATCGGTGTTATTAGTTTATTTAAACAGCAAGGCGATGAAACAGAAGAATTAGATGTTCAGAAGTTTATGACGCATTTAGAAGATGGCGACGTGTCAGAAATGACGATGGAGCCCAAAAATGAAATTATGAGAATAACAGGTGAACTTGCAGAAGGCGATAAAGAGTTCGTCGTACAAGTTCCCGACAATAATGATATTGTTAAAAATATTACCACTACAGCACAAGAGCAAAGTGTGCTAAAAGTAGAGGAAGAAGAGCAGCCTAGTGCATTTGTCAACTTCTTGACGATGATGCTGCCATTCTTAATTATTGGTTTAATCTTTTTCTTTATCTTCACCAGATCGCAAGGCGGCGGTGGCGGCGGAAAAGTAATGAACTTTGGTAAGAGTAAAGCGAAACTGTACAACGAAGAAAAAACGAAAGTTCGCTTTAAAGACGTCGCAGGAGCAGATGAAGAAAAGCAAGAGCTTGTGGAAGTGGTCGACTTTCTAAAAGATCCACGTAAATTTAAAGAAGTGGGAGCAACCATTCCGAAAGGGGTACTGTTAGTTGGTCCTCCTGGTACAGGTAAAACATTGCTTGCTAAAGCAGTAGCTGGCGAAGCGGGCACACCGTTCTTTACAATCAGTGGTTCAGATTTTGTGGAAATGTTTGTTGGTGTTGGTGCTTCTCGTGTAAGAGATTTGTTTGAGAATGCGAAGAAGAATTCTCCATGTATTATCTTTATTGATGAGATTGACGCAGTGGGTCGTCAGCGTGGAGCGGGTCTTGGTGGAGGCCATGACGAACGTGAACAAACCTTGAACCAGTTACTTGTTGAAATGGATGGATTTGAAGGTAATGAAGGAATTATCTTAATTGCTGCAACAAACCGTCCAGATATTTTAGACCCGGCATTACTTCGTCCAGGACGTTTTGACAGACAAATCCCTGTTGGTCGTCCAGATGTAAAAGGTCGTCAACAGATACTACAAGTTCATGTACGCAACAAACCATTAGCAGATGATGTAGATCTTAAGACGATTGCTATGCGTACACCAGGATTTTCTGGCGCAGACTTAGAAAACCTTTTAAACGAAGCAGCCCTTGTGACAGCAAGACATGACAAAACGAAAATCTCCATGTTAGAGATTGACGAAGCAATTGACCGTGTTATTGCTGGACCTGCGAAGAAGAGCCGCGTTATTTCAGAAAAAGAAAGACAAATTGTTGCCCATCACGAAAGTGGTCATACGATTATCGGTATGGTGTTGGATGATGCGGAAACGGTTCATAAAGTTACCATTGTACCTCGCGGCCAAGCCGGTGGTTATGCTGTAATGCTACCTAAAGAAGATCGTTATATTATTACTAAACCAGAGTTGCTGGATAGAATTACCGGTCTACTTGGTGGACGCGCTGCTGAGGAAATCATTTTCGGTAAAGATAATGTAAGTACCGGCGCTTCCAATGATTTCCAACGTGCGACTGAAATGGCGAATAAAATGATCACCGAACTTGGTATGAGTGAGAAGATTGGAAATACCCAGTTTAATGGTGGCGGCGGAGGAGGACCTTTCCTTGGCCGTGATATTAGTGAAGGTAAAGACTATAGTGATGCGATAGCACACGAAATTGATAAAGAAACACAACGTATTATCGATACATGTTATCAAAGAGCACTTGATATCTTATCGGAATATGAAGAGCAACTTAAAACAGTTGCTGGCAAACTGTTAGAAATAGAAACATTGACTGGCGAACAAATTCAATCTCTATTCGATACTGGAGAAATGCCAGCAGATGAAAAAGAAGAAGAACCAGCTGACACCTCATTAGAAAAAGCAGATCAAGAACTAGAAAATGCTGCAATTGATTATGAGAAAGCGAAAGAACATGCGCAACAAAAAGAAAAAGAATATGAAGAATCATGGAAGAAATCGCATGAGTTGAACAAACAAGATGAATCAAAACCAAGTGATTCACCATCTGAAGAGACAACGGAAGAAAGTGATTCTGTTACTACTGAAGATACAGATTCCACACCGGACGCGGATGATGAAACAGACGCAGAAAAGTCAGATGAAGATAAATAATGATAAAGGCTTCTCTATATAGAGAAGCCTTTTCTTATGAAGAGGTTCCTTTTTGAATCGTATATCCCGCTCCCCAACTCAGTTGACGAACGTGTAAGAAGGGAAAAGATTGATTTTTTAAGGTAGTGCGCGAATTTCTACTTTAGAAAAAGACGTATCTGTTAAAAGATAAATGAGTGTATAAAGCTATTTTTTGTAAATGGCGATGGAATATAATTTATGATATAGTGGAAACCAGTAAAAGCAAGGGAGCGAAATGGATGATTTTTGTATTGGATATTGGAAATACAAATACGGTTTTAGGTGTTTTTTCGAATCATAAACTCATTCAAGAA
>DATGTM010000034.1:0-4046 GCA_035301845.1 Pseudogracilibacillus sp. | reverse complement strand
CTTAAATGTGATTGGGGCAATGAATGCATTATTTAAATTTGAAGATGTTCGAATTGTGCGGGATATGCGTAATTCGGTGAATCGAATCGTGAACTGCGAGACAGCAAATTTAAATAAAACAATCAGTGCATCCGTCAGACAAAAAGAAAGTATTAAATTTATTCAAAACACAGTTGGATTAGAAGAACTGCCAGATAAGTTACAAGAAATAGCAGAAATTCGACTCCAGTATCCTGATGTTAATTTAAAAGAAATTGGCAAATTGCTGCCCTCGGGCAACTTATCGAAGTCAGGTGTCAATCACCGTTTGAAAAAAATAGAAGATTTTGCTGAAACCTTGAAAGTCCGATAAATGTTATGCTGGAGAAGACCTTATCAAATATTTTATGTTTGCTTGTCGAAAAGTAGAGTTTATTCGTATGTGTTTCATTTTCGGAGTTGAAGATGATATAATTAGAATGACGAGGATGTAAAGGAATACATGGAAGGAGGATGTGTTTTGCTAGAACGATCGTTAACCGTCGAATTAGAATCGGGTTTACAAGCAAGGCCTGCTGCACAATTTGTTCAAGAGGCGAACAAATTTGAAGCAGATTTATTTTTAGAAAAAGATGGCAAACGGATTAATGCCAAAAGCATTATGGGTTTGATGACTCTCGCATTAGCAAAAGGAGAGGATGTTTCCATTATTGCAGATGGCCCTGATGAAAGTGATGCCATGGAACAATTGTCACAATTCATAAGTTCTGAAACGGTTCAATAAATAGCATTTGCTTTGAAACAAACAGGAGATGCATACGATGAATGAATATACCTATTTCAAAGAAGCTTTAAAAGACAGGTCAAAACCGTGTCTTTTTTTACACAACAATGCTTTACAGCGAAACATTCGACAAATTGAAAAAAAAGCGGGGAACAAAAATATTCGGATTGCGACAAAATCGATTCGCAGTGCAGAAGTACTCCGTTATATATTAGATTCGTCGCCTGTTTTTCAAGGGTTAATGTGCTTTTCGGCAGAAGAAGCATTGTTTTTGCGAGATAAAGGTTTTACCGATTTGCTTATAGCTTATCCAGTATGGGACAGACGTCAGCTTATTAAAATTGCCCAAGCGACAAATCAAGATAAAAGTATTACTGTTATGATTGATTCTTTAGAACATGTAGAGCGTCTTGAATCAATTGCAAAAGCGGAAGATGCTTCTTTCCAAGTGAGTATTGATATGGATGTTTCAATGAAGCTTCCGGGACTGTACTTTGGTGTATACCGCTCTCGCTTACGTCGACCAAAAGACGTCGTTCGGTTAGCGAAAACAATTCAAAAATCCAGCGTATTACACTTAGATGGTATTATGGGGTATGAAGCACAAATTGCAGGGGTAACGGATAGTGACCCAAGACAACGCACTAAAAACCTGGCGATACGCCAATTAAAAAAGCAATCTTTAAAAAAGATTCATCACAAGCGCACCCAATTAATGAAAAGACTTCAAAAAGAAAAAATACCAGTACGCTTTATCAATGGAGGCGGAACCGGCAGTTTAGAAGAAACAGCTAAAGAAGCATCTGTAACGGAAGTAACAGTTGGTTCAGGTTTTTTCAGTTCTCATTTATTTGATAAATATGAACAGTTTCAATACGATCCAGCGCTCGGATTTGCAATTGAGATAACGAGGCGTCCTAAAAATAAGATATTTACTTGTCTAGGAGGAGGCTACGTGGCGTCCGGTCCTGCTAATGAGGATAAACTGCCAGAAATATATCTTCCCAAAGGTGCTTCCTTAATGAATAATGAAGGTCCAGGAGAAGTGCAAACGCCAGTGTTCTATAATGGAAATGCCTCTTTGAAGTTAGGCGACCCTGTTCTTTTCCGGCATAGTAAGTCTGGCGAGATATGTGAGCGCTTTCATGAAATTGTTGTGATAGAAAATGGTAAATGGACAGATACATATCAAACTTACCGGGGGGAAGGGAAATGTTTTCTGTAAAACCAAAGGAAGCAGTTCATTGGAAGAACTGGTCTGGTTCGGTTCATTGCAGTCTTAATAAGATATGCACACCCAATACAATAGAAGAACTGGTAATGATAGTTAAACAGGCAAAGTATCGAAATGAAACTATCCGTGTTACAGGTGCAGGTCATTCATTTACACCGCTTGTTGCGACGGGAGAAGTAATCATTTCATTGCAGCGCTTAAGAGGAGTAGAGACGGTGGATCAATCTACGAATACGGTTAGCGTGTGGGGAGGAACCACTTTAAAAGAGTTAGGTGAAGCGTTAGCAGCACAAGGATACGCCATGGAAAACATGGGAGATATTAATCTTCAATCTATTGCTGGTGCTATTAGTACGGGAACACATGGAACTGGGATTCATTTAGGGAATATACCTACGCAGATTACAAGTCTGACTATAATGAATACTGAAGGAGAACTCGTCACGATTAATCATCATTCAAATCCAGATTTATTAGCAGCAGCACAAATATCTTTAGGGATGTTAGGCATCATCGTTAAAGTAGAATTGAAAGTATTACCGGCATATTCACTCATTGCCCATAGTTACCGCTTATCTTTTGATGATTGTTTGGGACAATTGGATGCATTAAAAGCATTCAATCGTAATTTTGAATTTTATTGGTTTCCTTATACAGAAACAGTTCAAGTAAAAACGATGAATCAAAGTACTGGCAAAGAGAAGAAGCAGGGAAGAAAACAAAATAATAAGTTTAAAAAACTTGTTATAGAAAATGGGCTGCTCTGGATAATGTCAGAAGCGAGTAAACGCGTACCTAAAACGTATAAAGCTGTAAGTACGTTATCTGCAATGGGAGTACCAGTCGGATCGGAAGAAAATACAAGTCATTTATTGTATGCTACTCCGAGACTTGTGAAGTTTCAAGAAATGGAATATGCTATACCAGAAGAAGCGTTACCGAATGCTTTGAAACAAATTAAAGATGTCATTAAAAAGAAAAAAATAAAAGTACATTTCCCAATCGAATGCCGCTTTGTTAAACAAGATAAAATTTGGTTAAGCCCATCTTATGAAAGAAATAGTGCTTATGTAGCGATTCATATGTATAAAGGTATGCCATTTAATGAATACTTTGCGACTATTGAAAACATATTACGTCACTACGGCGGAAGACCGCATTGGGGAAAAATGCATACCTGTTCTTATTATGAATTGACCGATCTGTATCCCAAGTTACAGGATTTTCGGGAAATACGGCATCAATTTGATCCAACAGGAGTATTTATGAATAATTATCTACGCGATTTATTTAATGTTACGTAATAATGAATCTCTAAATTAAACACTAAAAAACATCCTGTATATACAGGATGTTTTTTAAGAATGATTAATTTTTCTTCTCTAATACTTGGTCGATTAAACCATAATCTTTCGCTTTGTCAGCAGACATGAAATTATCGCGATCTGTATCTTTACGCACTACATCGATCGATTGTCCAGTGCGATCTGCTAAAATTTGATTGATTTTCTCACGCATTTCAATAATTCGATTCGCATGGATTTCAATATCTGAAGCTTGTCCTTGTGTGCCCCCTAAAGGTTGGTGGATCATAACTTCACTATTTGGAAGTGCATAGCGTTTTCCTTTTTCACCTGCTGCAAGTAAGAATGCCCCCATGGAAGCAGCCATACCGGTACAAATAGTAGTAACGTCTGATTTAATGAACTGCATAGTGTCGTAAATGGCCATTCCAGCTGTAATAGACCCACCTGGAGAGTTGATATATATAGAAATATCTTTTGTTGAATCCTCAGCTTCTAAAAATAATAACTGAGCTACAATGGAGTTAGCAACATTATCATCAATTGCAGTACCCAACATAATAATTCTGTCTTTTAACAGGCGGGAATAAATGTCATAAGCGCGTTCACCGCGGTTTGTTTGTTCAATAACTGTCGGTACAAAAACCATATAAATATCCTCCTTCAAACTTTTACATATTTAATTTATGATTCTATCATATACCTTTGGTCAATAAAGGTCAAACAATAGGTTTATTCTTTAATA
>DATGTM010000033.1:0-15371 GCA_035301845.1 Pseudogracilibacillus sp. | reverse complement strand
CACATCGTTGTTCGTAACGACGAACAATAAAAGGGAGGGATTCTAATTGAATAGAGTCGTTCTAGTTGGAAGACTAACAAAAGATCCCGATTTAAGATATACACCAAATGGTGCTGCTGTTGCCAATTTTACAATCGCCATCAACAGACCATTTAAAAATCAGCACGGAGAAAATGATGCTGATTTTATCAATTGTGTTGTATGGAGAAAGGCAGCAGAGAACCTTGCGAATTATATGAGAAAAGGCAGTCAAATTGGTGTGGATGGAAGATTACAGAGTCGTACCTACGAAAATCAAGAAGGAAAAACAGTCTTTGTAACAGAAGTAGTTGCTGACAGTGTCCAATTTTTAGAATCGAAAGGTTCTAGAAACTCAGACGGTGGAGGGTACAGTCAACAAAATACTTACCAGCAGCAACAACGTCCAAATCCATCCCAACAACAAGCATCAGCTCAAGAGAAATCAAGCCCGTTCGAAAGCAGTGGCGAACAGGTGAATATTTCTGATGATGACTTGCCGTTCTAGATACGAAACGATTGAGCAGTATTTTATACAGATAATCTAATCCGAATGATTGTTGTGCCAACGAATTAAAGTTTGAGCAAACAAGCAGGATAATCTATTTTTAAATGAATGAGGTGAATACAATGAGACGTGGTCGTCCAAGACGTCGTAAAGTATGCTATTTCACAGCAAATGGCATTACTCATATCGACTATAAAGATGTAGATTTACTAAAAAGATTTGTTTCAGATAGAGGAAAGATTCTTCCTCGTCGTGTAACTGGAACATCTGCTAAATATCAAAGAAAATTAACAGCAGCAATTAAACGCGCTCGCGCAATGGCATTACTACCATATGCGAGTGAATAAAAATAAAAATTCCTTTTCAATTTAATTGAAAAGGAATTTTTGTCATTTAAAAGCTTTTTAACAGAAAAGCGATTACGAAAATAAGGTGTTTTATAATCGTTTGCTTCGCTTTACATTTCGCTTAGGATAGAGAAAAATGGTTTGTACTAAGACGATAAGTTGAAATAATACTAAAACAAAAAAGAAAGACAATGTGATGGTATAAAAAAAGGAACTTATTGTGAATATTAATAATGGGATCGCACTTGCACAAGCTGTCGTTTTCCATAAAATGGAATACCGGAGTTTTCTGCTTGCCATATGTGCTATCCAAGTTGCAAGATAAGCGATGAAAGAAAGAATAGCAAAAACGACGCTTATAAAAATTAAATAATAAAATATAAAAAAGAAAATAACGTAAAAAAAAGACTGCATATATAAACTAGAGGAAGTCTGATTCGCTTTGAGCTGAGTAATCAGTTCAGGGACCGAGGCAAGGGCAATGAGAATAAAAAGAAACATAATAACTTTATCCATGCCGATACGATTTAAGCTAAAAGCGGCTTGCCTTTTTGGTAATTGAACACTATTTTTAAATATATTCCAGATATCTTGCATTGATTTCTCCCACCAAATGATATTGTTTTCGTACCTACTATACCATGTTTCTTCACTAGACGGTTACTATTTAGATTTGCGAATTAAACAGAGAGATTTCCATAACAATCAAAGCTAAAATCTGCTATCATATGAGGGTGAGGAAGTATAATAGTATCGAGGTGGAAAGATGAATCAATCTAAAAAAATTACAGAAGGAGCTATGCTGACTGCTGTATATATAATTTTACTGCTAGTTATTGTATTTGTACCAGTCATTCAAATAATCGGGATATTTTTATTACCTGTTCCGTTCGTTATGTATACAAGTAAACATGGTTTTACAGCAGGTGTTTTAATGATGGTGATAGCAAGTATATTGGCGATGCTTCTAGCTACACTTGTTACCTTGCCTTTAACCTTATTAGCAGGCATTGGTGGTATCGCTGTAGGAAGTGGCATGTATCGTGAGAAAAATGCATACGAAACGTGGGCTCAAGGGACGATTGGGCATATTGCAGGGTTTGTCATTGTTCTTTTTTTAATCCAAGTTGTTTTCCAAATTAATTTATTCCAAGAATTAGATTCGGCAATGAATGAATCAATGGACATGATCCGTTCAGTCATAGGCCAAATGAATCTAACAACTGATGTGGAAGAACCACTAGAATTAGTGGAAGAACAGATGAAATTAATGAAAGAAATGGTTCCGGTCGGTATCGCCATTTTAAGTATTATTATGGCGTTTATAGCTCAGTGGTTAACGTATAAAATTGTCAATCGGGTAGAAAGGAAACAATTCGCTTTTCCGGCTTTTAAAAACCTTGATTTCCCAATCGCGGTTATCTGGATATTTTTCTTAACGATTATTCTTTCGATTATGGATTTAGATCCTGACGGTGTCCTCTTTACAGTTGTTATAAACGTAGAAGCCCTTTGTGTTTTCTTACTGGTTGTTCAAGGATTTTCCTTTATCTTTTTCTATATGGATCATAAAAAGATTCATCAAGCGGTCCCAATAACGATTGTTATTCTTTCGTTGTTTTTACCTTTTATTTTTATGTTTATTGTACGGATTATTGGTATAATTGATTTAGGCTTTAGATTAAAACAAAGAGTACGTCAGCAGAAACCGTAAAGGACAGGAGCTGAATAGATTGAAAGAAACAGAATACCCTGGATTGTCGAGCTATCATTTATGGTTACGTGTGGTTATCGCTCTCATAATGGTAGGCATTCTTTTTTACTACCAATGGATTGTGGGCCTGCTATTTTTGGGCATTGTTATACTGTTTTTCATTTATATGCAAACGGAAGAAAAGCGTATAAAAAAGAATCAAATGGAATATATATCTCAGTTGTCATACCAAGTGGAAAGTGTTGGTAGTGAAGTGTTTCGAGATATGCCTATCGGTATTCTTATATATGATGATGTATATCATATTAAATGGGCAAATGCTTATATGGAAGAGTTGGATAGTGAACAACCATTGATAGGAGAACCGCTCGACCGTTTTACAGGGGATTTATCAGATCAGATAAAATCAAATAAAAAAACAACCTGGATTACGATTAATAATCTGGCATTTAGAACAAAAATAGATCAGGAGAACCAAGCACTTTATCTATTTGATCGAACAGAAGAAAAGAATTTACAGCAATTGTTTCATGATGAGCGTGTTGTGTTGGCTCACATCTCACTGGATAATTATGAAGAAATATCCGGAAATATGTCGGACAGTGTAAAAAGTCAATTAAATTCAGAAATCACTTCTATTTTAAATCGCTGGGCAGAAACGTATCAATTCTATATCAAACGAACATCTCAAGATCGTTTTTTAGCAATATTTACGCAACAAACACTTGCTGAACTTGAAAAATCTCATTTCGAAATTTTGGAAGAGGTTCGTAAAATAGATATGGAAGAAGTTCACCGAAATCCTGTTACATTGAGCATCGGAGTAGGAACAGGGGATGTGAGTATTCCACATTTGGCAAGTCTGGCACAATCAAGTCTTGATTTAGCACTGGGCAGAGGTGGAGATCAGATTGCCATACGTGATGAGAGTGGTAAAGCACGTTTTTACGGTGGCAAAACGAATCCAATGGAAAAGCGTACTAGAGTAAGAGCTCGTGTTATTTCTCATGCATTGAAACAATTGGTGCAGGATAGCGACAACGTTATTATTATGGGACATAAATCGCCTGATATGGATTCTCTCGGCGCCGCAATAGGGGTGTTAAATATTGCGATGTCCAATAACGTAGATGGTTTTATTGTTTTAGATGATAGTGATGTATTAACCGGTATATCGAAAGTGATGGATAAAGTGAAGAAAGAGGAAAGTTTGTATAAACACTTTATAGGTCAAGCAGAAGCAGACGCTATTTATACAAGCCGGAGTTTAGTTGTCGTAGTTGATACTCATCGTCCAGGAATGACTGCTCATGAAAAATTATTGCGTCATACGTCAAATAAAGTCGTTATTGACCATCATCGGCGCGGAGAAGATTTCATTGAGAACCCCACTTTAGTTTATATGGAGCCTTACGCATCGTCGACAAGTGAGTTGGTGACGGAATTAATCGAGTATCAACCAGATAAGAAGAAACTTTCAGCCCTAGAAGCGACAACATTGCTTTCCGGCATTATTGTCGATACAAAAAGTTTTGCTTTACGAACGGGTTCTCGAACCTTTGATGCTGCTTCGTACTTACGTTCAAAAGGTGCGGATCCGATATTAGTGCAAGACTTTCTAAAAGAGAATTTAGATACCGTTGTCAGTAGAAACAAGCTCATTGAACAAGCTTATATGTATAAAAACGTTTTATCGATAGCTGTGGCTGATACTGAAGATGATTATAACCAAATTACGATTGCACAAGCTGCCGACACATTGTTGACGATCGATAATGTACAAGCTTCTTTTGTGATAGCAAAACAAGGAGAAAATCGTGTTTCTATCAGTGCACGTTCTTTAGGTGAAGTCAATGTGCAGTTAATTATGGAAGCAATGGAAGGCGGCGGCCATTTAACAAACGCGGCAACACAGTTAGAACAGAGAACATTAGCAGAAGCTGAAGAAATGTTAAAAGAGAAAATCAATGAATATTTTGAAGGGAGAGCTTAACATGCAAGTTATTTTTTTGAAAGATGTAAAGGGAAAAGGTAAAAAAGGCGAGATCAAAGAGGTTCCAACAGGATATGCTAACAACTATTTATTAAAAAATAATTTAGCAGAAGAAGCTACGTCAGGAAATATTAAGAAATTAAAAGCGAAACAAAAAAAACAAGCCGAATTAGCTGAAGAAGAAAAACAAGAAGCGGAACAAATCAAAGAGAAGTTGGAAGAAATTACTGTGAAAGTAACAGCAAAAGCAGGAGAAGGCGGTCATTTATTTGGTTCTATCACTAACAAACAAATTGCTGAAGAATTAAATAAGAATCATAATATAAAAGTCGATCGCAGAAAAATTGAAACGAAAGATCCAATTCGTACGTTAGGCCATACTAAAGTTCCTGTAAAGCTACACCATGATGTGACAGGGACGATTACCGTTCAAGTTGTCGAGGCATAGTAAAGCGTGGAGCAAAAAGAACAGTATGTAAGGAATGAGGGAAGGTCATGAATGAACGAATTCCGCCGCATAATATTGAAGCAGAACAAGCAGTGATTGGAGCTATCTTTTTAGAACCTAATGCTTTTTCAACTGCGTCAGAGCGAATCGAGTCAAAAGATTTTTACCGTGCTAATCACCAAGTTATTTTTGAAGCTATGTTTGACTTGTTTGAAAAAGGCGAACCAATTGATATGGTGACGGTCACGACTTTATTATCTAATAGTGATAAATTGGAAATTGCTGGGGGCGTACCTTATTTAACAGATGTCGCTGGGAGTGTACCAACTGCAGCGAACATCGATTACTACAGTCAAATAGTTGAAGAAAAAGCTGTTCTTAGACGCCTCATTCAAACGGCATCTGATATTGTAACAAACACCTTTTCAAAAGAAGATGAAGTAGAAGAAGCCTTAGATGATGCGGAAAGAACAATTTTAGAAGTATCCAGCCGTAAAAATGTGAATGCTTTTAAGCCTATTAAAGATGTCTTGATAGAAGTGTATGATAATATTGAACAACTTCATCAAGCAGAGGACGATGTTACAGGGATTTCTACCGGATATCGTGATTTGGATCGGATGACTTCCGGATTTCAACGGAATGATTTAATTATTATTGCTGCGCGTCCTTCAATGGGAAAGACTGCATTTGCTCTAAATATAGCGCAAAACGTGGCAATTAAAACGAATGAAAATGTTGCTATATTTAGCTTGGAGATGGGAGCAGCTCAACTTGTACAACGTATGCTTTGTGCAGAGGGTAATATTGATTCACAACGCTTGCGTACTGGAAAATTAGAACAAGATGATTGGGGTAAATTAACCATGGCGATGGGAAGTTTATCGCATGCTGGTATCTATATTGATGATGCGCCGGGCATTCGTGTTTCAGATATCCGCTCTAAATGTAGACGATTAAAACAAGAACATGGCCTGGGCATGATTTTCATTGATTATTTACAGTTAATTCAAGGAAGTGAGGGCTCTCGTGAAAACAGACAACAAGAAGTGTCTGAAATTTCTCGTGCTTTAAAAGGCCTGGCTCGTGAACTGGAAGTCCCGTTGATTGCACTGTCACAGTTATCACGTGGCGTGGAATCCAGACAAGATAAACGCCCAATGATGTCAGATTTGCGAGAGTCTGGAAGTATTGAGCAAGATGCTGATATTGTAGGATTTTTATATCGTGAAGATTATTACGAACAAGAATCTGAACATCAGAACATCGAGATTATCTTATCCAAGCAGAGAAATGGACCAACTGGTACGGTTGAATTAGCTTTTGTAAAAGAATACAATAAGTTTGTTGATTTGGATTTTAGGTATGGAGATATGGAAGCACCTCCTCCAGTTACTGTTTGATATTTAATTACCGAACAATAAACAATGAACCATGTTCTAACGTTCGTGTTTTAAATTGACGAAGCTATTAAATATTGATACACTAATAGTTGGCGATAAATGATATAAATTTTAGTGGAGGTGCGCCATGTCCTCAGTAGTTGTAGTAGGTACGCAATGGGGTGATGAAGGAAAAGGTAAAATAACCGATTTCTTATCACAAAACGCAGAGGTTGTAGCACGTTATCAAGGTGGAAATAATGCTGGTCATACAATCGTTTTTGATGATGTAACTTATAAATTACATCTAATTCCATCTGGTATTTTCTTTAAAGATAAAAAGAGTGTATTAGGTAATGGAATGGTTATTGATCCAAAAGCATTTATGGAAGAAATTAAATACTTACATGATAAAGGCATTTCCACAGATAAATTAAAAGTGAGTAATCGAGCACATGTAATTTTGCCTTATCATATTAAATTAGATATTCTTCAAGAAGAAGTTAAAGGTGAAAATAAAATAGGTACAACGAAAAAAGGAATCGGCCCGGCTTATATGGATAAGGCTGCTAGAACAGGTATCCGCATAGCTGATTTATTAGATAAAGATAACTTCCGTGAGAAATTGGAACAAAACCTGGAAGAGAAAAATCGTTTATTTGAAAAAGTTTATGAATGTGAATCGATACAAGTAGAAGACATTTTAGAAGAATACTATGAATATGGACAACAAATGAAGCAGTTTGTTTGTGATACTTCGGTAGTATTAAACGAAGCGTTAGACAGCGGCCGTCGTGTATTATTTGAAGGGGCTCAAGGCGTGATGCTTGATCTCGATCAAGGAACATACCCTTTTGTGACCTCTTCTAATCCAGTTGCAGGTGGTGTCACCATTGGAGCGGGCGTTGGCCCTTCTAAAATTTCTACAGTTGTTGGTGTATCGAAAGCTTATACGACAAGAGTAGGAGATGGTCCTTTTCCAACAGAATTATCTGATGAAATAGGAGATCAGATTCGCGAAGTCGGACGTGAATATGGAACAACAACCGGGAGACCACGTCGTGTTGGCTGGTTTGACAGTGTTGTCGTTCGTCACGCACGGAGAGTGAGCGGGATAACTGATTTATCTCTTAACTCGTTAGACGTCTTAACAGGCATCGAAACGTTGAAAATTTGTGTAGCTTATAGATATCGTGGAGA
Organism: Pseudogracilibacillus sp.; assembly: GCA_035301845.1. Taxonomy (GTDB): domain Bacteria; phylum Bacillota; class Bacilli; order Bacillales; family Amphibacillaceae; genus Pseudogracilibacillus. The sequence continues at coordinate 7,761 of DATGTM010000033.1, read as the reverse complement.
AGTCATTCGTGAATTCCCAGCAAATTTGAATGCTTTAGCCGAATGTGAAGCGATATACGAAGAATTGCCAGGCTGGAATGAAGATATTACAGATGTCACCAGCTTGGATGATTTACCAGTAAATGCGCGTCATTATTTAGAGCGTATTTCACAGTTAACTGAAATTCCGTTATCTATTTTTTCAGTTGGTCCGGACCGTACACAAACCAATATTGTACAAAGTGTATATCGATAAACACCCTTAAATCTCTTTTCAGCTCATTGAAAAGAGATTTTTATTTTATAGTTTATTTCCCGGGTAATATTAAAAAAGCTATATGTTTTTCATTTTTAAAGTTAATCGAGTGATGGGAAGAGATGGTACTACCATGATTTGCATTGTAGTTCTCCATTCGTCAAACCACGAAAGGTGCGATTAACAATTAATTTTTATCTATTTATTAGGCTGTAAAAGATATAAATCCAAGCTGGTCTTACATGACATATTAAGTTTAATAACAGACAATTACTGTTAAATGCGTTAGAATAGAAATAAGTGTATATTTATGTCCATTCACTAATTCAAATGAACGACGAAAGTGAGGCCAAAAAAATGAAGATCAAAATTTTAGCAGTTGATGATGAAGAACCTATTGCAGATATACTGAAATTTAATTTAGAAAACGAAGGCTATGAAGTGATTCTTGCTCATGATGGCAATACCGCTGTGGAACTGGCGGAAAAAGAAGATCCTGATTTGATTTTATTAGACTTGATGTTGCCAGGAAAAGATGGCAATGAAGTGTGCCGGGAAATTCGCAAAACAAAAACAATGCCCATTATTATGTTAACCGCAAAAGATGGAGAAATTGATAAAGTTCTCGGTTTAGAACTAGGAGCAGATGATTACGTTACTAAACCATTTAGTAATCGAGAATTAATTGCACGCGTGAAAGCGAATTTACGACGTCAGCAAGAAATAGCGAAAGAACCGGAAACAACGAACAAAGACATTGTTATTCGAAATATTACGATTCATCCAGACGCTTATAGTGTATCAAAAGAAGGGGTCCACATTGATTTAACACATCGCGAGTTTGAACTGTTTTATTACCTTGCCCGCCATATAGGACAGGTCATGACACGAGAAGATTTACTTGAAACAGTTTGGGGCTATGACTATTTTGGAGATGTTCGTACGGTGGATGTAACGGTGCGCAGATTACGTGAAAAAATAGAAGAAGATCCAAGTAACCCTATGTGGATCGTAACAAGGCGGGGAGTTGGTTACTATTTGCGTCAACCTGAAGAGGAGTAATGAAGCATGAAAAAGGTCGGTTTCTTAAGGTCGATTCAATTAAAATTTATTATAATATATACACTGCTCTTAGTTATCGCAGTGCAGGTAATTGGTTCATATGTTGCACGGGAACTAGAAACAGAACTGATGGATAATTTTAAAGAATCCGTAAGTGACCGAGTCAGTCTGTTAAGTTACAACATAGAAGAAGAGTTTGAAAAAGACCGTGAAGACGATGAAGGCGAAGATGAACCGACCTTACAAGAATCTATTCAGGATGTAGTGAATGATGTAGACCGCTCTAATGCTACCAATATTCGGGTTGTTAATGAACAAGGTCAAGTATTAGGGACGAATGATTATTTAGATAAAGAAATTATAGGAAAGAAACTTACCGACCCAATAGTACAAAATGCTTTAAAATTTAAATCTTCAACGGATAACACGCTCCTCAATAATAAAACTGGAAATAGAGTATTTGTGCTTGTGGAACCCATCCTGGATTCAGAGGGAGAGGTAGAAGGAGCCATTTATTTAGAAACGTCCGTCGAACCTGTATATGGACAAATTCAAGGTATAAATTCAATCTTTTTAAAAGGTTCCGTAATTGCTTTATTTGTGTCGGTCTTATTAGGAGTGCTTGTAGCTAGGGCTATTACTAAACCAATTGTACAAATGAGACGCCAAGCACAGACTATGGCACGAGGAGACTTTTCTCAGAAAGTGAAAGTGTATGGAACAGACGAAATAAGTCAATTAGCTGTTACTTTTAATCATTTAAATGATCGTTTGAAACATTCGATGGCTACAATTGAAAACGAGCAATTAAAGTTAAGTTCTGTGTTGGAGAATATGTCTGAAGGCGTGATTGCAACAGATGAGAGTGGGGAAATTAATCTGATTAATGAAGCAGCAGGTCATCTGTTTAATCGCCATCCTAATCATTTAATTAATAAAAGCATTGTTGAATTACTGCAAATAGATGAGTTAGTAAAAGAAGCAGGATATGTCACAAATCTTCAAGAACACGGCTCTATAGTGCTCGACTTTAGTGAAGATGAAAAAAACATATTATTAGTTCGGGCAAATTTTTCAACTATCTATGATCAAGGAAAACAAAGTCCAAGCGGCTTAATAGTTGTATTGAATGATGTTACAGAAGAAGAAAAGGTCGAACAAGAGCGGCGTGATTTTGTATCTAATGTGTCACATGAATTGCGCACTCCATTGACGACATTAAAAAGTTACTTAGAAGCTCTTACAGAGGGGGCATGGGAAAACCCATCTATCGCTCCTAAGTTTTTAGAAGTTACTCAGAATGAAACAGAGCGGATGATTCGCATGGTAAACAGTCTATTGGAACTATCTAGAATGGATAGCAAAGAACTAGCTCTAATGCGAGAGAATATAGACTTCGTACCATTTTTTGAAGGTATTATTGACCGATTTGAAATGAATAAAGGGTCTAAAATCCAATTTATCCGGCAAATTCCAAATGAATCATACATCGTTTGGATAGACAGAGATAGAATGACCCAAGTTGTAGATAATATTATTTCCAATGCTGTGAAATACTCGCCTGAAGGTGGGAATATTACATTGAAAGTGGAAAAGCGTATGAGCGAAATTGTTGTCAGTATACGCGATGAAGGAATTGGAATTGCAAATGACAAGCTCGAAAAAATATTTAACCGTTTCTATCGGGCTGACAAAGCAAGAACACGACAACTTGGTGGTACAGGGTTAGGTCTTGCAATTACGTTAGAAATTATCGATATGCATTATGGACGAATTTGGGCTGAAAGTAAGGAAAATGAAGGAACTATAATTTACTTCACCTTGCCGCTGGTTAATGAAAAGCGGAGGTTGATAGAATGAAGTATGAATCGATTAAAACATTTATATTGGTTGTTCTTATTTTCATCAGTTTTGTGCTTTCTTTTATTGTATGGAGCTATCAACCCAATTTTGAATCTTTGTCTGAAGAGAGTCAGGTAAGTGAAATAGATGTTGGTGGCGAAGAAAAAACGAAAAATGAACTGATTGAACCTATAAAAATTGTTTTTAATAATAAAGGCAATATTAAAAGTTTTAAAGAACCAAAAGATCGTCGAGCGATGTATAAAGAGATGGCTACTTGGGTCATGGATGACGTAGAAGCAACCAAAGCAAAAGGACGTCCAGATGCTCAGCAGTATGTGGAACTTGTTTTCCCTGCATCAATCCCAGCTCCATTACTATCCAACTTATTTACATTTGATGATGATACAGATTTGCCAAATTGGGAGTTTGAGCGAGTGTTTATGATTCCTGAAGAAGAATCGAAGTCTGTAGAGGTAGTGGTGATGTCTGAAGACCATAAACAGCAATTAAAGGCAAAAATTAACAAATCTGAAGTATATAATACAGTGAAATCTTATACAGAAGATGAAAATGACTCTTTAAAAGAGTCTATTGTGCTTGAAGAGGGCGATGATCCAGTTTATTTACCAGAAGGTTCTTCAGAGTGGACGGAAAAAACTGTAGTGGCTTCTTCCATTGATTCAGAGCTGTTTGTGAATGCTTTATTTGCTAATCCGTCCTTGGTTACCATGAATACTGGTGAGGGTTATTTTACCGATGGGCAAAGAGGGATGGAAGTAGTAGATGATGGACGAAAACTGGAATATATTAATCCGCTGGAAAGTAATTATGAACGTATGGATGTAAGTGATTTATTAGATGTAAGTGTTAATAATATTAATGAGCACAGTGGTTGGACGAACAATTTCATGTATAGTGGTTCAACGGAATCTAAAAATAATATTCGCTTTCGATTAACGTATAATGGGTTACCTGTTTATGATCAAAATCAGTATAGTTTAATTGAACAAGAATGGCGCGATGATGAACTGCATCAGTATAATCGACCTTTAATTGAAGTGGGAAGTCTGTTAAATGAAGAGGAAACAGAGTTGTCTTCTGGAGAGGAAATAAAAGAGAAAGTGTTAGCTAACCAGGATAAATATAATTTATCGGACATTAAAGATATCCGGATAGGTTATTACATGGACTACTCAGATGATACACATAGCTTAACACTTGAGCCCTCATGGTTTGTTCAGTACAGCGACGATTGGGTCAGATTAGATGAAGAAGAGCTAGAAACAGCAAACTTGGAAGAGGAGGATTAAGATGCATTGGGGGCAAATTAAAACATTATTAATCCTCAGTTTCTTTGTATTAGATGTGTATTTGTTTATGCAATTTATGGATAAAAAAGAAGAAGCGGATATTGCTATATTAGAAGAACAAACTTCTACTATTGAAGACCAATTAAAATCAGAGGATATTTCTGTTGAAAATTTACCGAAAGAAGATGACGAAGAGACTTATATATCTGTTAAGCAGGAGAATTTTGAAGAAGATGATTTGGAAGACGAGTCATTGGAAAATAAACAGGACCCGACCATTTATAAATATAATTTGATTGCTTCAAAGTTGGATAAACCAATAAAAATTAAAGAAAATGCTTCTACAGATACACTAACAGAGATTTTGGAAGAAACGGTTTTTTATCCGGAAGAATATACATTTTGGAATTGGAACAGAGATGCAAATATTATCATTTTTTTCCAAAATAAAATGGATCGTCCCGTTTATTATAATCAGAATGGAATAGTATTGTTTTATTTAAATGATGATAATGAAGTTGAATATTATACACAAACAATGCTCGGGGAAGAAGAGGAAGTTTCGGAAAAACAAAGCTTGATTGACCCAATGCATGCTATTGAAGAATTGTATGATAACAATGAATTAAAAGAGGGAGATACCGTTTCTGATGTAAAAGTCGGCTACCATACGAGGGTCCCTTTTGAAAGTGGGGTCCAAGTATTTGCCCCGATTTGGAAAATAAACGTGAACGATGAAAATGATTATTTTATTAATGCTATTGAAGGTTTTACTTTTTCATCGGATGAGGAAGAATTTCTTTATGATGTGTTGGATGGAAACTTGGATCAAATGAAAGGGAAACGAAAAAAGGATTCTGCGACGAAGGATATAGTGAAAGATATGGAAAAACGATTGGAAACAATGGATAAAGAAGAGGTGGATGAGTAATGGCAGTACGCTTTAGTGTACTTGCTTCAGGAAGTACGGGAAATGCGTTTTATATTGAATCAGGTCAGGATAAATTGCTTGTAGATGCAGGCTTAAGCGGTAAACAGCTTGATCGATTATTTCAGGAAGCTGGGGCAGACCCGGCGCAATTAACTGGTATTCTGGTGACGCATGAACATAGTGATCATATCAAAGGGTTGGGTATCATCGCCAGAAAGTATAATTTGCCCATCTATGCTAATGCGAAAACGTGGCAAGCAATGGATAAACAACTTGGCAAATTAACGACAGATCAGAAATTTCATTTTGAACCAAATACCATCCAAACGTTTGGTTCAATCGATGTGGAATCTTTTTCTGTTTCTCATGATGCGGCGGATCCGATGTTTTTTACATTTCGTGCTGCTGACAAGAAAATAGCGCTAGTTACTGATTTGGGTTATGTTTCTGAACATATAAAGAAAACAGTTGAAAATGCAGATGCGTATATATTTGAAGCAAACCATGATATTAGCATGTTACAGATGGGGCATTACCCCTGGAGTGTGAAGCGTCGGATCTTGGGCGATTCTGGTCATGTTTCAAATGAAGATTGTGGTCTCGCGTTAAGTGATATTATTTCAAATAATACGAGAAGAGTCTATTTAGCACATTTAAGCAAGGATAATAACATGAAAGAATTGGCAAGAATGTCTGTAAACCAAGTGTTGCAAGAAAGAGGCATTCAAATGGATTTATTAGATACAGACCCGAATTCACCGACCCCTTTATTTGAGGTGTAAGAAGAAAGATAAGTGGAGAGGAGGAGGAAGATGGACGACCAGACAGATCAGTCAACAAATAAAAAAGATAAAAAGCCGAACAGATGGCTCTGGCCCATTATTATTGGAATTATCGTAGGGATTATTTTAATGCTAGTTATCTATCCAACTTTATCCGGAAACAATTCATTTTTTGATGAGGATACAGAAATACCTGAGTCAGAAGAAGAAAACAACGATAATGTACCAAAAGAAGAAATGCGAGTAGATGTTAGTTCCCAGGTCACCGATATCGTTGATGATGTAAACGATACAGTAGTAGGAGTTACTAATATACAAAAACGAAATGACTTCTGGGCTCAAGAGGATGCAGATGAAGAGCAAGGAACAGGTTCAGGTGTGATTTATAAAGTCGATGATGACCATGCGTTCATTGTGACCAATCACCATGTTGTAGAGGAAGCGGATGAGGTAGAGGTATTATTGGCAGATGAAACAAAGATAGAAGCAGATTTACTGGGAAGTGACGTATTTACTGATTTAGCAGTATTACGAGCTGATGCCGAAGACATAGACGGTGCTATTGAAATGGGCACTTCGGAAGACTTGAAGGTTGGTGAGCCGGTCATTGCGATTGGGAATCCTTTAGGGCATATGTTTGCTGGTTCCGTAACACAAGGGATTATCAGCGGCAAACAACGTACGATTCCTCAAGATTTTAACCAGGATGGTCGTGCAGATTGGCAAGCGGAAGTGATTCAAACGGATGCCGCAATCAATCCAGGTAACAGTGGAGGAGCATTGATTAATCTTGAAGGTCAACTTATCGGGATTAATTCGATGAAAATTAATGAATCTATGGTAGAAGGAATTGGTTTTTCAATACCAATTGATGCCGCAAAACCGATTATTGAAGAGCTAGAAGAAACAGGAGAGGTTACGAGGCCGTATTTAGGGATAGAATCTTACTCATTAGAAGAAGTTCCAAAAACAGAATGGGAAGAGTCCCTTAAATTACCTGATGACGTGGAAGAAGGCATCTATGTTTGGAGTGTGGAATCTTCGTCACCAGCAGATGAAGCAGGTCTCGAAAAATTAGATGTCATTACGCAGTTGGATGGAGAAGCTATTGAAGATGTTATTGACCTCCGTAAAATTCTCTATCAAGAAAAAGAAATTGGAGACGAGATAGAAATAGAGTATTACCGGGATGGAGATAAGAAAGAGACAACTGTTACACTAGAAGAACAAGAATAATAAAAAAACACGATTAGACTTAATAATAAGCTAATCGTGTTTTTTTATGTAAAAGATATCCACAAAGGAAAGTGTTTATACACAATCGGTGGATAACTTTGTGGATACATTTGTTCGTATGTCTATATGCAGTATAATTATTTCTTGAAACACAAGATAAATGAGTATACATGTTCACATGTGCATAAATCTGTGTACAAACCTTGTGTGTAACATTGTGAATAGATTTTTATTCTTGCCACTCTTCTTTTAATAAGCCATATACAAAATGATCCACATAATCATCATATAACCATTCTGCTTGGCGCAAGCGCCCCTCATATTGAAAGCCGAGACGTTCTGGAATGCGGGAACTTGATT
>DATGTM010000032.1:0-27068 GCA_035301845.1 Pseudogracilibacillus sp. | reverse complement strand
CCAACAGCTAATCCTGAGCCATTTAACGTGTGAACAAAATTCGTTTTTCCATTCTCATTGCGATAGCGAATACCAGCGCGACGAGCTTGGAAATCTTCAAAATTAGAACATGAAGAAATTTCCCGATACGTTTCTTGCGTTGGAATCCATACTTCTATGTCGTATTTTTTAGCCGCAGTAAATCCTAAATCACCTGTACTCATGCTCATAACACGATAGGGGATATCGAGCAATTGCAACATTTTTTCAGCATGCCCGGTTAATTCTTCCAATACATCATAAGATTCTTCAGGTTTAGCAAATTGGACTAATTCAACTTTATTAAATTGATGCTGCCGAATTAAACCGCGAGTATCCCTTCCGGCAGATCCTGCTTCAGAACGGAAACAAGCACTATAAGCAACGTATTTCTTCGGCAAATCAGCTTCTGATAAAATTTCATCGCGATGAAAATTAGTAACCGGAACTTCAGCAGTCGGAATTAAAAAGTAATCCCAATCCTCATTAATATGAAACGCATCTTCTTCAAATTTTGGTAATTGTCCTGTTCCTGTCATGCTTTGCCGGTTCACGATAAAAGGAGGAATCATTTCTGTGTAACCATGATGATCTGTATGATAATCCATCATAAAACTGATTAATGCTCTTTCAAGACGAGCCCCGAGTCCTTTATAAAAAACAAACCGACTACCAGTGACTTTCGCAGCACGCTCAAAATCTAAAATGTCCAAGTTGGTTGCAACATCCCAATGCGCCTCAGGCTTAAAATCAAATACAGGCAGCTCGCCAACGTGTCGGATTTCAACATTATCCGCTTCATCTTCTCCAATTGGAACTGTTTCATGTGGAACATTCGGGATAGATAATAGCATATCATCCAATTTTTCATCTACTGTAGCTAATTCTGCATCTAATTCTTTAATTTCCTTACTGACACCTTGCATTTCATTAATCGCCTCAGAAGCGTCTTGCTTTTCTTTCTTTAACTGTGAGATTTGTTTAGATGCTTCATTTCGTCTAGCTTTTAATTCTTCCACTTTAGCTATAATAGTTCTTCTTCGTTCATCACGATCTCCAAAACCAACCAGTGCAGATAAATCTTCCCCTCGTTTTTCTAATTTCTCTTTGATTTCTTTAAAATTATTACGTAATCTTTTTCGATCTAACAAATTTACCACTCCTTATTTTGAATTCATTTTTACTTCTCTATTTTTTCGGGGTGCATTCTTACAAGATAGGACAAACCTTTTCACTACTTGCTTTGAAAGTATACTTATTTATAAACAGTAAAGGATATTGGTCCACTTTACTCCAATATAGGAGTCATTGTATTCCAGGAAGCCAATTCATTTAATATATCCTTATTTGTTCAATTAAGGCTTGCTAATACCTATTTCTTTTTATATGCGTATTTCCCTTTTCCAATGAAAAAAGCCCATATATGAAAGTAATATGGAAATTCAGAGTATATTTCTTAAAGTTACTCTGTTTTTTTGTTCAATACATCTTCAACTGAATTAAAAAACTCCCATCCCTAATAAACATAGGGACGAGAGTTATTCCCGCGTTGCCACCCAAATTGGAGAAAGTGCTTCTCCCGACTTTGTAAATGAATAACGGTTTTTAACCGGATGAATTGTAAAATCATCAGTTTCAGGATGGATTCAGAATGTTTTTCTATCGATTCACACCAGCCATCGATTCTCTGGAAGAAAAAGCACCCTTACTAATTCCTGGCTTTACTGTTCTACTTATTTATTGACTCCGATCAGCCATACGGTCAAAACCTTCTAAAGTACTCATTTCAAGACCCTTCATTGCTGTCCCAAGCCCTTTGGATAATTCACCAATCAACTTGTAATCTTGATAGTTTTCAGTAGCTTGAACAATTGCTTTAGCAAATTTTTCTGGATCATTTGATTTAAAAATACCAGATCCAACAAATACGCCATCTGCACCTAATTCCATCATCAATGCTGCATCTGCTGGAGTTGCTACACCACCAGCTGCATAATTCGTAACAGGGAGACGTCCTTTATCACGAATATCCATCAGTACATCAAATGGAGCAGCATGATCGCGTGCAAAAACCATCACTTCGTCTGCACTCATTGCCAGAAGCTGATTGATTTCAGCATGAATTTGTCTTAAGTGACGGACTGCTTCTACGACATTACCGGTTCCCGGTTCGCCTTTTGTCCGAAGCATTTTAGCTCCTTCTCCGATACGTCTGGCAGCTTCTCCAATATTACGTGCACCACATACAAAAGGTACGGTAAAATCAGATTTATTAATATGAAAAACTTCATCTGCTGGTGTTAATACTTCACTTTCATCAATAAAATCGACACCTGAAGCTTCTAAAACACGCGCTTCTGTAATATGACCAATTCGGCCTTTCGCCATGACCGGTAACGAAACAGCATTCATGACTTCTTCTGTGATAGTAGGATCAGCCATTCTAGCAACGCCGCCTTCTTTTCGAATATCAGAAGGGACTCTTTCCAAAGCCATAACTGAAACAGCTCCTGCTCGTTCTGCGATTTCCGCTTGCTCTTTGTTCACCACGTCCATGATGACGCCGCCTTTTTTAAAATCGACCATAATATATCCGCTCCTTGTTTTCTAAACAGTTACTAACTGTTTAGTTTTCTTAGATGAGAAACACGATTTTATTTTCCTTAAAATAAATCCATAAATTTATGGTACAGGTTGGAGAAGAATGATCCGATGCCGCCAAGCATTAAGCTAAACCAGTTTTTCTTATCGACATCCTCAGCCGCAACAACCTCAGCTGAAACCGTTTTATCATCATCTAAAATATAGCCGAAATCTTCATCTTCGTCAAATGCTAACTGTGCAGTACCGATTTTTTCTCCTTTTTCTACTGGAGCTTTTAAGTTTCCTTCTTCATCTACAACATCTTTATCAATATCAAATTCGAGAGAGTATTTATCTTCATCGCCTTTTTTAATAGGAGCTTCTACGCTTTCTTCTAACTGTACTGGCACTTGTTTTTCTTTTCCTTTTGTGACAGGTACATCCTCTCCATCAAAAGTATAACCCGCTTCAAATAATTCTTTTTCTTCGAATTCATCAAATCCATAATCTAGTAGTTTCGCTGTTTCTTCAAAACGTTCTTCTTCGCTCTCTGTTTTCATGACAACAGTTATTAAACGACGATCATCTTTTTCAGCGGTAGAAGTAAATGTATAACCTGCCTGATCCGTATTACCTGTTTTTAACCCATCGACACCTTCATAATAAAAAGGTTCGTAAAAGGTAGCATCATGATCAAGCATCCAGTTCCAGTTTAAAATCTCTTGATCATCAAACTTATCTTTCGGTTCACTGGAAATATCCAAAACTTCCGGATAATCTGTTACGAGATGATACCCAAGTTGCGCAGCTGTTTTTGCCGACATTAAATTCGTATCATCCGCTTCTGTTCCCTTAGGATGATCACCATCTAGCGTGTCATTATCTAGACCTGTAGAATTCACAAATTTATAATCAGACAAACCAAGTTCTTCTGCTTTGTCATTCATCATTTTTACAAATTCGCCTTCTGAATCTGCGAGTAATTCTGCAAGTACTACCGTTGTCGCATTATCAGAATTAATAGCCATCGCTTTATACAAATCTTCTACTGTATATTCAACATCTTTGCGTAGTCCAACACCTGAAAAATCATCATTACCAGATAGTTTATACGCGTAATCGCTAATTTCAGTCTTGGTGTCCCAATCTATATCTCCATTATCAATTGCTTCTAAGACAAGATATTCTGTCATCATTTTAGTCATACTAGCTGGAGGCAATGCCGTGTCTGCATCTTTCTCATACAACACTTTTCCAGTGTCTGCATCCACAATAATGGCTGATTTTGCTTTTGTTTCTAAAGATTTTGCTTCTGATGTTTGAGGGTATAAAGCGATTGCCATCATCATAGCAATGCATAAAGTATACCAGACTTCTTTTCTTAAACTCTTTAACAACTTCCTAACCTCCAACAAATTTCTATGATTTTTGGCACACAAAAGGATATAAACTAATCTAGACTTATGTAGCAGTAAGAAAGGGGATCCCTTTCTTACTGAGTTTATTCAAACAACTTATCATTTGCGTTCGTTTATAAAAAACCTGTTATAAAAATATCTTTCATTTCGCGCGCCTATGTTTTACTTAGGCGATCAGAAAGAGGGGAGATACTCGCTTTACAACGACAATAACGCATCTACACTGGACAGTAAAGCGTCCATTTTTCTTTCTCACAAACGACAAGTTCTAAAACATCACAGCATATAGTTTATATCTTTTATGCAAAGTACTATTTGTTACAATTAAACAGAATAATTTGGTGCTTCTTTCGTTACTTGTACTTCATGCGGGTGGCTCTCGCGTAAACCAGCATTTGTAATTTTTATAAATTGGGCATCTTCCCGTAAAGAATACAAATCTTTTGTTCCGCAATATCCCATACCAGCACGAACTCCACCAATTAATTGATGCATAGTGGAAGATAATTTCCCTTTATAAGCGACACGACCTTCAATACCTTCAGGAACTAGTTTTTTCGCATCTTCAGCATCTTGGAAATAGCGGTCTTTCGATCCAGATTTCATCGCGCTTAATGAACCCATTCCACGATAAACTTTGTATTGACGGCCTTGATATATTTCCATTTCACCTGGACTTTCATCCACGCCAGCGAACAAACTTCCTAACATAACAGCATTAGCTCCTGAAGCTAAAGCTTTAATGACATCTCCGGAGTACTTAATCCCTCCGTCAGCAATAACGGCAACACCATGCTTTTTAGCTTCTTCAGCACAATCATATACAGCTGTAATTTGCGGTACGCCAATCCCTGCTATCACGCGAGTTGTACAAATAGAACCAGGGCCAATACCTACTTTAATCACATCCGCACCAGCTTCAATTAAATCTCTCGTTGCTTCTGCTGTCGCGACATTACCAGCAACAATCGTCAACTCTGGATAAGCTTCTTTTACTTTCGTCACCTGATCGATCACACCTTGCGAATGACCATGAGCTGTATCAATCACAATGACATCCACTTGAGAGTCGACAAGTTGGCTGATTCGATTCATCATATCAGCTGTTACGCCGACTGCTGCGCCCACAATTAAGCGACCATGTTCGTCTTTAGCAGAATGAGGGTATTCCGTTACTTTTTCAATATCTTTAATCGTAATTAATCCTCTTAGGACATTATCTTCATTCACTAGTGGTAATTTTTCAATTCTATACTGTTGTAACACTTTCTGTGCTTCTTCTAACGTAGTACCCACATGACTTGTAATTAAATTACTGCTTGTCATCACTTCAGAGATACGGGTAGAATATTCTTCAATAAACCGTAAATCGCGGTTCGTCAAAATACCTACCAGCTTTTGTTCTTCTGCGTTATTCACAATCGGGACACCAGAAATACGATATTTCCCCATCAAATGCTCTGCATCATATACTTTATGCTCGGGAGTTAAAAAGAACGGATTAGTAATTACCCCGCTTTCAGAGCGTTTAACTTGGTCAACCATTTCCGCTTGTTCTTCGATGCTCATATTTTTATGGATTACCCCGAAACCACCTTGACGAGCCATCGCAATTGCCATATTTGATTCCGTTACTGTATCCATCCCCGCACTGATAAACGGTGATTGTAACGTTAACTTATCCGTTAAAGTTGTAGAAACATCTACATCTTTTGGTAATATATCTGATTTAGCCGGTAATAATAATACATCATCAAAGGTTAAACCTTCTTTTTGAAACTTGCCCACTATTTATATCCTCCTTTTATTTAGGTACAACAAAATTATACTCTCTTAAAATATGTTGCTCTAATTTTACACCTTTTTTACTTTTAAATTCAATAAAAAGTATCTTTATTTTCAATAAAAAAGAAAAGGTTCATAAAAATTTAATATTTTGCCGCTTATCAGAGATAAACTCCAATAAACGGCATTGCTTTTTTCGATTATTCTTCTATATTTGAATCGTCTGAAGGATTGATTTCTTCCTCTTCAGCATCTTCGTCCGTTGCTTCTGGCGTTTCATCAATAATTTTTGCAACAGTAGAGACTTCTTCATCGCCTTGCAGTCTGATCAGACGTACTCCTTGGGTACTTCGTCCGGTAATCGAAATACTTTCTACCGGAATCCGGATCAAGACTCCTTCGGCAGTAATGAGCATAATATCTTCATCCCCACGTACAATTTTCACTGCTGAAACTTCACCAGTTTCCTCCGTCAATTTACAAACAAAGTATCCTTTTCCACCACGATTAGTGCGACGGTATTCCTCTGTTGGAGTTCGTTTACCAATTCCTTTATTAGTAACATGAAGGATATAGGCGTCTTCTTCAATTATTTCCATCGAAACGACTTCATCATTTTCTCGTAAACTTATTCCTTTCACACCAGCTGCATTTCTTCCCATAGCCCGCACAACTGTTTCATCAAAGCGAATGAAATAGCCTTGTTTTGTCGCAATTCCGATGTCGTGTGTTCCATCTGTCTTGCGAACGGAAATTAAATCATCCTCGTCTTTAAGATGAATAGCAATCAAACCACTGCGTCTAATATTAGCAAACTGTTTCAGCTCTACACGTTTAGACTGGCCATGTTTTGTCGTAAAGAATAAATAATTATCTTCAGAGAATTCTTTTACAGTAATCACTGTATTAATCCATTCATCATTCTCAACTTGCAATAAATTAATAATTGGAATGCCTTTAGCAGTCCGCCCAAATTCAGGAATTTCATACCCTTTTAAGCGATAAGCCTTCCCTTTATTCGTAAAGAACAAAATCGTATCATGTGTTGAGGCTGAAGTCAGGTGTTCCACAAAATCGTCATCATTCGTTCCCATTCCTTGGATACCACGACCACCGCGGTTTTGTGTACGATAAGTCGTTGCTGGGAGGCGTTTAATATAATTATTATGCGTTAGCGTGATAATGATGTTTTCTTCCGGGATCAAATCTTCATCTTCAAAGAAGTCTAGCCCACCCATGGCAATTTCTGTACGACGTTCATCATTATACTTCTCTTTAATTTCCGTCAGTTCTTCACGAATAATATTCAATACTTTCTCATCATCCGCTAAAATTGCTTTTAATTCTTTGATTTGTTCGATTAACTCAGCATATTCTGTTTCAATTTTTTCTCTTTCTAAACCAGTTAGACGTTGCAAGCGCATGTCAAGAATTGCTTGTGCTTGCTTTTCACTTAAACCAAATCGTTCGATAAGCCCTGTCTTAGCTATATCTGCTGTTTTGGACTCTCGAATCAGTGTAATAACCTCATCTAAGTGGTCTAAGGCAATCTGCAAACCTTCTAGAATATGAGCTCGTGCTTCTGCTTTATTCAATTCAAATTGAGTGCGTCGTCGAATTATTTCAATCTGGTGTTTTAAATAGTGTTCTAGACACTGCTTTAACGTTAATACTTCTGGTTTACCATCCACTAAAGCTAATAAATTAATCCCAAAAGTTGTTTGTAAAGCAGTGTATTTATATAAATTATTAAGAACAACATTCGCATTCACGTCTCTTCTCAGACGCATGACAACGCGCATACCATTACGATCTGATTCATCGTTTAATTCTGTTATCCCATCTATTTTTTTGTCGCGAACAAGTTCTGCAATCTTTTCAATTAATTTTGCTTTATTTACTTGGTAAGGAAGCTCTGTTACTAAAATAGTTGTTGTACCATTCGGATTTTCTTCCACTTCTACGCGAGCACGAATCGTAATCGACCCGCGACCTGTTTCATAAGCTTTACGAATGCCGCTTCTTCCCATTATGATTCCAGAAGTAGGGAAGTCTGGTCCATGTATATAATTTTCCATTAATTCTTCTGTCGTGATCTCCGGGTTCTCACTAACAGCTAAAACTCCGTCAATCGTTTCTCCTAATTGATGGGGCGGGATATTCGTTGCCATCCCGACTGCAATACCGGAAGAACCATTAACTAATAGATTAGGATAGCGAGCAGGGAAAACAACAGGTTCTTTTTCCGTTCCGTCGTAATTATCTTGGTAATCAATCGTATCTTTATTAATGTCCCGTAATAATTCCATCGTTAACTTCGACATTCTTGCTTCTGTATACCGCATTGCTGCGGCAGAATCTCCATCTACCGACCCAAAATTTCCGTGTCCATCTACTAATAAATAACGATGACTAAAATCTTGTGCCATCCGCACCATCGCTTCATACACCGCTGAATCACCATGCGGATGGTATTTCCCGATAACGTCTCCGACAATCCGCGCAGACTTTTTATAAGCACGATCAGAATGCATACCTAAATCTTGCATCGCATATAAAATACGACGGTGTACTGGTTTTAATCCATCGCGTACGTCAGGTAGTGCACGAGAGACAATAACGCTCATCGCGTAATCTAAGAAAGATGTACGCATTTCTTCACTAATATTTACTGGTGTTACACTTGGTCGTTGTTCTTCCACTGGTTATTTACCTCCTAATGGATAAATCTTTTCACTTTTATTTATCTAAAGATTAGACATCCAAATTCTGTACATTATCGGCGTTTCCTTCAATGAACTCTCTTCTTGGGGCAACTTGATCTCCCATTAATATATTAAATACTTCATCTGCGTCTATCGCGTCTTTTAATTCTACTTGTAATAATGTGCGAGACTCCGGATTCATTGTCGTTTCCCAAAGTTGGTCATCGTTCATTTCCCCAAGCCCTTTATAACGCTGAATGTCTGGCTTAGGTGAAGCAGGCAAATCAGGCAGTAACAAGTCTAACGCTTCATCGTTATAAACGTAGTGTAATTTTTTCCCTTGTTTTACTTGGTATAAAGGTGGCTGCGCAATATAGACATAGCCATGTTCTATAAGCGGTCGCATATATCGATAGAAAAAAGTCAGCAATAACGTTCGAATATGAGCACCGTCAACATCCGCATCCGTCATAATGACGATTTTATGGTATCTCGCTTTTGTGATATCAAAATCTTCTCCAATTCCTGTTCCAAGCGCAGTAATCATCATTCGCACTTCATTATTCGATAAAATACGATCTAAACGCGCTTTCTCAACGTTTAAAATTTTACCACGAAGAGGCAAGATAGCTTGAAAATGCCGGTCACGACCAGATTTAGCTGAACCACCAGCAGAATCACCCTCGACAATATAAAGCTCACTGATTTCTGGATCTCTTGAAGAACAATCCGCAAGTTTTCCAGGTAAATTAGAAATTTCTAAAGCACTCTTTCGTCTCGTTAATTCACGAGCTTTTTTAGCAGCAACTCGAGCTCTCGAAGCCATGAGACCTTTTTCCACAATAATTTTTCCGACATTAGGATTTTCAATTAGAAATTTACTAAAGACATCGCTAAATATCGAATCTGTTACGGTCCGAGCGTTACTATTTCCTAATTTTGTTTTCGTTTGGCCTTCAAATTGAGGATCCGTATGCTTAACGGAAACAATTGCTGTCATCCCTTCACGTACGTCATCCCCGCTTAAGTTATCATCTTCATCTTTAAACAGATTACTCTTTCTTGCGTAATCATTGATGGCACGCGTTAATGCTGTTCGAAACCCTGCTTCATGCGTTCCACCTTCATAGGTATGGATATTATTGGCGAATGAAAATAAATTACTTTGAAAGCCATCATTATATTGTAGAGCTATCTCTACTTCGACATTCTGGTCTTCGCCATTTGCGTAAATTGGATCATGTAAAACTTCTTTCGAACGATTCATGAACTCCACATACGATATAATGCCGCCTTCATAATAAAATTCTACTTTTTCATTCTCATTATCTCGCTTATCTTCCAACGTGATGGTTAACTGTTTATTTAAAAACGCTAATTCCCGAAGCCGTTGTTTTAAAATGTCATAATCATATTCTAATGTTTCATCGAATATTTCCGGGTCAGGTTTGAAATGGATCTTTGTCCCAGTAAGCTCAGTATCGCCAATTACTTCAATAGGTCCTTGAACTTCTCCTTTTTCAAAATGAATATAATGAATTTTTCCATCGAGATGTACATACACATCTAAAAAGGTAGAAAGAGCATTTACTACAGCAGCACCGACACCATGCAAACCGCCCGACACTTTATAACCGCCGCCGCCAAATTTACCCCCAGCATGCAACACAGTTAAAATAAGTTCGACCGCAGGTTTCCCAGAGTCTTCATGAATATCAACAGGAATACCGCGCCCATTATCAACGACGGAAATACTATTATCTTCTTCAATGGCTACATCAATTTGGGTACAATAACCGGCAAGTGCTTCATCAATACTATTATCGGTGATTTCCCAAACTAAATGATGCAATCCTCTTCCCGTTGTTGTACCAATATACATACTAGGACGTTTCCGTACTGCTTCTAACCCTTCTAATACCTGAATTTGTTCTGCATTATATGCTTGTTCTTGCGTCACTTTATCTTCCATTTATTAGATTCACCTTCATTTCTTAGTCACTTCCTATTTAATCTGTGGTCGCTTCATAAAGTTCATCACGATTTTTTAATGTCAATCTGGATAGGGGGCTGCAATAAATTCCTTCATCAGTTAAAACAAGAGATTTCGCTCCTGCTTTTTGACCAAACAGTTTATTATTTTCTTCATGCTCCCGTACAATATGCATTAATCGTCTGGAATCGTGAATTAAATCAGCTTCCAAAATGGCTACTATATTTTTTGATTTGATGACTAATTCATTACCTATATAAATAAACATCTTATACCAACGCTCCATTTACTACGGAATATACAGTTGCTTCTTTCATTGTTTCATGATCAATCCCATCTACAGTTGTCGTCGTAACAAACGTTTGCACTTTTCCCTGAATGGCACTTAATAAATGAGATTGGCGAAAGTCATCAAGTTCACTTAATACATCATCTAATAAAAGAATAGGGTACTCACGCATCTGATGATAGATCAAATCAATTTCAGCAAGTTTTAAAGATAAAGCGGTCGTTCGCTGTTGACCTTGAGAAGCAAATTGTTTAACATCTCTGTCATTAATAAATAGTTGCAAATCATCCCGATGAGGGCCAACTAAAGTCGTCCCGCGATAAAGTTCATTCGCTTCATTTTTTTTATAAGCTTGATGTAATTTTTCGATTATCTGTTCTTTACTATCATCAGCTGCCACGTTCACGCTCGGTTGATATTCAATTCTTAATTGCTCTAAACCGCGACTTATTTCTTTATGAATAGGAAGAGCCCATTCTTTTAACAAGTCTAAAAAGAAATAACGTTTTTTTAATATGACAGCTGCATGCTGCACTAATTGTTCTGTTAACACATGTAAAACAGTTGTATCGGACGTTTGGTTCTGTAATTGTTTCAATACATGATTTCGTTGTTTTAAAATCTTTTGGTATTGAGCAAGATGGTACACATACATCGGTTCAATTTGACCTAATTCCATATCAATAAACCTTCGTCTTACTTGTGGAGAGCCCTTCACTAAAGATAAATCTTCGGGTGCGAACATGACCACATTCATATGACCAATGTATTCACTCAGTCGACTTTGTTCCAAATGATTAATTTTCGCTTTTTTGCCTTGATGATGGTATATCAACTCGAGAGGAACTAGCTGCTCGCCTTTTTTTATTAATTCAGCTCTGATTCTTGCAAATTCCTCTTCCCATTTGATTAATTCTTTATCATTTGCTGTTCGATAAGACTTGGTGAAAGCTAATAAATAAATAGCTTCTAATAAATTAGTCTTTCCCTGGGCGTTTTCACCAATAATCACATTAATATTTGGATCGAAAGTTAATTCTTCTAAACCATAATTACGAAAATTTTTCACTTGTATATTTTTCAAATACATTCCATATTCCTCATTTTTCAACACGTACAATGAATTGGTGTTCCTCATCCAATTTAACGATATCTGCTGGATAAATTTTTCTCCCTCGGCGATGCTCTAACTCATTATTGACATAAACACCTTGATTTTGAATATAATGTTTGATCATCCCACCTGAGTCAAATATATTCGCTAACTTCAATAGCTGACTTAACGTTACATAATCATCCGTTATTTGAATTTCTTCCATGTACATGTCCATTCCTTTTCTCCATATTTCATATAGAAAACCTGGTAATTGCTTTTAGAAACTTTATAAGCAGAATATAGAATATTTGCTTGTCGATTTATTTCCTCTTTTGGAACATTAAAGTACTAAAATGTATCAATGTACCAATTTGATTTCATATCTTTCTGCAAAATCGCTTATATTCTATTCTACTAAAGATTTAGCACGATTAAAAGGTTTACCCCTTTTTTATTTAAAATCGATTGTCATATGCTTATTTTACATTTTATCAGGACATTCCATTATAAAATCTGTCAAATCCAAAAAGAAAACTCACCAAATTATTGGTGAGTTAACATAAGGTTCATTAAAATGTTCGGACCGGTAAAATTAATTGCAAAATATGGTTGTCTTCCGGTGTCTTAATAATAAAAGGGCGCATCGCTCCGGTAAAGTTGATTTGTACTGTTTCTGCATCGATTGTTCGTAATGTTTCCAATAAGTATTTCGAGCTAAACGAAATCTTTAAAGCTTCTCCTTCAACAGAAATAGCGGATAACTGTTCTTTAACATTCCCAATTTCAGGAGAGTTACTGGTGATTTCTATATAATGATTGTCTAACGTATCTAAGCGAATGACATTATTTTGATCACGATTGGATAATAGAGCTGCTCTTTCAATAGTTTTCACTAATTCTTTCGTATGTACAGATAAAGTTGTCTGACTATCATTTGGAATTAGTCGGGAAGTGTCAGGATAATTCCCACTGAGTAAACGAGATAGAAAATAAAACTCATCCGTATAAAACAGAACTTGATTCTGTAAAATCACCATTTTAATTGGCTCATCCTGATGATCAATTATTTTATTTAATTCTTGTAAACTGCTTCCAGGAATAACTAAAGTCGTTTCTTCCATTGTTTGATTTATTTCCATCGTTCTTAATGCTAGGCGATGACTATCTGTTGCTGTAAATGTTATTTCATTTGGTTTAATGGACAGGTGGACTCCTGTTAATATTGGCCTTGTTTCCATCTGTGACACAGCAAAAACTGTTTGTCTGATAAACGTCTTTAAATCTTTAGCCGGAAATGTAACAGCTGCTTCTTGATTTGGGATATCCACATGTGGATATTCTTCAACGCTTTGTCCGTATAACGTAAAAACAGCTTTGCCAGATTGAATAACAGTTTTAAAATTTTCTTCAACGGTGATTTGGACAATTTCTTCAGGTAATTTTTTTATAATCTCTGAAAAATGGGGGATCGGTAAAACAATAGACCCTGGTTCAATCTCTGTTATCACTTTTTCCTCGATTGTTTCTTCTTTTTCACTTTCATTTTCAATTGTTTTTGTTTCTGGAATCAATGATTGAATTGTTATATTCGAATTGCTTCCTGTTAATACTACTGAAGCTGGTTTCACTTCAATTTTCATTCCCGCTAAAATAGGATGAACTGTTTTGGAAGAAATAGCGTTTGATACGGTTTGAATACTTTGTAATAAATACTTTTTTTGTATAGTTAATTTCATTGTTGCTCCTCCTCAAATAAAATAAAACGGTGTTACTTATATTAGTTTAATAAGTAATCATAGTAATAGGGGCTGTGGATATGTGGATAAGTGAGTGAAGCTTTTATTAGCCTTATCTTCTCGATGTTATTAACATGTGTGTAATATTGTTTGTGAAACCAGGCTTATCCACAACCTTTTTAGATGCTATTTTTAATTTCCTCTTTAAAAGTGGCCATTTCACTTGCAACGCTTTGATCCTTATTCATTTCTGTCACAATTTTTTTGTGTCCATGAATGACAGTAGTGTGGTCACGACCACCAAATTCTTCTCCTAATTTAGGTAATGAAAGATCTGTCATTTCTCTAGCTAAATACATGGCAACTTGTCTAGGAAAAGCAATGGTTTTTGTGCGCTTCTTAGACAGTATTTCTTCTACTGTAATATTATATTTTTTACTTATAAATTCTTGAATACCTTTAACCGTTATTTCTTTCGGTCGATTGTTGGGAATGATATCTTTCAAAGCTTCGGTAGCCAGTTGGACATTGATATCACTGTTAATTAAGGAGGAGTAAGCAATAACACGAATTAAAGCACCTTCCAACTCACGGATATTGGTATTTATTTGGTTCGCAATATAAAGTAAAACATCGTTTGTTATATCATTGAGACCTTCTGCTTTCGCTTTTTTAGATAAAATAGCAATTCTTGTTTCTAAATCAGGTGGCGAAATGTCTGTGATTAACCCCCATTCAAATCGAGAGCGTAATCGTTCTTCCAGTGTAGGAATTTCTCTAGGTGGTCTATCACTGGAAATAATAATTTGTTTATTTTCTTCATGCAGTGTATTAAAAGTATGGAAAAACTCTTCCTGTGTTTGTTCCTTACCTGCTAAAAATTGAATATCATCAATTAATAAAATGTCTACACTACGGTATTTGTTCCGAAAAAAATCTGCTTTATTTTCCATAATCGAATTAATAAATTCATTCGTAAATTTTTCTGAAGATAGATAAGCAACTTTTCTATTTGGATGATATTCTTTTACATAATGACCAATCGCATGCATTAAATGGGTTTTCCCTAATCCAACACCTCCATAAATAAATAGAGGGTTATATGATTTGGCAGGTGCTTCTGCTACTGCTAAGCAAGCTGCGTGGGCAAATCGGTTCGCGGCTCCAACGACGAATGTATCAAATGTATATTTAGGGTTTAACATATTTGGATTAGGGTTTGTATTTACAGGTTGTTCCGGAGGTTGTTCTGGTTCTTCCTGTTTTTCTAATTCGGCTATCGTTTCAAATCGCACATTTAGTTTAGAGCCTGTCATTTCATACAATAAAGAATCAACGACAGATGTATAGCGTTGATCTAGCCAGTTTTTAGTGAAATCATTCGGAACAGAAACAATGAGTATATTTTCTTTTAACTCTTTCGCATTTGTTTGGCTCAGCCAGGTATCATAACTTGGTTTACTTATTTTGGATTGCATTTCAGTTAATATATAATTCCATAATTCTTCGATATTTTCCAACTCGTACACCTCTTATTCTAAATAATCCACGCAAAATAAGTTTAAAAATCCTTTCATAATTCTCGTTTAAAGAAAATGATGAGAATCTTTGAAAGGAGTATCAGGTTCTTTTATGTAACAGTTCAGTACTATTTATAATTGCGTCTCTTTCCAATGTTTTTACATATATATTCTTGCAAATCGGTTGATGTATTATTATATATATTAGTGGATTGATAAAGTTATCCACAGGACAAATTACATTAACAGTTGTTGAATCTTGTTAACAGGTTATCCACAAGTTGTGGGTAAGTAAAATACGAGGTATACTTATTCACAGGTGGAAACATGTTAATAATACCAAAAAAAGATAGATGTTTCAATGTTTTTCGATGATTATTCAGAAGTTATGCCCATTCTGAATAAAATCTATTAACAAGTGTGATTTTTGTTAATTGCTTGTCGATAACTTATCCAGAAATCAATTTTATGAAAATGTCATTCTTAATATTTTTGTGGATAAATAATTGTAATAAATAAGATATGGGTTCCTTGTTGACTATTGGCTGTGTATTTCGTATAATTAGCAAGAAAGTTTTATAAGAAGCTTATGATTTAGGAACGCTTTCATCTTTCAAAAATGCAATCAACAGCTAAAACTGTTAAGTTTAAGATATAAAGTTTAAAAAATGCATATAATTTATTTAAAGGACGTTTCTAAATGATATATTTTACTTGGAGGAGGTGCATGAAATGAAAAGAACATTTCAACCAAATAACCGCAAGCGTAAAAAAGTACACGGATTTCGTTCTCGTATGAGTACTAAAAATGGTCGCAAAGTGTTGGCCAGCCGTCGTCGTAAAGGAAGAAAAGTAATCTCAGCATAGGCCACTGCAAGCACACAGTGGTCTTTTTTCTCGTGAAAATCGAAAAAAACGTTTAATGACTGGGGGATTGAAATGAAAAAATCCTATCGGGTAAAGGATCATAAAGAGTTTCAAGATATTATTTACTCTGGTAAATCTTTTGCAAATCGCGAACTAGTCATTTACTATAAAGAGAAGGCAACTCAACGTCATTTTAGGATTGGTATATCCGTTGGTAAAAAAATTGGAAACGCAGTCCAGCGAAATAAAATAAAACGGCATTTAAGAGAAGCTTTTCATTATTTAGAAGATCAGATAAAACCTACAGTAGATATTATCATTATAGCAAGAAAACCTGCGATACATATGAATACATCTGATATGGTAAGAAGTGTATCACATTTATTAAAAAGACAACGTTTGTTTACTAATAAATGAGGAGGTTGTTTCAGTTAGGAGGAAATTGATTGCGTAAAAAGTTTTTGCCCATTTCTTTACTCATCGGTTTTGCAGTTTTATTATCCGGTTGTACCGATCTTAAAACGCCAATCAATGCAGAAAGTACAGGGATATGGAACGAATATTTTGTATATCCAATGTCAAGATTCATTTTGTTTTTTGCAGACTTATTAGGGTCTTATGGTCTTGCTATTATTGTTGTTACTTTAATTATCCGAACGATTTTAGTGCCTTTGAACGTTAAACAATTGAAAAGTTCAAAAGCAATGCAGGATATACAACCTCAAATGAAGGAATTACAAAAAAAATACAGTTCGAAAGATCAAAAGACACAACAAAAATTACAACAGGAAACAATGGAACTTTTCCAAAAAAATGGTGTAAATCCTTTAGCAGGGTGTTTACCTATTTTTGTACAAATGCCAGTATTAATAGCCATTTATCATGCTATTATGAGAACAGACGCTATCCAAGGCCATACGTTTTTATGGTTTAGCTTAGATTCTCCAGACTATATTTTACCATTAATAGCCGGGGGAGCGACTTTCTTACAGCAAAAATTAATGATGTCAGGAAATCAGGCTTCTCAGAATCCACAAATGGCAGCAATGCTTTATCTGATGCCTATTATGATAACTGTATTTGCTTTCTTCTTCCCATCTGCGTTAGCACTTTATTGGGTAGTCGGAAACGTATTTATGGTTGCACAAACTATTTTCATTAGAAAACCTATGATGAAAAAGCAAAGTACTGGAGGAGACGAAAAGTGAGAGAAATAACTGCTAGTGGTCAGACAGTTGAAGAGGCGGTCCAATCAGCTTTACAGCAGTTAAATATACAACATGAACAAGCTGACATTGAAGTCATTGATGAAGGAAAAAAAGGGTTTTTAGGAATTTTTGGATCATCCTTGTCTGTTGTGAAAGTAACAGAAAAACGAGATGAAATTGCAGAAACAGCCCAATTTTTAAAAGAAGTAACGGCTAATATGGGGCTGGATATAGAAGTCCATGCCACTGTAGAGAAACAACACGTTATGTATGATTTATCAGGTGAAAACATCGCTGTTCTTATCGGAAAAAGAGGAAAAACTTTAAATGCGTTGCAATATTTAACACAATTAGTTTTAAATAAAGATGCAGAAAGTTACCAATCCGTTACTGTTGATGCTGAAGGATACCGCAAGCGTCGAAAAGATACACTAGTCGAATTGTCTCATAAAATGCGAGATAAAGCTTTACGTTTGAATCGAAAAGTAGCGTTAGAACCAATGCCGGCCTATGAAAGAAAAATTATTCATAGCGCTTTGCAAGAAATGGCAGACGTCGCAACGTACTCAGACGGAAAAGAGCCTCATCGCTATATCGTTATTAAACCAGCAAAATAGAAATATATGATGTACGTTTATTTACTACGATTTCAAAAATCCAGACTCTCGAAAGATAGAAAACCTTTCGAGGGTTTTTTTATTAAAATTAATAAGCGAAAAATAAACTTATACACAGTGTGGATAAGTTTATTTTAGACAGAAAATGTGCTATTCTATAAAATTAGTGATTATTATTTTTGTCTTGTGGATAACAAAGGAAGATAATGGAGGTGTCTTTTATGATAGAGACAGATACAATAGCTGCTATTTCTACACCGGTAGGAGAAGGGGCTATTTCGATTGTACGCTTAAGTGGCCCGGAAGCTTTTCAAATAGCAGATTATTTTTTCACAGGAGTAGAGCTATCCTCTGTAGAAAGTCATACATTTCATTATGGTAAAATAAAACACCCGGTTTCTGAAGAAATCGCTGATGAAGTAATGGTTTCTGTCATGAAAGCACCAAAAACTTTTACTTGTGAAAACGTAGTAGAAATAAATTGCCATGGTGGATTTGTTTCTGTTAATCGAATCTTAGAGTTCGTTTTAGAAAAAGGGGCGAGACTCGCAGAACCTGGAGAATTCACTAAACGGGCATTTTTAAATGGCAGAATAGATTTATCTCAGGCAGAAGCAGTGATGGATGTTATAGAGTCTAAAACAAATCAAGCAATGGATGTAGCATTGCATCAATTGGATGGGCGATTATCCAGACTGATTTATCAATTACGACAACAATTAATTGAAATCATTGCTCATGTAGAAGTAAATATTGATTATCCGGAATATGATGATGTAGAAGAGATGTCGCATGATATGATGGAGGAGAAATCAGCTTTCGTTCTTGAAGAAATTAACAAGTTGTTAGATGTGGCCAAACAAGGGAAAATTCTGCGAGAAGGTATAAAAACGGCTATTATTGGCAGACCAAATGTTGGAAAATCTTCGTTAATGAATGCTCTCGTTCAAGAAGACCGTGCTATTGTAACGGAAATACCCGGAACAACACGTGATATTATTGAAGAATATGTGAATGTTCGTGGAATTCCTCTCCAATTAACAGATACAGCAGGAATTAGAGAAACCAAAGATATTGTAGAAAAAATGGGTGTCGATCGGTCACGTAAAATATTAGCGGAAGCAGATTTAGTACTTTTTATGTTAAATAATAATGAGACGTTAACGGAAGATGATCGGACTATTTTTAAAACGTTAGAAAATATGAATTATATTGTTCTTGTAAACAAAGTTGATTTAGACAATAAGTTAGATATTGAAGAAGTCAACGAACTAACGCAAGGACATGCAGTGATTACTACTTCAATCGTAAATGATGAGGGTATAGATCAATTAGAAAAGGCATTGTCGGATTTATTTTTTACTACAAAAGGTGTCGATAATGATACTGCATATGTATCGAATGTACGCCATATTCATTTGTTAAAACAATCAAAGACGGCTTTAGAAGAAGCAAGAGAAGCTTTAGAAATGGCTGTTCCGATGGACATGGTACAGATCGATGTCAGAAGGTCATGGGAGTTTTTAGGAGAAATTGTAGGAGATACAGCGAGTGATAGTTTAATTGATCAGTTATTTTCACAATTTTGCTTAGGGAAATAAAAAGAAGAAACAGAAAGGGTGAATTATATGTCATTTAATGCAGGAGAGTATGATGTGATTGTAGTAGGGGCAGGTCATGCAGGATGTGAAGCTGCTTCAGCTGCTGCAAAAATGGGTGCCAAGACATTAATGTTAACACTTAATTTAGATATGATCGCTTTTATGCCTTGTAATCCTTCATTAGGAGGACCAGCGAAAGGAATTGTTATTCGTGAAGTAGATGCATTAGGAGGAGTGATGGGGAAAGTAATTGATGAAACCTCCATTCAAATGCGGATGCTAAATACAGGGAAAGGGCCTGCAGTTCGTGCGTTGCGAGCTCAAGCAGATAAGCCTTTATATATACAAAAGATGAAAGACTTAATTGAAAATCAAGAAAATATCACTTTAAAGCAAGCGATGGTAAATAATTTAATTATTGAAGATGGTATTTGTAAGGGAGTTGTAACTGAAACTCATGCAGCTTATTATGCGGAGAAAGTAATTATTACAACAGGTACGTTTATGCGAGGTAAAGTATTATTAGGTGATATCGAGTATGAAAGTGGGCCAAACAACCAACGAGTCTCCAAAGCTTTATCGGAGAATTTGGAAGAAATTGGACTAGACATGATTCGCTTTAAGACAGGGACCCCACCACGTGTAAACAGTCATACGATAGATTATTCTAAAACAGAAATACAACCAGGAGATGAAAAAGTCCAAGGGTTTTCTTATGAAACAAAAGAATATCAACGAGATCAAATCCCTTGTTGGTTAACGCATACGAATGAAAATACACATCGCGTAATTAATGATAATCTTACTTTATCAGCGATGTATTCTGGTATGAAGCGGGGGACAGGTCCACGCTATTGTCCATCAATTGAAGATAAGATTGTCCGTTTTCACGATAAACCACAGCATCAGGTTTTCTTAGAACCAGAAGGAAAAGAAACAGAAGAAGTATATGTTCAAGGGTTATCCACTTCATTACCGGAATATATTCAGCATGATATTGTGCGTTCTGTGCCAGGTTTGGAAAATGCTGAAATGATGCGTCCAGGCTATGCGATAGAATATGATTCTATTCCACCGACTCAATTGTGGCCGACATTGGAAGCGAAACAAATAAAGGGATTGTTTACTGCTGGACAGATTAATGGTACTTCAGGTTATGAAGAAGCAGCTGCACAGGGGATTATGGCAGGCATTAACGCTGTATTAAGTTTACGTGAAGAAGAGCCATTTATTTTGGATCGTTCGGAAAGCTATATTGGCGTTTTAATTGATGATTTGGTTACGAAAGGTACAAGAGAACCATACCGTTTACTTACGTCCCGTGCAGAATATCGTTTGTTGTTGCGTCATGACAATGCAGATATACGATTGACAGAACATGGCTATCAACTTGGCTTAATTAACGAGGAACGCTATCATCGTTTCACGAATAAGTTATCAGATATCACGGAAGGAAAAGATATATTATACAAAAAAATAATTAAAGTTTCTGATGAAGTTCAAAAAATTCTTACGGATGCTCATTCAACACCTTTAAAGGAAGCTGCTCGGGCTTATGATTTATTGAAGCGTCCGGAAATTTCTTTTTCTGTTATTGAACAAATTATCGGAGAACAACCTTTTGCTGAGGAAGTTAAAGAACAAATAGAGATACAAATCAAGTATCAAGGCTATATTAATAAAGCGAATGAACAAGTTGGTAAAATGTTGAAAATGGAAAACAAAAAAATTCCACATAATATAGATTACGATGCGATTGATAGTATTGCTTTTGAAGCAAAAGAAAAACTTAAAAAAATCAAACCAATATCTATTGGTCAAGCTTCACGAATAGCAGGCGTGAATCCAGCAGATATTTCAATTCTTTTAGTTTATATAGAACAGGGAAGCATAAAGCGAACAGCCGAATAAACGTTCTTACAATGAATAGATACTGTTTTATAAAGGAAGCAGTATCTATTTCCATTTAGTGATCAATATAAAGGAGTTTATAGACATGGATGAAACGTCTTTTTTGGATGCGTTAAAAGAACAAGGAATAAATCTTCAACCTCAGCAATTAAAGCAATTTGAATTATATTATGAAATATTAATTGAAGAAAACAAAAAAGTAAATTTAACGGCAATTACAGAAAAAGAAGAAGTATATTTGAAGCATTTCTATGATTCGATTAGTCCTCTATTTTATACGACTTTTGAAGCGGGGAGCAAGGTCTGTGATATTGGAGCGGGAGCAGGTTTCCCAAGCATTCCAATGTTAATTGTGCAACCAGATATCCATGTAACCATTATCGATTCTTTGCAAAAGCGTATTCGTTTTTTGGAACGTTTAATAGAACGGCTAGGATTAACTAATGTGACCTTGGTGCATGGCAGGGCAGAGGAAACAGGACAAAATTCATTATACCGAGAAAAATACGATGTTGTATTTGCAAGAGCAGTAGCGAAACTAAATGTTCTTGCGGAATATTGTTTGCCACTTTGTAAAGTGGGGGGAACTTTTATTGCGTTAAAAGGATCTCATGTGGCAACAGAGTTAGAAGAAGCCAAAAAAGCGTATCAAGCTTTAGGAGAAGCATCCATCCATGAGAAAACGTTCCAATTGCCAAAGGAAGCAAGTGAACGATCTATTGTTTTTGCAACAAAAAGAAAGCCGACGTCAAAAAAATATCCCAGAAAACCTGGAACGCCGGCTAAAACCCCAATTATTTGAAAGCATGGGTATTAATAATACATTTAAAGCTGATTTTATGATAAACTTAGAAGTGTAGAGTCTTTAACGTGAGAATGTATAATAGTGATTTATGCGTATGAAATAGATAATGTTTCACGTGGAACATTTAGAAAAATATGAATCAAAAAGGTGATGTGAACTATGCTGCAGTCTTTTAATCGATTGTTTTCAAATGGAAATAAATCGAGAGAAGAAACAAAGGATTTTCAAGATGATGTAGTGCAATTACCAGTTTCGAATGTACAACCAAACTCGTATCAGCCAAGAACGGAATTTAATGAAGAAAAAATCAAAGAATTAGCGCAAACATTTCAGACACACGGAATTATTCAACCAATTATTGTCAGGAAAACGGAAGAGGAACAATATGAACTAATTGCTGGTGAAAGAAGATTACGTGCAGCTAAATTCTTAGAGTGGGAAACTATTTCATCGATTATTCGTGATTTATCTGATGCAGAAACTGCTTCGATTGCCTTAATTGAAAATATTCAACGTGAAGAATTATCTGTCATTGAAGAAGCTCAAGCTTATAAACAACTTATTTATTTGCATGAATTAACCCAAGAAGCTCTGGCTCAACGACTCGGGAAGAGTCAATCGACGGTGGCGAATCGTTTACGTTTATTACAATTACCGGAAGAGATTCAAGTTGGTTTAATGGATAAGCAAATAACAGAACGTCATGCTAGGGCGATGATGAAATTGGAAGAAACATTACAAAAAGAAGTGTTCGAACAAATTGTAAAGGACAAATTAAATGTTCGACAGACAGAAGAATTAATTGAGAAGTTGTTGAAAAAACCTGCGGAAAAGAAAAAGCAGGCTAAGCCTAAAATGATTAGCAAAGATATTCGGATTGCCACGAATACAATAAGAGAGTCGTTGAAAATGATTACAGAAACCGGTATCGAGGTAGAATCGGAAGAAGAAGAACTGGATGATGTGTATCAAATAACAATAAAGGTAAAAAAACGAAATGAGTAATGCATATAGTTTTACAATAGGTAGGTGCCATAATGGGTAGAGTAATAGCAATCACAAATCAAAAAGGCGGCGTTGGGAAAACAACTACAACTGTTAATTTAGGTGCAAGCCTCGCTTCGTTAGGAAATAAAGTATTATTAGTGGATATTGACCCTCAAGGAAATGCTACGAGTGGGGTGGGCGTTGATAAAGGTGATATGGATGAATGTGTATATAACATATTGATAGAAGATCTGAACCCTCGTAAAGTATGTGTTGAAACAAACATGGCGAATTTATCCGTTATTCCAGCGACGATTCAGTTAGCAGGAGCGGAAATTGAATTGGTATCCACGATGTCACGGGAAGTTAAGTTAAAGGGTGCGATTGATGAAATCAAAGGTGATTATGATTATGTGTTAATTGATTGCCCGCCATCTTTAGGTCTGTTAACCATCAACGCTTTAACAGCATCTGACACCGTTTTTATTCCTGTACAATGTGAATTTTACGCATTGGAAGGGCTTAGCCAATTATTAAATACAGTTCGTTTAGTCCAGAAGCATTTAAATAAGTCATTAATGATTGAAGGAGTTTTATTGACGATGTTAGATGCTCGAACAAACTTAGGCATTCAAGTTATTGAAGAAGTGAAAATGTATTTTCAAGATAAAGTATACAAAACAATAATTCCGAGAAATGTACGACTTGGCGAAGCTCCTAGTCATGGCAAGCCAATTATCGTCTACGACCCAAAATCTAAAGGTGCCGAGGTTTACCTCGAACTAGCAAAGGAAGTGATGGAAGTTGGGCAAACGGTTAGGTAAAGGTTTAAATGCTTTAATTAACGATATTGAAGTAGATGTTGATGAAAATGCAATTGAACAAATAGATGTAAATGAATGTCGAACCAATCCATATCAACCTAGAAAGACTTTTGATGCAGATGCAATTGAAGAATTAAAAGTATCTATACTGGAATATGGAATTATTCAACCATTAATTCTTCGTAAAAGCATAAAAGGGTATGAGATTATTGCTGGAGAAAGAAGATTCCGTGCTGCGAAAGAGGCAGGGCTAGGACATGTTCCTGCGATTGTTAGAGAGTTTGATGATCGGGATATGATGGAAATCGCGCTTCTCGAAAATTTACAAAGAGAAGACTTAACGGTCATTGAAGAAGCAAATGCTTACCGGAATTTAATCGATGAATTAGGTGTGACTCAAGATGATCTATCCAGAAAGCTAGGAAAGAGCAGGTCGCATATAGCAAACACGATACGATTATTATCCTTGCCTGAAAATTTAATTCAATACATTAATAGTGGTGAATTAACAATGGGGCATGGCAGGGCAATCTTAGGCTTAAAGAAGAAAGATAATATTGATGAATTAGTTGAGAAAATCCGTAGAGAACATTTAAATGTACGTCAAGTTGAACATTTGATACAAGAAATCAATGAAGGTAAGCGCAAACCGAAGAAAAAAGCAGTAACAAAAGATCCGTATATCCGAGAAGAAGAAACGAAGCTTACAGAAAGATTTAGCAGCAATGTCTCGATTAAGAAACAAAAAAATAAAGGGAAAATAGAAATTGAATTTTACGACGATAAAGATTTAAATCGCCTATTGGAACTTTTGGGAAAATAATCTGGATATAGGCTAGGCTGACTTCTAATTTAGTCAGCTTTTTCTTTAGGGAATGAAAATGTTTCACGTGGAACATTTGTATTTTCATCGTTCTAATCATAAGGATCGAAATCTGGTGAAGGTGCAATCTCTGAAGTAGTCTTTCAGATAGTAAGCAACTTATACTAAATTTGTTTATCACATTAAAAACGGCATGGATATAGTGGTAAACAACTTATATAGATAAAGAGAAAACAGTGCACTAAATGGAAATGACAGAATAGTTCATGAAAGGTTGTGACGTGATGAACCAAAAGGGATTTGGGTTACATGATGTTGTGGAAATGAAGAAACCGCATCCCTGTGGGGAAAATAAGTGGGAGATTATTCGCATGGGAGCAGATATCCGTATAAAGTGTTTAGGGTGTGAAAGAAGTATTATGCTTCCCAGAAATGAGTTTAGTAAAAAGATAAAGAAAATCATAACCAAAGCAGATGAACTGCAATAAAAAGGAAAGAAATTTACAAAGGGTACGAACAAAATAGAATTTTATGAGGAAAAATAATCTGGAAAAGCGTTTTTAATGAGTTGTTGTTTTGATAAAGAAAGTTTATAATACAGGATAGTTCATATAGAGTAGGGAACATCTGAAGGAGTGGGGAAGAAACATGGCATTAACAGCAGGGATAGTCGGTTTGCCAAACGTAGGTAAATCGACTTTATTTAACGCAATAACAAAAGCAGGAGCAGAATCGGCAAACTATCCGTTTTGTACAATTGATCCTAACGTCGGTATTGTTGAGGTACCAGATGAAAGGTTAATTCGTTTAACGGAATTAGTAAAACCAAAAAAAACGGTACCAACTGCTTTTGAGTTTACTGATATTGCAGGTATTGTAGAAGGGGCAAATAAAGGCGAAGGATTGGGAAATCAGTTTCTATCTCATATTCGTCAAGTGGATGCAATTTGCCAGGTTGTCCGTTGTTTTGAAGATGAAAACATAACACATGTGTCTGGAGATATTAATCCATTAGATGATATTGAAACGGTAAATTTAGAACTGATGTTGGCAGATTTAGAAACGGTAAACCGCCGTTATGAAAAAGCAGAAAAAATGGCGCGTCAAAAAGAAAAGACAGCAGTAGCAGAGTACAATGTTCTGCATAAAATAAAAGAAGGCTTAGAATCGGAAACTCCTGTTCGTAATTTGGAGTTAGATGAAGATGAACAAAAAATTGTACATGGCTTACACTTACTAACAGCAAAACCTGTACTTTATGTAACGAATGTAGGAGAAGATGAAGTTACAAATGTAAAAGATAATGAAAAGGTGCAGGAAGTGAAAGCATATGCAGAAAAAGAAGACGCAGAAGTAATCGTTGTGAGTGCTAAAATAGAAGAAGAAATAGCTGAGCTTGATCAAGAAGAAAAAGAAGTGTTTTTAGAAGAGTTGGGCATCGATCAATCTGGATTAGACCAATTAATAGCTGCGACGTATAATTTATTAGGTTTGGCCACGTATTTTACAGCAGGAGAACAAGAAGTGCGGGCATGGACATTCACAAAAGGAATGAAGGCGCCGCAAGCAGCTGGAGTTATTCATACTGATTTTGAAAAAGGCTTTATCCGTGCGGAAACTGTTTCTTATGAAGATTTGGCTGCAGCAGGGACGATGAATCAAGCTCGGGAAAACGGGCGTGTCCGTTTAGAAGGGAAAGAGTATTTAGTCGAAGATGGAGATGTCATCCATTTTCGCTTTAATGTGTAATAAAGTGAGTGCAAAAGGTTGTTTTTTCAGTAATAATTTGGTAAAATATGCACCTGTGAGTAATTAATAAATTATTCCTTGCTCTTATGAAAATCATGAGAGCCGCATAGACCAGAAGGAGGTGCAATAGGATGAGAGATTATGAGATTATGTATATCATCCGCCCAAATATCGAAGAAGAAGCACAAAAGAATGTTGTAGAACGCTTCCAGAACATTCTAACAGATAATGGGGCAACGATTGATAAAGTGGACGAGAAAGGTTCTCGCCGACTAGCATATGAAATCAATGATCATCGCGACGGATATTACGTTGTTATCAATTTCAAAGGCGATCAAACAGCCGTAAGTGAATTTGACCGACAAGCTAAATATTCTGATGATATCATTCGTCACATCGTTGTTCGTAACGACGAACAATAAAAGGGAGGGATTCTAATTGAATAGAGTCGTTCTAGTTGGAAGACTAACAAAAGATCCCGATTTAAGATATACACCAAATGGTGCTGCTGTTGCCAATTTTACAATCGCCAT
>DATGTM010000031.1:0-6452 GCA_035301845.1 Pseudogracilibacillus sp. | reverse complement strand
GCCGGAGGAGTCCGACGACGAGGACGAGTCCGGGGACAAGGACACCGACGAGGACACCGACAAGGATGAATCCGGGGACAAGGACAAGGAGGAGTCCGGTGCGTCCGACGATGGTGACGAGTCCGAGGGCGGCGGCACGCTGAACCCGGAGATGAGTGAGGCCGTCGATGATATCGAGGCGGCGTTACAGAAGTTGGCCAAGGCACGCTCGGATGGTGACTTCGAAGCGGGTGGTAAGGCCAAGGCTGAGCTGCAGGAGGCTGCGAAGCGCTTCAAGGAGGCGCAGAGCGAATCCTCGGGCGGCTAGCCGGTTCCCACCCGAAGGTGCCCCCCGGTGTGGCACCTTCGGGTGGGGCGTGTAGACTGGGATCTACCACGACGCGGGGTGGAGCAGTTCGGTAGCTCGCTGGGCTCATAACCCAGAGGTCGCAGGTTCGAATCCTGCTCCCGCAACCAAATTTTTTAATAGTAGTGCTTTAGCGCAACCAAATTCTTTAATAGTGGTGCTTTAGCGCAACCAAATTTTTAATAGTAGTGCTTTAGTACAACCAATTTTTAATAGTAAGTGATTTATTCCGGTTTATAAAGTCGAAGAAATGATTGTAAATGTTTGTAAAACGGTCCGGTAGTTCAGTTGGTTAGAATGCCAGCCTGTCACGCTGGAGGTCGCGGGTTCGAGTCCCGTCCGGATCGCCATATATATTAGGCTCGATAGCTCAGTCGGTAGAGCAAAGGACTGAAAATCCTTGTGTCGGCGGTTCGATTCCGTCTCGAGCCACCATTTTGACAAAAATGGAGGGGTAGCGAAGTGGCTAAACGCGGCGGACTGTAAATCCGCTCCCTCTGGGTTCGGGAGTTCGAATCTCTCCCCCTCCACCATTTTTAGGGGTATAGTTTAATGGTAAAACGAAGGTCTCCAAAACCTTTGATGTGGGTTCGATTCCTACTACCCCTGTTTTGATTTTCATCATGAAAATCAACTATCAGCATATATTTAAATATGGCGGTTGTGGCGAAGCGGTTAACGCACCGGATTGTGGCTCCGGCACGCGTGGGTTCGAATCCCACCAGCCGCCCCATTTGTATTTATTGGGCTATAGCCAAGCGGTAAGGCATCGGGTTTTGATCCCGTCATTCCTAGGTTCGAATCCTAGTAGCCCAGCTAATTGTTGCGGAAGTAGTTCAGTGGTAGAACACCACCTTGCCAAGGTGGGGGTCGCGGGTTCGAATCCCGTCTTCCGCTTGGATTCTTTCCTTAAGGCGGCATAGCCAAGTGGTAAGGCCGAGGACTGCAAATCCTCTACCACCGGTTCAAATCCGGTTGCCGCCTCCAGATTATTTAATATTTGCCAGTATGGCGGAATTGGCAGACGCGCAAGACTCAAAATCTTGTTCCTTCTGGGAGTGTCGGTTCGATCCCGACTACTGGTATTAGATAAGTTGCAGATAATAGACGTTTTAACAGTTTTTAAAACTTGTTAAAACGTCTTTTTTGTGCTTTTAGTGTATGTCAGTTTATCTGAATGATGCAATATAATGTCATTCACTTTAAGTAGAACACAGAGTGAAACGAGGGGATACTTACTAATCTATTCATTATAAGTTGATTTACGTGACTGAATGTATTTGACATTTTGCAAGAGGTGTGTGATTATAATTAACATACAACTTTATATTCGCACTAGGGGTGCTATATAGCTGAGAGAGACGGAGGTCTTAACCCTTGAACCTGCACTAGTTAAAACTAGCGAAGGGAAGTGGAAAACAAATGTTATTCTTTATTATATAAATATGGAGACGTATAAAAAAGAAGCCACTTCAATAAGAAGTGGCTTCTTTTTTTATATCGCTGAAACGTCATATAGTGTTATATCAGTTTTTCTTGTGAAATATTGTTAACAAAACAGCAGGTGAGCGGCCAACATATAAAGTAGTATGCTTACAGTAACGTCTATTTATTTTTAATAGAATGTAAAAAATGGAAAGGAAGTGTAAAGATGGACGTTTGTGTGAACAGAAAAAAAGAAATAACTGGTGCGAGTTTCACGCTTCATCCAATGAGTGATGATTTCGCACGAATTATTAAAGAATCATTAAATAAAACAGATACATCAAATGTATGGATGGAAACGGATGACGTAACAACAACGATACGCGGGGACGTTGTTCACGTTTTTGATGTAACGCAAGCAATTGTATATTATGCTGCTCAAACTGGCCAGCATATTTCTTTCCACGTCACGTATTCCTATGGATGTCCTGGAGATTCGGAAGCTGACACTTACCTTGGCGCCAATGACACTCCAACAAATGTGAACAATATAAAAGTAGACAAGCAATATGCTGCAGCAAAATTTTCGTTATATCCATTAAAAAATGAATCTTATATGGATGTCATTTATCAACAAATTGAGTTGATGAAGGAATATGTAGATGTTACACCAGTTCATTATGCGACGAAATTGGAAGGAGATTTACTTCGTATTTTTACAGGACTAGAAAAAGTATTTACAACAACTATTCATCAAGGATCAACTCATACAGTTATGACTGCTGATTTTTCTGTGAATAGTCCATCACATGAATAGAGGTTCAAGTATAGATGAACAGGAGGAAGAAATGAGGTATTGTTATATACTTTTTATAGGGATGATGTTTGTTATATTGACAGGATGTGCGGATCAGGCTGATGAAAAAAATACACTTGAAAATGGTGAAGGTACTACTCCAGTTTCATTCATGTTGGAATGGACCCCAAATACGAATCATACAGGGATTTATGTCGCCCAGGAAAAAGGTTATTTTGAAGAAGAGGGGTTGGACGTCGAAATTATGTTACCGGGCGAAGCTGGAACGGAACAACTGATTGCAACTGAGAAAGTGGATTTCGGAATGAGTGTACAAGAGCATTTGTCTATTGCACGTGATGAGGGCATGCCTTTAGTATCTATAGCTGCAGTTATTCAACATAATACAGCCGGATATGCTTCGGATCAAGATTTAGGAATAAAAGACCCTGTTGATTTTGAAGGAAAAACATTTGGAGCAGTAGGAAACGATTTAGAACTGGCAATAATGAAAACTATTATGAAAGAAAAGGATGCAGATATTTCCAAAGTAGATTTTAAAAATATTGGAGATGCCGATTTTTTTGCTGCGATTGAAAAGGACATTGACTTTTCTCTTGTCTACCAGGGGTGGACAGGGATGGAGGCAAAGGTTCGTCATCAAGATTTAAACATGGTGTATTTAAAAGAGTTCTCAGATGCTTTAGACTTCTACACTCCCATTCTTGCCACTAGTG
Organism: Pseudogracilibacillus sp.; assembly: GCA_035301845.1. GTDB lineage: Bacteria > Bacillota > Bacilli > Bacillales > Amphibacillaceae > Pseudogracilibacillus. The sequence continues at coordinate 3,148 of DATGTM010000031.1, read as the reverse complement.
AAGACATGATAGAAAATCATCCAGAGCAAGTAGAAGCATTTGTTCACGCTGCTGCTAAAGGATATGAATTTGCCATAGAACATCCTTTAGAAGCTGCAGAGATATTAATAGATGAGGAGCCGGATTTGGATGAAGAATTAGTGAAACAAAGTCAGGACTGGCTTGCTGAAAAGTATCAGGATGATGCAACTCAATTTGGTATACAGGAAGAAGAACGATGGAAAAATGTCGAACAGTTTATGTTAGATAATGATATAATTAAGGACCCAATTCAAGTTAACCAAGCATATACAAATGACTTTTTACCAGATAAATAGGAGTGATTCTACATGAATAATGCATTGATCAGTGTTCAGATTTTGCCGAGTGTTCCGTATGGACAAGAGGTGTATGATTACGTTGATAAAGCTATCGAAGTCATCAAACAAGCAAATGTGACATACAAAGTGAGCCCGTTAGAAACGACCATGGAGGGGAATCTTACTGAATTACTTGAGATTGTTCAGCAAATGAATATAAAAATGGAGGAAATGGGAGCAAAACAAACTATTTTCCAAGTTAAGATTTTGTATCGGCAAGAAGGGATTGCGATGAATACACTTATGGAGAAATATTAATGGAAAAGTGTGTTTTGAAAAAAAGTTGGAAATCTATTGTGGCCATCCTGGTAACTATACTGTTATGGGAAGGGATGGTTCGAATATTAGCTGTGCAGGAGTGGTTTCTTCCTGCTCCTTCAGCAATTCTTATGGAAGCAAAAGAAGTATTGCCGACATTTTTTCCACATGTAAGAGCTACGTTTTTATTATCTGTTAGCGGGTTTCTTTTAGGGGCAACAGTGGGATTAATTGTTGCTGTGTTTCTACATTTGTTTAAATGGGTGAAAGAAATATTCTATCCTTTTCTAATATTATCGCAAAACATTCCAATTATCGTGCTTGCCCCCTTGCTGGTGATTTGGCTTGGTTTTGGTGCGATGCCGAAATTAATTGTCATTACATTGGCATGTTTTTTCCCTATTGCTATGTCTACACTGGAAGCTTTCGAACAGACGGATAGAAAGTTATATTTTTATATGGAAATGATGGGAGCAACGAAAGCTCAACTATTTTTTAAGCTGGAGTTGCCTTATGCTGTACCTTCTATGGTTGCTGGGTTTAAAATTGCTGCCACTTATAGTGTAATGGCGGCGGTTATCTCTGAATGGCTCGGAGCACAAAAAGGAATAGGCGTATTTATGACGATCGCAACTTCTTCCTATAATACCCCTCGAGTATTTATTGCCATTATAGTAACAATGTTGTTAAGCCTGCTTTTTTTCAGTGGCATTGTATTGTGTGAGAAATTGCTCGGGCGTTGGCAAAGAAAAGGAGATGTTACCTAATGTTACAGCTTGAACAAGTTAGTAAAGCTTTTCAAAATAAAAGCATTTTAGAAAATATTTCGTTCACAGTAGAAGAAGGAGAATTTGTTACTTTAATAGGGCCATCGGGAAGTGGAAAAAGTACATTGTTTTCGCTTATCGGTGGTTTATTGTCTCCAGATGGCGGTGATATTCAACTAAAGCAACAATCTATTTTAAATCAAACAGGGTTTATTAGTTATATGCCACAAGAAGATACTTTGTTTCCATGGCGTACAGTAGTGCAAAATATTTTGCTGGGGCAAGAATTATATGGAAAGGTCAATCAAATCAAAGCGCAGGAAATGATCGATAAAGCAGGTTTGGAAGGGTTTACCCATGCTTACCCTCATGAATTATCAGGTGGCATGAAGCAGCGTGTTTCCTTTATACGGTCTTTATTAAGCCCTCAAAGATTGCTCTGTCTCGATGAACCATTTTCCGCTTTGGATGAATTAACGAGGATGGATATGCAGCAATGGTTATTGTCTATTTGGAAGCAGTTGAATTCGACGATTCTGTTTGTGACGCATCATATTGAAGAAGCTTTGTTGTTATCTGACAAAATAATTGTGCTTACCGAATCACCTGCTACGGTCAAAGACATTCTTCATATACCTTTCTCAAGACCACGTACAACAAGTTTACTTTTAACCGAAGAATTTGTAATGTGGAAAAAGCACTTATTAAGAATGATTTGGACATCCTAGAAACGGGAAGTTTAAAACATAAAGGAATAATAAAACGTATGAATGAAAGCATAAAGCTTTCTTTCATACGTTTTTATCAGCAACGATTTGAAACTGCGCAAATAGATATTAGATATCGTCTTCTGAAGGTTCTGGGGTGTTAACGATATTTTTAGCCGGTATGACTAGTCGTCCCATGATTTGAGAAAAAGCAGGGTCTTCAATTTCTGCTTCTTTAAGTGCTTGGTACATACATTCTAACCAGGCATCCCGACGACTTGGTGTTATTTCAAAAGGCTTATGCCGGTAAGGGAGCATTGGTCTGCCTATTTCTTGCATATATAAATTGGGTCCACCAAAAAATTGCGTTAAAAATAACCGTTGCTTTCGGGCGGATTCTTCAAGGTCTTCTGGAAAAATAGGCAGAAGCTTTTCGTTCGTACCAATATGTTTATATAAAGAATGGATGATTTTATCTACAGTCGGTTGACCGCCAATTTGTTCATAAATAGTTGTGACTTTTGCCATCGAATATTCCCTCTTTTATTTACTGATAATTTAATTATAACAGGTATAAGATAAAAACCGTACTATGTTGGATTCTTATAACTGTATATTTCAATAATAGGGAGCTTCTCAAAATTATTTTAGGTTCTTTCTCCATAATTCATTAAAAACAGCGGTCCATTTTTGTGCTTCTTTTCGATTTGAAATCTTAAATAGTTGCTCGAGGTTTTCATGAACTGAAGCATTTGTATAATTAAAAGAGCCGGCAACTAATGTCCTCTGATCGATAATGGCCATTTTTAAATGCATTTTTTCGGATGTATGTAAACGAACAGGAATACCAGCTTGCATTAATTGATGAATGATGTTGGCCACATTTGTTTTAGTTGCTTTTTTTGCATCGATTAAGATTCGAATATGGACACCTCGTTGGTTAGCTTTTTTTAAGGATTTTGCAATTGTCGGTTCATCGAAATTGTAAATAGCTATATCAATACTCTGCCTCGCTTGAGCAATAGATTGCTTCAGTAAATGTTTTGGAGTAGAACTT
>DATGTM010000030.1:0-39828 GCA_035301845.1 Pseudogracilibacillus sp. | reverse complement strand
TAATAAATCCTATGATATAAATTCTAAAGCGCTCTAATTGAGTCTATTTTCCTTGTACGTAAAAGAAAAAGTTTTTCTATAGAAAACTATAGAAAAACTTATATCAACAACTTACTTAAGGATTGAAAATCCACTTCATTTTGTTCGTCCAAAGCTCTGTCAATTAAACGCATTAAATTCTCATGCTCTAATTGTTCAATAATTAAAGACGTTTGTTCATTGATTTCATCTTTAGTTGGAATATTTGTTAACGCTTCCGTTTTTTCATAATAAGGTTTAATAATTTCTTCTAATTGATCCATAAAGTCTGATAGACTAGTCAATTTTTTCATAGTGATATAAATAATATCTTTCCCTTTTTGAAAAGCAAATTTTGTTTCTGTATTTACAACTTGTTTTGTCTTTCGATTCACTAAAATCTCCTGGCCTTCAATAGGGACAAAATGATATACTTTTTGATTCACATTTAAAGAAAAATACTGATATGCCAATATCACACGAATGTATTCTGAATTCATTTTAATATAATAAGGTTTTAATAATTTGACGGTTACCATTTCCCCCACCTCCTATGGAAGGTAATTTGTTAGTTGATTCATTTTACAATATATTCTGAAAAATTGCAAGAGTATAATAATTAATCTATGGAAAAATCAATGTATTTACTTCTCTTATAAACCATATACCCTTTTTCGCAAAATATACACAATTATTCTTTCCTCTTTCAATCAAGCAAGTTGATGGAGTAATTGTTCAAAAACTTGTACGCGTTTTGTTTCAAATGATTGTTTTCGCTTCATAATAAAAAAAGGACGCTCAATTGGAAGTTCTGCAACTGGTAACATTTGTATTGTCTCTAATTGTAACTCTTTCACCAAAGCTGATTTCGATAATAAACTAACACCTAACCCCGATTCAACTACTTCTTTTATAATTTGTGTACTACCAAAGGTGAAACATTGTTGAGGTTCAAGATGATATTGTTCAAAGACCTTTTCGGTTAACGCTCTTGTACCTGAACCTACTTCACGAATAATCCAATTTTCTTCTGCTAAATCCGTGATGGATTTAACATTATATTCTTTTTGACCAGAACCTACTACATACATTTGATCAATCATAAAAGATTCGGTATATAATCTTTCGTCTGCCACATTTCCTTCCACTAATCCGATATCAATATCATGATTTAATAATTGGTTCAAAATTGTTTGCGTATTATTAATGGATACTTGAGGATGAATTTTTGGATACAATTGATACACGGAAGAAAGGATTTCAGGAAGGATATATTCTCCGATTGTATAACTCGCCCCTATTATTAAATCTCCTTTGGGGTCTTCTTCCAATTCTTTAATCAATGTTTGCATATGATGATATGTCGCTGTTATTTCCTTAGCATACGTATAAACAATTTCTCCGGCTTGATTTAAATAAAATGTTTTATGTTCCCGTTCTAAAAGAGTCGTATTAAATTCTTTTTCCAGATTGCGAACCGCTTGACTTACAGCAGGCTGTGTCATATGTAAAACGTTTGCTGCTTTCGTGAAACTATTCAATTCTACTACTTTGATAAATATTTGTAATCCACTATCCATGTTATATCCCCTTTTGAATAAGCATTACTTATGCTCTTCATTATTTATATCTATTTTACTAATGATAGTGGTTTATTTAAAATGAAAAGAGATAGTTTTTGAAAGGAGTGTTAGCATCATGAAGAAAATGAATTGGAGTGCATTCATTTTAGGAATCGGTTTTACATTCATTATTGCACTTTTAGGGTATGTTTTGGCTATCATTCCAGGATTTAATCGAGTTGGTCCACTTGCCAGTGCTATTATCCTTGCTATTTTATATCGCCAATTTTTTGGCTATCCTGAAAAATTACGAGATGGCATTCAATTCTCCAGTAAATATATTTTGCGACTGGCTATTATCCTGTATGGATTGAAACTGAATGTAGACGTCATTCTCGAAGATGGGTTGGGATTATTGCTCATTGCCGCTGTCAGTATTGTCTTTGCTATTTTCGTAACGGTTTATATTGGTAAATGGTTGAAAGCTGAATCTGATCTCACCTTATTACTTGGGATAGGGACGGGTGTATGCGGCGCTGCAGCCATTGCTGCAACAGCTCCTATTATTAAAGCAAAAGCAGAAGACACTGCAATTGGAATTGGTATCATCGCATTAGTAGGGACAGTCTTTTCTATTGCCTATACAATCCTGCTTCCATTAATCCCAGGGTCTTTGATGGATTATGCGGTGTGGTCTGGACTTAGCTTACATGAGCTTGCTCATGTCGCTCTTGCTGCGGAGCCTGCTGGGGAAGAAGAGCTAGCTATTGCCCTTTTAGCTAAATTATCCAGAGTATTTTTATTAGTTCCCCTTTGTTTTGTACTTATATTTTGGGTCAAGCATAAAACAACTGGCAGTAAAGAAGAACGAGCAAAGGTATCATTCCCATATTTTCTATTAGGCTTTATAGCCATGAGTTTATTTGGCAGTTATGGCATTGGTACCATTGTAGATATTTCATCTACAAGTTTAGACTTCATAAGTGAAGGTACTACCTTTTTACTTACAGCAGCAATGGTCGGGCTCGGCGTAAATGTAAGTTTACAAGCTATTCGTGAAAAAGCATTTAAACCGCTTCTAGCGATGTTTCTAGCTTCTATTTTATTATCGATTGTCATTTTAGGCATCACCTTAGTAACAAACATTGTGTAAAACTCAGCCATAAGATGAGCGTCATCTTATGGCTGAATTATGACTAGCTATTTATTCCAAAGAAATCGTTCAACGGCTCTTGCCACACCATCATTTTCATTTGATTCTGTAACAGCATCTGCGACGTTGAGAATTGTATCTTGAGCATTTTTCATTGCAACTCCAATACCTGCCTGCTTAATCATTTGATAATCATTTAAGCTATCTCCCATAGACAAAACCTGATTCATTTGAATACCTTCCTTGTCACATAGACTTTGAAGTGCTTTTGCCTTATGCACACCAAGCTGATTGATTTCAAGATTTCGTGGGTGAGAATTTGTAATTTCAAATGAACCGAATTGATTGATTTGTTCTATAATTTCGGCCTTTTGCTCTTCCTCTATATTACTGAACCCCATTTTCAGCCAAGTATAATCCTGAAATCGATCAGGACGATTTCCCCGAAACAACTTTTCAGATGCAATCATCCATGCGTGAACATTTTGGTGTTGTGCTATTTTCCAAAGATATTCAATACTTTCACTCTCTATCTTATGTTGTTCTACTAGTGTAGATTGATTATCATGTATTTCTGCACCGTTCGTTGTCACTAAAAACGAATTTAACTGTAATTCCTTTGCATAAGGCTCACAAGTCGATATATGTCTTCCCGTCGCCAATACGACGAGTACACCCTCGTTCATGGCTTGTTGTAAGACTTCTTTCGTTTTCATTGATACCTCTTGCTGTGCATTCAGTAAAGTACCATCCATATCTAAAGCGATTAATTTTATATCACGCATTGTTGGTCTCCTTTTCATCATAAAATACATAGCGATGCTGTCCTGCACGGGACCCAAAATAAAGAATACCGATTACTACAATGATTAAACAAAAAATAGGTATTGTCCAGCCATCTGTCATATCATAAATCGAGCCGATTAAAATTGGGCCGGTTGCCGCTAAAACATAGCCTACCGATTGAGCCATTCCCGATAAATCCGCAGCATCTTGAGCATTTTTAGCACGTATGGACAGGAATGTTAAAGCTAACGCAAAGTTAGAACTTGAAGCGAGCCCAATGAAGCTGACGGCTATTAAAACCATCGTAAAAGAATTTTGCAACAGTAATAAAATAAGGCCAGACATAAAAAGAATGTTCACGCTAAATACTAAAGTGCTTTGGGACTTCAATTTCATAGCTAAAACAGGCATAATCATACTTACCGGGATACCTAGTAATTGAAAATAAGAAACCATAAAACCGGCAGTCGTTTTTAATGTACCAAAATCTATCAGCATTTCTGTAAGCCAGGAAATCGTGACATAGAACATGAAAGATTGTAACCCCATGAATAAAGCAACGTGCCAAGCAACTTTAGACTTCCATATTCCGCTGCTTTGCTGTTTTTCTGTCGTTTCATCCATTTCGTCTGTCTTTTTATCATTACTTTTAAGTGCAATCATGATCCAAATAACAATACCAATGACAGCAGGTGCCGCCCATACGAATAAAGACCACTGCCATCCGAAGTGTAAGTCCTCTGCTATGGGAATACTTACTCCAGAAGCTGTTGTCGCAAGTAACACCATTCCTGTAGTATACATACTTGTCATCACTGCAACTTTAAGTGGAAATTTTTCTTTAATAACGCTCGGAAGCAAGACGTTACAAACAGCAATTCCCATTCCAATTAGTAAAGTTCCGATAAATAAAAAAGCAACGAAAGATAGCGAACGCAGTCCAATACCAGTAATCAACAATACCAATCCAATCGTTAGAGCCCATGGATTCGTCACTTTTTTACCTAAACGAGGGGCTAACGGGGACATGATAGCAAAAGCAATTAATGGCAAACTCGTGAGGAACGCTACACTCCAATTCGAAAAACCAACATCATCTCGTATCGTACCTATTAATGGGCCTACTGAAGTAATTGCCGGACGCAAATTAAATGCAATAATAAGTACTCCCAGAACCGGCAAAATACGATAAAATTTAGATGTGGACTGTGATTTATTTGATTTCAAAAGTAGTTCTACCTCCTTACACATACCCTACTATATCATATTGTCATGATTCTGTTGTAAATTCAGACCTTTTTTTAAATCGATTCTTTTTCTCGTGAAGGACTTTATAATTCATGCTATAATGATGGACGTAAGATGAAGGAGGAAATGAAGATTGAGTGAACCGAAACTAGTATATTCAAGTAAAATTAATAAGATACGCAGCTTTGCGCTTAGTTTAATATTCGTCGGCTTTATTGTGATGTATGGGGGCATTTTCAGTAAAAAAATCCCTTGGTTAATGGTAACTTTTTTCATTCTTGGACTACTATTTGTGTTATTGAGTTGCGTCATTTACTTTTGGATTGGCATGTTATCGACTAAAGCGATTCCCATTGTATGCCCATCTTGTGAAAAACCAACTAAAATGTTGGGACGAGTCGATGCTTGTATGCACTGCAAACAGCCGCTTACCCTTGATGAAAACCTGGAAGGAATGGAATTTGATGAAAAATATAATTCCCGGAAATATAAACGTCAGTTAAAGAAAGAAGCTAAACACGATGAGTAAGCCTCAAGACGATGTTTTTTTACAATTTGATTTTAATACAAATAGCGGTGCAGCTGAAGCACCGCTTATTTTCACTCGACCACTAGAGATTATCAGTACCTATTCGTTCGAAGAGGTTGCAAGTTGCTTAGAGCAAATAGAACAAAAAGTTGCTGACGGCTATTATACAGCAGGATATTTCAGTTATGAAATGACGTATGCTTTAAATAATATGGAGCTAAATCAAAACCAGCAGCCCAAAATGCCCCTTCTTTGGTTCGGAGTGTTTGATCAGCCAGTAACACCCTCTTCTTCTGAAACAAAGGAAGAAGCATTCGTAGTTGGAGACTGGAAGCCACAAGTAACACAAACTGCATATGAACGTGCATTTTCCACCATAATGAAAGCTATCCAACGAAAGGAAACTGCTCAAATAAATTATACCATTCCTTTTGAAGCAACATTTTCCGGTGATGCATTCAGTTTCTACAACCATTTGAAAAAAGCACAACAATCCAATTACTGTGCATATTTAAATTTAGATGAACCTTATACTATTTTATCTGCTTCGCCTGAATTATTTTTTCACGTAAAAGAAGAGATGATTACTGTACGTCCTATGAAAGGAACAGCCAAACGAGGTAAGAGTTCTCAAGAAGATCAGAGACAAAAACGAACATTACAACAATCACCAAAAAATAAACTTGAAAACCAATTAATTATTAACGTAATGAAACAAGAACTCGAAAAAGTTGCTTCCGCTTCTTCCATTCAAGTTATTGATAAATACCGTTTGGAACAATACCCAACCGTGTTTCAACTTACCACAGGCATTCAAGGTAAATTAAAGGACAACATGCGTATCTCAGATATTATCAGAGCGCTTTTCCCCTGTGGATCCATAGCAGGAGATCCGAAGCATACTAGTATCTCTATAATACAAGAGACCGAAAAACAGTTACGAGAAGTATATTGCGGTGCAGTTGGTTATATTACACCTCGTCAAGAAGCGATTTTTAACGTGCCTATCCGAACAGTTTGGCTGAATCAGCAATCACATAAAGCTCATTATGGTGCTGGTGGAGCAATTACAGAGAATTCAAACGTGAAAGAAGAATATAAAGAAGCGCTCACCAAAACAGATATATTGCATTTGGCTTATCCAGATTTTGCATTATTAGAAACAATACGTTTAGAAAATGGTGAGATATTTTTATTAGAAAAACATCTCGAACGCTTACTAGCATCTGCAACGTATTTTTCTATTCCAGTGGATACAGCTACAATACATGAAACATTGAATCAAGCAGAAAGAACCTATCCTAAGGGGGTATGGCGTATTCGTTTAACGCTAAACGACAAAGGGAAAACGGATACCTCTGTTCGACCATTAACAGACTCCAACTTACATAAAGTACGATTGGCACAGCAAGCGATTAATAAGGAAAATGTTTTTCATTACCATAAAACAACCCATCGCCTCATGTATCAAGAGCACCAAATCGATAACTTCGATTACTTAGATACGCTACTCTGGAATGAACAAAATGAAGTGACTGAATTCACCATTGGGAATATCGTTGTGGAAATAAATGATATGCTTTACACGCCTCCGATTTCCTCAGGGTTATTACCAGGTACCTTTCGCCAGCAACTACTGGAGCGTAACGTTATTCAGGAAAAGCATATTTTAAAAGAAAATCTGCCCGATTGTGAGCGTATTTGGTTGATTAACAGTGTACGCAAATGGGTTGAAGTTAGCTTAAAAACAAGTGAATAGAGTTTTTAACAACGAAAACAATATAAATCACGATTGTTTCATCAAAAAAAGCAATCCTCCTTTAGGAAGATTGCTTTTTTCATCTTACTTTATTGCGCTTTTGCCTGCGAACATTCCTCACAGATACCATACAATTCCATCCGATGATAATTAATATTAAATCCGCTCACTTTTTCAGCTAGAGACTCAATCTCATCAAGTGTTGGATAATGAAAATCTACAATTTTACCACATTCATCACAAATAATGTGATAATGGTCCACCATATTACTGTCGAAACGACTTGAGTCATCTCCATAAGTCAATTCACGAACAAGACCTAATTCTCGTAAGATCCGTAAATTGTTATAGACAGTAGCTACACTCATATTAGGAAATTTGTTTTCTAAAGCTTTATAAATTTCATCAGCTGTTGGATGTGTTTCTGCTGTAAGTAAGTATTCTAGAACCGCATGACGTTGTGGCGTTATCCGCACACCAGACTTTTTTAAAGTATCAATTGCTGTATTCAACTGATGGTCCAACATCGTCATGCACCTCACTTTCACCTTATATTTTCATAATCTAAAATAGACACTAGATTATAATTGTTATTAATAGTGTACATGGTATATAAGATAAAAGTCAATTCAAATACATACAGCAACAAGGATTATATTAATTTTCAATAACTTGTCTTATTTTAGACATAGTTTATTCACATATCTTATATATCCGTCTGCAACGTTATTTCCGCTTTCCCTAATCGATAATTTACATATCTGGCAGCAACAAATAAAAAATCAGACAGCCGATTTAAATAAGAGACAGGGAGTGTATTTCTTAGTTGATCTTGAACCGCCACCGCCAAACGTTCCGCACGCCTTACTACTGTCCTCGCAAAATGTATGGTGCTTGCTGCTTGATGTCCTGAAGGTAAGATGAACTGCGTAATTGGTGGCAAAACTTCACTCCATTTATCAATTTGTTCTTCTAATTCTGTTATATGTTTTTCAGTTAATTTCCAGGCGACTTCTCTTTCTTTTGGTGTCGATAATTCTGCCCCAACATGAAAGAGAACTGTTTGAACGCGGTGCATCTTCGTTAAAAAAGATTCCTTATCATCCCAAACCACATAGTCTAAGAAACTCAAAGCTTGTCCGATAACAGAATTCGCTTCATCGCATGTCCCATAAGCTTCAACGCGCAAATCTGTTTTCTCTACTCTTTCTCCATATACTAAAGCAGTTGTTCCCTTATCTCCAGAACGAGTATAAATTCTCAAACATTACCCTCCTGCCAATTCGTTGCTACTTTATAAATGATTCGAAACGTACGCTAATGCTTCTTCTGCATGTCCTTTTACTTTTACTTTCCGATAAATTTGTTGTATAACCCCTTCTTTATCAATGATAAAAGTAGATCGTTCATTCCCATAAAATTCTTTGCCGAACATTTTCTTAAGTTTCCAAACATCATACGCTTTCGCTGCTTCATGCTCTACATCTGCTAAAAGTTCAAACGGCAAACCATGTTTGTCAATGAATTTCTGATGTTTATCAATAGGATCTGGACTGATGCCAACAATGACAGTATCCGCATTTGCAAACTGTTCATTATTGTCTCTGAAATCACAAGCTTCTGTGGTGCACCCCGGTGTCATATCTTTAGGATAAAAATACAACACGACGTTTTTCCCTAAAAAATCATGTAAGCTTCTTTCAGCACCATCTTGATTTTCCAATGTGAAATCAGGTGCTTTTTGTCCAATATCAATACTCATTTTAGATTGCTCCTCCCTTTTATAATCTTCATATTTCTATCATATCATGTATATAATTTTAAGCCTACATGTAAAACTTTTTTACATAATAGAGTAAACAATCAAATAAATGTTTATCGGTTAAGCTAAAAAAGAATGACAATAAAATTGTCATTCTTTTAGGCTCCTGTATTGTCGAAATCCTGCACTTGATATAAGTCGTAATAACTGCCTTGATTTGCCAGTAATTCTTGATGTGTACCACTTTCTGTGATTTGTCCATGTTCTACAACGACGATTCGATCCGCGTGTGTAATCGTTGCTAAGCGATGTGCAACAATAAATGTTGTTCTCTGTTCAGCTAGTCGCACCATTGCATTTTGAATTGTGTTCTCGCTTTCTAAATCAAGCGCGGATGTTGCTTCATCAAATATTAAAATCGGAGGGTTCTTTAAAAACACACGTGCAATCGCAATTCGTTGCTGTTGGCCACCAGATAATTTTACGCCTCTTTCTCCAACGAGCGTGTCATATTTCTCCGGCAAATCTTCAATGAAACCATGTGCATTTGCCGCTTTTGCTGCTTCAATTACTTCTTCGTCTGTCGCATCAGGATTCCCCATCCTAATATTCATCGCAATCGATTCACTGAAGAGAATATTATCTTGCAATACCATTCCGATATGATCTCGCAGCGAGCGTTGAGTCACTTCTCTTACGTCAGTCCCGTCAATTTTTATCGAACCATTTAATACATCATAAAAACGCGGAATTAAACTGACTAATGTTGACTTTCCACCCCCGCTCATACCGACAAGCGCAATGGTTTCTCCTTTATTTACATGTAAATTCACACCATTAATTACATTTGGTTCATCTTTTTGATAAGCAAACGAAATATTTTCCATGTCAATCCGACCTTGAACATCTTCTAATACTTTAGCATCCAGTTCATCTTCCACATCATACTTCTCATTCATCAGTTCAAAAACGCGGTCAATGGAAGCAATTGATTGTGTGAGTTGGGTAGAAGCGTTAATAAGCCGGCGTAATGGGCTATAAACCCGTTCCATATAAGAAGCGAAAGCTACCATCGTACCAACGGTTAAATTCCCCATAATCACCTGGTATCCAGCAAAAGCAATCACTAATAACGGGGCTAAGTCTGTAATAGTGTTTGTCATAGCAAATGTCTTCGCATTCCAGTTAGCATGACGTATCGCACGTGTTAAAAAGTTTGTATTTCGCTTATCAAACTGTTCTTGTTCATAATCTTCTAAGGCGAAACTTCTTGTCACAGAAATACCTTGAATTCTCTCATGCAAATGCCCTTGAACTTCCGCCAATGCTTGCGATCTTTCACGAGTTAAGCGGCGTAACTTTGCATAAAAGTATTTAACCGAGAACCCATATAAAGGGAATAAAATAATAGAAACTAAAGTCAGTTTCACATCCATCGTGAACATAATTACAATCGCGATTAAAATAGTTACAAAGTCCAGCCAAACGTTCATCAAACCTGTCACAACAAATTCTTTCGTTTGTTCTACGTCGTGAATCGTTCTGGAGATTACTTCTCCTGTTTTTGTATTCGCATAATACTTTAAACTAAGCCGTTGTAAATGATCAAATAAACGATCACGCAAGTCGTATAAAATTTTACTTGCTGTCATTTGTGCTAAATACTGCCGGAAAAATTCGACAGGCGGGCGCAATACAATAAAAATCGCAAATGCAGTTCCCATTAACCAAAATAAATGAGACAACTGATCTGACTGCGACATGTCTCCTTCAATAATTGTATCAATCACGTATTTTAAAATAAGCGGAATTAACAATGGAATCGCAAATTTTAAGATACCGATGAGTACGGTTGCTACGATTTGCCAAAAATATGGTTTGACAAATCTTAAATATTGTTTAATTGTATCCATTTCTATACGTCCTTTATCTTACATGCTCTACTCAAAGTATGCATGTCATTTATGAAGCCTTGCCACTCATCAAAGTAACAAGGCTTTTATTTCTTCATTTTATTCGTCCACTTCTGAATGAAATCTGTTCGAAAAGGGACTTTTCGCTCTTCTATATACTTCTTCATTTGTTCCATTGCTTGTTCTACATTATTTTTAACTTCAATGGAATAACGATAAAATTGCTGATTTTCTTCGTATTCATCAAGGTCTTTGATGTTGTAAGTGAAGTCAGGGTGAACAATAACGTCAATATCATAATCAATATACTGAATCGTTTTCTCCGCTATTTTAGGAGGGGAACCAATGTTACAATAAAAAAAGGCTTGGTGTGGCACAAAATTATAAATCACATTAAACCATTCTTGCATATTAAAATAAAAAAGTGCAGGAAAAACAGTTTGTATTTCTTGTCCTGTTTTATCTGTTACGGTTGTCCTGTCGTTCATGCCAATAATATGAGTATCATTTACAGCCAGTATTGTATTTTTTTCCCAGCGTCTATTTAACGAACCATTATGCTTATAACTCGTAATTTTCACAATGTCTCCTTCATGCAAATTGTTCATTTAAAACCTCTCCCTACTTTATTGAGTATACAGATTGTATAACTCGATTGAAAGCAGATTGTTTCATAAGTTCATGAAACGAAAGCTGCAAATCAAGTATCTAAAAATGCTCGAACTTTTTGATGAGCAACTGAGAAGGGGTATTCTCTCATTTCCTCTGGAGATAAAAAGAAATAATCATTGGGCATAGCTTTATGTATGACATTTGCCGGATATATTTCTAACTCCCAGATCACATGACTAAATACATGCTTTACCTCTCCACGTTTTTCTTTGATTTCAATTTCTGTTTGTTTGTGAAGATGTATTTTTTCTTCCGCTATATTTTCAGGTAACCTACCCATCTCAAGCATGGGAAATTGCCACATATTTGCTAACAACCCTTTAGAAGGACGTTGTTCAACGGCTATTTTACCCGTTTCATCTTGTAGTAAAAAAACTGCGTACCGCTCCACTCGCTGCTTCTTTTTCTTTTGTTTCACAGGAAGATTCACCATTTCTCCTGTCTCTAGCCCTCGACAATGCATACGAACAGGGCAATGGAGGCAGGCTGGATTTTTAGGAGCACAAATAAGAGCACCAAGTTCCATCAAACCTTGGTTAAAACTCGATGGATTACCAAATGCAAGTAATTCTCGAATTATTTCTTCAAATCGCCGTCGCGTTTTTGGGTCACTAATATTGTCGGTAATATTTAAGACACGTGATAAGACCCGCATAACATTTCCATCAACTGCAGGCTCTTCTTGCTCATAAGCAATGGAAGAAATTGCTCCTTTAGTGTATGGGCCAATCCCTTTTAATTTCCCTAAGCCTTCTGCATTGGTCGGTATATTTCCTGCCAATTCATACACAACTTCTTGCGCTGCTGTATGCAAATTACGGGCTCGTGAATAATACCCCAGTCCTTCCCATAACTTCAATACTTCCTGCTCCTCTGCATGAGCTAAGTTGTGAATGGTAGGAAATCGTTCCATAAACTTTTCATAATAGGCAATAACTGTGTCAACTTTTGTTTGTTGTAACATAATTTCAGATACCCAAATTTTATACGGGTCTTTCGTTTTTCTCCATGGTAAATCGCGTTTATTCGCTTCATACCAAACGTTTAACGTTTCAACAAAGGAGGCTTTGTCAAAGTTTTGTAAGGTTTTATCCACTTCTATACGCTCCTCATATGATATAATGGTTATGTAGAGTAAAAATGCGTGAACCTCTAAGTTGGTTAAAAGGAGGTTAAAACAACTTATGGACACTGGTACTCATGTAGTGATGGGAATTGCTTTAGGAGGCTTGGCTACATTAGACCCCGTCGTTGCGAACGATCCAGTCTTATTTAATGCCGTACTTGTCGGTACACTCGTTGGCTCCCAAGCTCCCGATTCTGACACTGTTTTAAAATTTAAAAATAATGCTTCTTATATTCGTAATCATCGAGGCATCACCCACTCCATTCCCGCAGTTATTTTTTGGGGAATCTTAATCGCTTCTATTATATATATGTTTGTTCCGGAAGTTTCGTTTCTTCATTTGTGGGCCTGGACGTTTTTTGCTGTTATTGTCCATGTCTTTGTTGATATTTTCAATGCTTACGGCACTCAATCTATACGACCCTTTTCACACAAATGGGTAGCTTTAGGGTTTATTAACACTTTTGACCCTTACATTTTCTTTTTCCACGTAGCGGGTATTGTTGCCTGGGTTTTAGGAACTGAACCAGGACCTACTTTTTTATTAATGTATGGGATTATCGCTCTGTATTACATTAAACGATATTTTGATAAAAGAGAAATCACTAAAAAAATTCGCGAAGTATTTCCGGAGACAGAGCTTATAGCAACTTCTCCTACGATGAAGCAAAATCACTGGCGGGTGGCAATTACAACGACAAATCGTTTTTATGTAGGCACGGTTGAACATGGTCATATACAACTGATGGATGAATTCGAACGCGTACCGATGCCTAAGTCTACTTTACTGGACATTGCAAAAGCGGATAAAAATATTGCAGCTTTTTTATCCTTTTCTCCCGTTTATCGGTGGTCAATTAATGAATATGAAAATTTCACAGAAGTACGCTTTACCGATTTACGATATCGTTCAAAAGGGTATTACCCTTTTATCGCTGTAGCACAAATTAATGCAAAAAACGAGATTACCAATTCATACACTGGCTGGATTTTCTCTGAACACAAATTACAGAAAAAACTGTATTTCAGTGAAAACCCCACTTAATTAATCACATTTAAAAAGTCGATGACATGTTGAATGATGTCATTGGCTTTTTATTTTTTATCTATTAATAATGACAACGGTAAAGCTATTTCTTTATCTTCTTTTTCTCCCAAGAGGTTAATTTTGTGTCCCCACGCCATTACTCCTTCTACATAAGTAATTTGAAACGTATAGCCTGGGTCACCACTTAAACGATATATTTCATTTGCCTCGAAATCAGAGGGGTTCAATTGATACGAAGCCAGCATTTGCATCTTTCGTTCAATCACTGACAATTCACTTAAATTCCCTAACTGCTCTGCTTTAAGAGCTTGTTCTTTCAGTTTTCCTAATTCTTCTCTAATTTGTTCCACGGAATAATCACTAAATCGCATATTCATTCGTATCATCCTTTTTATGATTCTATAGTATCTATATATTCATCAATCATTTCAGCAGGAAACCCTTTTTGATAAAGTGCTGATTTTACTTTCATTTTCAAATCAAATCCTGACAATTTTTTTTGGTTTTTTTGCCATATTTTATCCGCTTGTTTAATGAATAGTTTTCTTTCCTCATCGGCATCAACAGACGGAGGATTCTCTTGAAAAACAGCAGTTACAACACTTCCGGAATAGCCCCGCTGTAGCATTTTAATGCGCAATTTTTCTTCTCTTTTTTTAAGAGAGTCCTTGCTCCTCTTCCGTCGCTCTTTCTCCAACCAGTGAGCAGCATGTTCTTTTTGGATATCCTCAGAAAACTGCACTAGAGCCGCATCTATAGCTTGCTTGTTAACTCCTTTTTCAGCCAGCTCCCTATTAATGACCTGGGGTCCTTTTGATGTCTGGTGCATCCTGTCCCGGACAAACATCTCTGCAAACCGTTGATCATCCAGATATTGATTCTTTAATAAACTTTCTATAATGTCAGCTATCCAGTGTGGGTCTATTTCTTTTTTTTGTAAATATGCATTCATTTCCTCAATAGAACGCATTCTGTAACTTAGAAACTGGATCGCCATTAAATAAGCTCGCTGATAATCGTCTTTTTGGGTGATATCATCTATATCTGCTTGCGTGAGTGTTTTCCCTTTTGTTAATGCGTGCTGGACAAGCACATCCTCTTCAACACTAAACGAATATTCCCCTTCAAGAAATATCGAATAGCGATCTTTCTTTCTTTTTTGTTGCACAATTTTCGTGATGGTTGGCACCTTTCATTCACCTCTTTTCCATCATACCATGAAACAGTAAAAATGGTCATCGATTTCTTCTTCTTGCATATGTATAATAAATAATTGAATAAAACCATGCGGGACACATGTGCTAAGCTTCAAATATGGTATAATAGACACATATTCAAGCTTACATGAGGAGGTTCATTATGAACGTATTAATAACCGGTGGAACAGGTTTCGTAGGCTCCAGACTTGTTCATCAACTTACATTAGAAAAGCATCATGTTTTCGTCCTTACCCGGTTCCCCAAAAAACATGCAGATACTGAATCTATTTCGTATATAAGTTATGATTATCCGATTAAACATCTTCCCTTCATCCATGCGGTTATCAATCTAGCAGGCGAATCATTATTTGGTTATTGGTCTGCCGCGAAGAAACGACAAATAAAAGAAAGCAGAGTGGAAGTAACAGAGCAACTCATTTCTCTTTTGATCCGCATGAATGAGAAACCTAATGTATTCCTTACTGCTTCTGCCATGGGCTATTACGGGATGAGCGAAGAACAAATATTTACAGAAGCTACTGAACAACCAGGCAGCGATTTTTTAGCACAAGTTTGCGAAGACTGGGAAAAGGCGGCAAGTACTGCCGAAGATTTGGGTATTCGCACCGTATACGCTCGCTTTGGTATCATTTTAGACAAAGCGGAAGGAGCTCTCCCTCAAATAGCTTTGCCTATTAAAATGGGAGTAGGCGGGAAAATTGGTGACGGGCAACAATGGATGTCTTGGATTCATATAGAAGATTGTGTGAATTTACTGCTTTTTTCTCTATATGAAACAACCATGAAAGGCGCTCTTAATGTAACTGCTCCATTTCCTCGGCAAAATAGTTCATTTACAAAAGTTCTGGCCAAAGAGTTGAAGCGTCCATCCATATTCACTGCTCCTAGCAGTTTTTTCAAAATTGCTTTAGGTGACATGCATCAATTAATCACAGAGGGTCAATTTGTTTACCCGCAAAAAGCATTAGACACAGGATTTGTTTTTCAATATCCGCAACTAGAAAATGCTTTAGAAGCTGTGTATAATTCATAGATTAGTTGATAAATTAAATGAAGAGGATATGCTTAACAAATTGTGCGTAACACATAAAAGACAATGAACGACTACTTGGAAAATAAGCAAACAACCTACTACCGTCTTTATAAACGAAACGTTATTTTGTAATAAGCCTTACTTTCCCAGTTTACGTGGTAATCTTACTTAAAAATCAAAAATGTTTCTTCAACATACCATAACGCAGTATTCATATATGATGAATACTGCGTTATGTTTAACTCAGCCATAATAAATGGATAGCGTATATAACGAGGGAATGAACAACCGCTAACATTAGCGCATAAGGCAAATTCCAACGCAAAATAATTTTAAATGGATTTTCTTTAATAATCGAAGTTACAATTGCAATTACAGGAGTCACTGGAGACACAGTGACAGAAACGCCCCAGGCACTTAATAATGTCATCGCCATGGTCATAACATCAATGCCTAAAGATTCATATGAAACAGTTGCAATAATTGTACTTGCAGTTACAATTTGATGTACTCCAACGAACGAAAGTAGGGCAACAATGATAATCGTTCCCAAAATCAATACAAATACCGAAACATTTGCTAAGCCTTCCCAAATCACATTAATAACGCTAGCGACCGGAGTTTCTGCTAACACCACACCAAAGAAACCTGCAGTTAAGAGAAGACTTATTTCATTTGATTTTTGTGGAAAGATATTACCTAAGTATTCTTTAAGTTCTTTGAAAAAAGCTTTTCCTTCATACAAATAAAAACTCCACAAACATGCAAGCAGCAAAACAATCAACGAGATTAGCAGACTGACGTTTAGATCTACTAATGGTTCAAATATAAAAATAAATCCAGTAATTAAGACGAGAGCTGCTGCTAACTCAAATAACTTTCGATTACTGCGCTCTCCGATACTCGAACCTAAATTAAATGTCATTGTTTTTACTTCTACATAAGTAAATAATAAATAAGCAATCAACACTTGGAAAAAGCTTAAGAGTAATCCATAAGGTAAGTATTGATATACCGGCACATTCAATGAATAAACGACTAGAAACACTGATGCAAAATAAGGCGACCATGTATTAACGGAACTAACGCCTCGAACATAAACTCGTCCTAAAAAGCTTGCTGGTAAATTCAAACGTTCAATCATCGAATGGACAATATAAATGGATCCCATATTCGTAATCGGTGCAATTAACGTGAACATGCCAGACACCATCAAATATAAAAAATGTGGTTTCTTTTGAAATTTCGCTGTTAAATCTGCTAAATGTTCATGGTATTTGCCGAGCGAGATAGGGATTCCCAATAATGGAACAGTCGCGATTAAAAAGACGAGTGGAAAGTTCTTGGTTATCCCTTGGATCCACAATTCAAACGAAGATTGTTGGAAAAGTAAAACAGTTATCCCTATCAACGTCATCGCAACACCAAATTTCTTTTGAATCCCTCTTCCATAGTATAAACTTATTAATATTACAATTGCTGTAAGGCTTGCATACACTCCTGACAGAATTGTACCTTCCCCAAACTGACTTATAATGAAAACCACAAAAAGAGTAAGGATGGTAAAATTACTAAAAGCTTTCAACCTATCTTCTCCTTATCAGTAAATTTTATATGTATTATATAAGAACATTATCTATCATATCAATTTCAGTCCCCCATTGCACTTTTTTCTTTTTAGTAAAGAATACAAAAAAATCAGGGAGTAACATCTGACGAGTTAGTCCCTGATTTTTATTTTATAGTCTCTTATTTAATTTCATACTTTTATGCTAATTCTGCTGCCGCGTTTACCACTTTGATTTCATTGTCTTCTACAATAACATCTACTTGTCTTACATCATCTTCTTCAAGTATTAAATCTGTCAATTGATTTTCAATTTTATCTTGAATGACTCTGCGCAGTGGACGAGCACCGAATCGAGGTTCATAGCCGATTTTCACTAGTTGCTCTTTTGCTTCATCAGATACTCTAATAGAAATTTGGTTGTTTTCAATTGTTTGCTCAAGGTTTTGTAGCATCAAATCAACAATTTTTACAAGATTTTCTTGAGATAACTCGTTGAACTGAATAATACCGTCGAATCGGTTCAAGAATTCAGGTTTGAAATAATCACTTAAGTTTTCAAATGCTGAAACATCGCCACCTTCAGCCGCAAATCCTACGTTTATTTCTTTCACGCCGGTTCCTGCGTTACTTGTCATAATCAGTACTGTATCTTTAAAGCTTACTGTACGTCCGTGAGAATCCGTCAAATGACCATCTTCCATAATTTGTAAGAACATGTTTTGCACATCTGGATGCGCTTTTTCAATCTCATCCAGTAATATAATGGAATACGGATTGTGACGTACTTTTTCAGTTAATTGACCTGCTTCTTCGTGTCCGACATATCCTGGAGGTGAGCCGATAATTTTAGACACGGTGTGTTTTTCCATATACTCACTCATGTCTAAGCGAATAAGCGCGTCTCTCTTACCAAATAACTCTTCAGCTAACACTTTTGAAAGTTCTGTTTTACCTACTCCGGTCGGTCCAACGAATAAGAAAGAACCAATTGGACGATATCTGGATTTAAGGCCTGCACGACTGCGGCGTACCGCTTTTGCAATATTTTCTACTGCTTGATCTTGTCCAATTACCTTTTCACTCAAATGTTCTTTGATATTCCGCAGTTTTTCCTGTTCATCTTTTTGTAATTTAGTAACAGGTATCCCGGTTTTTTCTTCCACAATTTCTTCAATATCATGAACCGTAACTGCAAAACTTTCGTCTTCTTTCTTCGCTTCTTTCGCTTTATCGATTTGTTTTTGTAATTGGATTTCTTGATAACGTAAATTTGCTGCGGTTTCATAATCTTCTCGTTCTGCTGCTGCTTCTTTTTGTGAAACAATTTGATTCATTTGTTCTTCAAGTGTATCTGAATCTTTCTCAGCATTAGCTAAATTTAAACGAGACCCTACTTCATCCATTAAATCGATAGCTTTGTCTGGTAAGAAACGATCTTGAATATATCGATCGGACAACGTAACAAATGCTTCTACTACTTCATCGCTGTACGTTACTTCATGAAACGCTTCGTACCGATTCTTAATTCCTTGTAATATCTGTACGGATTCATCATGAGAAGGTTCTTTAACAATAATTGGTTGGAAACGACGCTCTAAAGCTGCGTCTTTTTCAATTTGACGATACTCTTTTAATGTTGTTGCACCAATGAGTTGTAATTCACCTCTTGCTAACGCTGGTTTCAAGATATTTCCTGCGTCCATTTGTGAACCTTCTGCTGTCCCTGCTCCAACTAGTAAATGAAGTTCGTCAATGAATAAAAGAGTGTCTGTTCTTTCTTTCATTTCTTGAATTAATTGTTTCATGCGTTCTTCAAATTGTCCGCGAACTCCAGTATTAGCAACTAAAGAAGCTACATCTAGTACGTACACTTCTTTATTAAGCAACTTAGCAGGAACATCGCCCTCCACAATTTTTAGAGCAAGTCCTTCTGCAATAGCTGTTTTACCAACACCAGGCTCCCCAATCAAAACAGGATTGTTTTTATTACGACGATTTAACGTTTCAATAGCTCGTTTAACTTCATTATCCCGTCCAATTACAGGATCAATTTCTCCTTGGCGAGCTTGATCAGTAACATTTGTACCTATTTCATCAATTAAACCATCTTTCTCACCGGCATTTTGCTTTTGTTTTGTTCTTGTCCGGCTTTGACCTTGAGCTTGTCCGTTTGATGCACCTTGGAAAAATGGATTGGAGAATATATCGTCTCCTTGGAAAAAGCCTTGATTTTGAATTTCATTCTGTATATCTTGGAAACAATCGTTACATACATGTAATTGAATTTTTTCATCATTCATTTGCATTGCCATATTAATGGTTGCTGGATTAATACCACATTTTTGACATTTCATATGGGTTATCCTCCTTCAATCTATTTAGTCTTTTTTTGACTTTGACTATCTTTGACTATAACCACATTATACATTGACCTTTTTTGACTTTCAACCCCTATGCTCAATTTTTTTACGTTTGAGTTGAAATAAAGCTGATTAAGTGAACTTAATACTATACTAAAAAGGAAAATCACAACAGTCAATTAGTCTGACTAACTTTGACTATAATTGTATTATAGCTTACTAAAATGAGTCTCTCAACTTCTTTGCTCAATATTTCACTCTAAGTTTTGATCAAATAATATATAAAAAAACCGTTTTGATTGGTAACTTGTCACCACATCAAAACGGTTAAGTCCATGAAGAATTTTTCTTTAATTATGAACCATTTCTTTCTTTTTCTAAATCTCTTAACTCAATTCGACGAATTTTACCGGAAGAGGTCTTCGGAAGCTCATCGATGAATTCAATTCTTCTAGGGTACTTATAAGGTGCTGTATGTTTCTTTGTATAGTCCTGCAATTCTTTAATCAACTCTTCTTTTTCAGATTCAGCGACCGGGTCGGTTGCTACAATAAATGCTTTTACAACTAAACCACGCTCTTCATGAGGACTTCCTACAACAGCGCATTCAGTAACCGTTGGATGCTTAACTAAGACATCTTCTATTTCAAATGGTCCAATAGTATATCCCGAACTAATAATGATATCATCATCACGTCCTTCAAACCAAAAATAGCCATCTTCGTCGCGTGAAGCTTGGTCTCCCGTAATATAAAAATCACCACGTATTCTTGCTTTCGTTCTCGCTTCGTCTTTAAAATAACGTTTAAAAAGTGCCGGACTGTTCAACTCCACTGCGATGTCCCCAACTTCATTTACAGGGGCAACCGTACCATCTTTTTGAATAATTTCAACATGATTTCCTGGTGTCGGTTTTCCCATGGAACCAGGTTTCACTTCCATATCTTTCATAATGCCTAATAACAATGTATTCTCCGTTTGACCATAACCATCTCTTACAGTCAAATTAAATTGATCTTGAAATACTTCAATCACTTTTCTATTCAGTGGTTCACCAGCAGATACAGCACTATGCAAATGTTTTAATGAAATATCGTTTAGCTTTGGTGACTTAGCCATCAATCGATATTCTGTTGGCGTACAACATAGCACGTTTATATTTTCTTCCTCTAATAATGTTAAATAAGTTTCAGCTTCAAATTTTCCATTATAAATAAACCCAGCTGCTCCACTACCTAAGACAGATACAAACGGACTCCACACCCATTTTTGCCAGCCTGGCCCTGCAGTCGCCCATACTTTATCATCTTCTTTTATTCCCAACCAATTCGAAGCAACTGTCCTCAAATGTGCATATCCCCAAGAATGTGTATGTACGACTGCTTTAGGATTCCCCGTTGTTCCAGAAGTATAAGGTAAAAAAGCAATATCATCTTTTGAATGTGTTTTTATATCAAGTTTATTCGAAGCGCTTTCTTTTAAGTCGTCGATATAATGCCAACCTGCCACTTTCTCACCTATTGAGAATTTAATCATATTTTCATATTCTTGAATCCCTTTAAATGCGTCAACAAAATCAACATAAGCAACAACACCCTGAATCTCCCCATGTGTGACGCGATATTGCAAATCTTCTGTCGTTAACATTGGCGAACTGGGAACGATAATAATACCTGTTTTCAATCCTGCTAAATAGACTTCATATGCTTCAAATATTCTTGGAACAGAAACAAGGATTTTATCCCCTTTTTTCAATCCATTCTCCAACAAAATGTTACCTATTTTATTAACGTTGTCCATTAATGTTGCATATGTGGCTTCCTTTCGATTAGCTTGTTCATCCACATAAATCAATGCTGTTTTCTCTTCTTGTTTAGCGTATTGTTCTACTTCCATAACCATATTATAGTTTTCTGGCGCAATTAAATTTCTTTCTTCCATGTAATGAACCTCCTTATATTATTATTCATATTATATCAATTTTTCTGATTAATACCAATGTTCTTTGATTACGTTCGTTTAAACGAAATACTTACTAAGTCTTTTAAGACATTAAAAAAGATGATCTGTATTAAACAGATCATCTTTTTAACGTGTTATGTTATTCTTTTTGAAGATCCTCGATAGAATCAACATCATCCATATATTCTGGAACTGTTAAACCAAGAGGTGCTTTATCAACAAGCGGTGTATCATACACTTCGACATCATCTTCGTATTCTTCAATGTATTCATCGTGCGTTGCTGGTAACCACGCAGTGGCCATTAATGTATCTTCATCATCAGCAACACTTGTCCACATTGGGCCTGCTTCTACTTGATCTACGCTCACTTCATATCCAACTTCTTCAAGTGCCTTCGCTAATACAGGTGAACGAGAAGTTGAACCTGCCCAAGCAACGTAAGGAATGCTCAAGTTTTCATCTCCTAAATCCATATCTTCGGCATCTTTTGTCCATTCATCCACTCTATCCTGGTTATCATCGATGAAATCCTGAGCAACTTCTTCTTCATCTTCACCATCTACAAAGATAGCAGGCATTAAATCGTCTTCATCATCTTCTGACCAATCTTCTGCCCATTTAGTTGCGATATCATAAGCAGCTGGGTGAGCTTCTTCAAAATCTTTATTAAAGACTAAATCAATTTCATCTCCGTCACCGCCAAATACTTCTTCAGGATCATCCAACATTTTTAAATCCATGTCTGCGAAAATCCAATGCGGCTTCCAACCTGTAACAATAATTGGCTCTTCCTTATCGTACTTTTCTTCTAAATCTGCAATCATCGCCGATTCAGAGCTTTCTTGTAAATCCCAATCATCTTCTAGATCATATTCTTCCATTGCATCTTCTGTTGAGCCCATAATACCTGCACCTGGATCAATACCGGTGATGGTCCAGTCAACAGAATCTCCTACTTCCTCGGCATCGTTATTGCCATCAGCATTCGAATCATTGTTCGAATCACCACAAGCAGCTAGTACTAAAATAGCACTTACAGCTAAAGCAAGTAGCATAAATTTAGTTGAAGTAATTTTTTTCAACATGTATGTGACCTCCTCTAAGAAATTAGTTCTATAAACACTCTCTCACAATTTTTTCCAAATCGCAAGAGAGGTGTTATTATCTTAAGTTACTTCTTTTTTCTTCCCTGAGTAATTCGATCCAAAATCATAGCCAAAATAACAAGTGCAAGACCTGATTCAAACCCTAAACCAATTTTAACTTGTGATACTGCTTTATAGACGTCTGCACCTAGTCCTGGAGCACCAGCGAGAGAGGCAATAACGACCATAGACAGAGATAACATAATAGTCTGGTTTATACCTTGCAATGTTGTTGGCATAGCTATCGGCAGTTGAACTTTACCCAGTTTTTGCCAAGTTGTCGAACCAAATGCTTCAGCTGCTTCCACCAATTCTGCATCCACTTGACGGATCCCTAAGTTTGTCAATCGGACAGTCGGCGGCATCGAGAATATAACAGTTGAAACTACGCCAGGTACAACTCCCAGTTTGAAAAACACAACTGCTGGAATTAAATAAACAAAAGCCGGCATCGTCTGCATGAAATCCAAGATTGGCGTTATAATGGCTTGTGCAGTGTTTTTTTGCGACATCCAAATACCTACCGGAACTCCAATAATAATAGCAATTACGACTGATATCACAACTAGAGATAAAGTATCTACTAAATGATCCCAGTACCCTAAGTTATTTACAAGCCAAAGACCAATGAGAGAAAATAAACCGACTTTCCATCCTGAGACCCACCAGGCTATTAAAGCAATAATAATCATTAAAATAAAAGGAGAGCCTGGTACCTCACCAATATGTAGTAGCGTTTTAAAAAGTTCATCCACTTCTTCAATACTATCTTTAACACCATCAAATAACCATTGTAGATTATCCTTTAAAAAATCACGTGCTGTTTCAACCCAATCATCCAAGGGTATTTTAGGAATTAACCGATCGTCTTCCATTTAAGATGTCACCCCATTTCCATTTTCATTTATAATTTCGTCACTTCCTGAAAGAGCTCCGATGACAGAACCACGTACAATAATTCCTTCAAGCTTGCCATCTTCGTCAACAACAGACAACGGAGCCCAAGACTCTGCAAGTTTATCAAACAAATCATTCAATAACACATCAGGCGATGTTGTTGGAATATCCGGTGTCAATACATCTTCCACTTTTAATCCTTCGTCAACCGCTTTTTGAGCTTGATCCGCTGTGATATAACCTAATAGTTTTCTAGACTTATCTGTAACGAAGATAGTAGAAATACCTTCATTTCGCATTAATTCCAGTGCTGTTCTTGGACCTCGATCTATGGTTATCGATTCGGCCCGTTTCATAATATGGGCAGCTGTTAATACTTTAGAAAGATCAACATCTTCTACAAAGCGCTCCACATAATCATCAGCAGGCTGCATTAGAATTTCTTCTGCTGTGCCGATTTGAACGATTTCTCCATCTTTCATTAAAGCGATTCGATCACCTATGCGTAATGCTTCATCTAGGTCATGCGTAATGAAAATAATCGTTTTGTGTACTGATTGTTGTAAATCCATCAATTCATCCTGCATATCCTTCCGAATAAGGGGATCCAATGCACTGAATGCTTCGTCCATCAATAAAATGTTCGGATCGTTCGCTAGTGCGCGTGCTAATCCAACACGTTGTTGCATCCCGCCCGACAGCTCCGTAGGATACTTATCTAGATATCCTCCGAGACCAACTAATTTCAAAGATTCTGTCGCTCTTTCTTCACGTTCTGCTTTCGCAACTCCTTGAATTTCTAAACCATAAGCACCATTTTGCAGAATTGTTTTATGCGGTAATAAAGCAAAGTTTTGAAATACCATACTCATTTCTTTTCTTCGTAAATTACGCAACTCTTCTTTATTCATCTTTGCTACGTTCTTTCCATTCAACCAAATATCGCCGGAAGATGGTTCAAATAAACGATTTAGCATCCGTACAAGTGTGGACTTACCACTTCCGGATAATCCCATAATAACAAAAACTTCCCCTTGCTGTACTTCAAAAGAAGCTTGATTAACAGCAACAGTCATGCCTGTTTCGGATAATATTTCGTCTTTTGTTTTGCCTTCTTCCAGTAAGCGAACTGCAGTTTTTTGGGGACGACCAAAAATCTTAGTAAGTTTATCTACTTTGATTTCACTCATCTGTTTGCTCCTTTTCTATTTAATTACCTGTTTAAAAGCATTCTCTTAATATATTGAAGCTTATGTATGAATCACGTCAATATTGCTAACCTTCGTATGTTATAAATACGTCTCTTTGATACCTTTCAGATATTATACATTTTTTTCCATTTAACGCACTTACAAATAGACAAGTTATTTGTACCAACGCATGTAAAGAAGAAATATGTAAGTGTATAAAATTGGAACAAGATGCTATTGAAGAGGTTATACAAGAAGTGATGTTCAAGTAAACAAGGGTATATGTTTAAAGAACTTGTATATATCGATACTTGGGTTGTACCAATTGAAATCAATACTCAAACAGTGTCAGTATGTTATTATAAACTTTTGTTCACTAAACTTTCAAATTCCGTTTCTTTGCATATTTTTCTTTTTTAAGTATTTAAAGTCATTTTACACTATCACAACGCGTTATATCTTACATTTACTACTTTTAAGTTACTATATCGTTTTTCAATAATTTAATGTTGCAAATAAAATTCTTTTATATTTTTTATTTTGAAAGTGTTTTCATTTATTTGTATTTCCCTTATACTAGAAATGAATGATTATTCACTATGTTAGGAGAAGGATAATATGTCAACAGTTCTACTGGAGAGTAAAAATGGAATTTCTACGATTACATTCAACCGGCCCGAGCAGTACAATGCGCTAGATTTAGAAACATTGAAATCATTCTTAACAGTACTCAAAGAAGTGGAAAAAAATGAAGATAAGACAGTAATACTCACCGGTGCCGGAAAAGCTTTTAGTGCTGGTGGAGATATCCGAATGATGACGGAAATTAACGAAACACAATACGAAGCACTTATGGAAACATTAAAAGACATTTCATTGCGTTTATATATGCTGCCTAAGATTGTGATTAGTGCTATTAATGGATCAGCAGCCGGTTTAGGTCTAAGTTTAGCGCTAACCGCTGATTACATTATCGCACACGAAGAAGCTAAGCTAGGTATGCTATTTGCTGGGATTGGGCTTGTTCCGGACGGAGGAGCTCACTTCTATTTAAAAGAAAGATTAGGTGTTGCTCAAACGAAACACTTTATTTGGGAATTGGAACAAATTGCAGGCTCAGCTGCAAAAGATTTAGGACTGGTAGATATAACCACTGCTGAAGAAGTTATCACAGCTGCTCAGTCATTAGCACAAAAAACACTGTACTCTCCGATTCAAGCTGTTATTCAAAGCAAACTTATTTTACATGAAACGAAAAAATCAGAGTTAAAAAACTTTTTAGATATGGAAAAGCAGGGGCAAATACAAATGGCACAAACTCAAGATCATCAAGAGGGAATACAAGCATTTTTAGAAAAAAGACAGCCACATTTTAAAGGAGAATAAACAATACTTGAACGATATTGTCCATAAATCACCATAAGAAAACATTCATTTTTTATTAACTGGTGTGTAAAGGGCTTATAAAGACAACCATCTAAATTAAAGTTGAGCAACAACCCTGCACTTTAATACACAAATTCTTTTAAATGTTGCTCTTCTATGTAAAAAGACATTCTCGACGAATCATTCACTTTGAAAGGAAATTACATTACAACAATGTTTTCTCTCTTATTAGGTAAATGAATTGTCAGAATGTCTTTTTAAGGCGATGAGCAATAACTCATCTTTCTTGCTGCATAAGTGCAACTAAGGGATTCACTAAAAAGTGAATCCCAAGTTTTCTAACATTATTGGTTTATAATTGTTATGTCTTCTTGGACGTTGATGCTGTCTTGGACTGATTGTACCATACTGCAATTTTTTCGGGAAAGCTCTAAATTCCGTTGCATTTTTTCTTCATTTAGATTACTGCCTGTTATGGTAAAATGCAATGTTATTTTTTCTACTCGATTGGCTATTTCTTCATTACGTTCCACTTCTGCATCTATGGTGAGCGATTCATATTCGATACGTTGTTTTTTAAGTATCTTATGAAATACACCACCACTGCAACTGGCAACCGAGGCGACTAATAATTGAAATGGACGATAACCTTTTGTATCATCCGGTGAAATATGAAGTGTATCATAATTAAAAGCAGTTGTTTCCATATAATCTTCTTTCCAAGTAAATTGCATGTCACTCTCTCCTTTAATATATATTACTCGGTTGCATCCTCTTCTTGTGACTGTTTACGAGGCATTATAAACGCATTTAATACACCGCCTGTTGTAATAATAATCCCAAATAAGTAAAACCATATCATTAAAATAATGACAGTTCCGAGACTTCCATACGTTGCGGAATAGTTCCCGAGCGTATCAACATAATAAGAAAAACCAAGAGAAACTACTTGCCAGATAACCGTAGCAAAAACGGTTCCCCATAGTGCATCTTTTAGGCGAACTTTTTCATTTGGAGCGAACACGTACAAGATATATAATCCCACAAAAAATGTAAGAGAGGTGATTACCCACCGAATAATGTTCCAAGAACTAATAAATTCAGACAATCCGATAAAATTAAACACGTACTCCCCAATCACTTTGCCAAACACGGAGATAACTAACGCAAATGCTATAACGACAACAATAATCAGCATTAGCCCGAGAGACATCAACCTGTTCACAATAAATGATCGATCCTCTTCTACTTCATACGCTTTGTTGAACGACTTTGTAATCGCATTGACACCATTTGATGCCGACCATAACGTACCAAGTATACCGACAGATAAGAGACCACCACTTCTGCTCCCGACAATGTCAGACAAATTCGACTCAATCATACTAACGACATCTTCCGGTAAAAACGAAGATAAAAATTGCATAATAGACTCTCCGTTTACTGGTAAAAAGCCCATCAATGTAACAATGAACAATAAAAAGGGAAACAAAGAGAGTAAGAAGAAGTAAGCTAGTTGAGCAGATAACCCTGTCACATCTGCTTCACCGATTCTAGGTATAAATGCTTTAAAAAAGTTAATCGATTTTCTCATACGTCTTCCTTTCCTTTCTCTGTTCCAAGCTTTACTTTAAAAATTTCTGCACCGTGTTATCTACCTGATCCAACGCACTTAACGCACTGTCTGTATTCGTTGTGACCACATGATTAACTGTTTCTACTAATTGTTTTACTTTGTTTACAGCTTCATCAGGATTAGAAGTAACATAAGATGCTTTTTCCCAAACTTTTCCAGAAACCTCTTTCACATGCTCTCGTGTATCTTTACATACTAAACTGACCGCTCCGCCAACTGCAGCTCCAACTATAATTCCAGTTATTAATTTGCTTTTCCCCATCCTTATTGACTCCTTCATCTATATATAATTTTTTTTGCTTAAATAACGCTGTAAGCCTTGTAACGCTTCCGTTATTAATGTATACGTATAATCAAAATCTCCAGTGAAAAATGGGTCTGGTACATTCTCTTCTTCTGGATTTTCCACGAAATCCATCATACGGTAAAGTTCAGGTGTTTTTTCTGCTTCTGAAAACAAATCCCGCACATCTTTCGCGTTACTTTCATCCATTGCAATAATAATTTCATATTGCATTGCATCCTCTATCCGAAGCTGGCGTGCCGTTAAGTAATCAGTAGGAATACCTGCTTCATCAAGCTTTGCGATTGTCCCTTCATGCGGAGCACTTCCCTCATGCCAACCGGCTGTTCCAGCTGAATCAATTAATACATGTTCAGCTAATCCAGCTTCTTTCATTTGCTTTTTAAAGACTGCTTCTGCCATGGGAGATCGACAGATATTTCCTAAACAAACAAATAATATCCGAACCATTTATTCCGCCTCCTCGTCTATGCATTCATTGGCTCAATACATAGTTGATCATTATGCTTCGCGTGATTTACATAATTACTTACATTATAGGCAGTTAATTGTTCAGGAACAAGTTCTTCGACGTATTGTTTTACTTTAGGCGGGGAAGAATCGAGCTGCAACCAATTCGATTCTTCTTTTTTAGGTAAAATAATCGGCATACGATGATGAATAGGTTTCATAAATGAATTAGAATCCCGCGTTAAAATAGTACAAGTGAATACCTTCTCTCCTTTATGCTCCCACTTTTCCCAAAGACCTGCAAAAGCAAACAAACCCTCTTGTTCAATAGAAATACGTTTGGCTTGTTTAGCGTTTTCCGTTTTTTGCCATTCATAAAAACTATCCGCCACTATTAAGCAATGTTTCCTGCCTAATAAATGTTTGAAACTCGGTTTTTGATGAATAGTTTCTGAACGTGCATTAATCATCTTATAACCAATTTTTTTATCTTGTGCCCAAAAAGGCACAAGGCCCCAACGTAAATAACCTGCACGACGTTTTTTGCCGTCGTGTATCACAGCAAGAATTTGCTGGCCGGGAGCTATATTATAACTTTTCTCAAATCCGGGTATATCTTCTGTTAATCCGAAACGCTGTTTCACTTTCATTTGGTCCGCAAGCATTGTATAACGTCCACACATATCTACCACCTCATGAAAATACTTTATCCTTTTTCATGGATCACTCTTGTCTGACCGATAAAATCATGTAAGCCTTGTTTCTTCTCGGTAAAAGCTACGATGAGATAGAGCAATTTTAAAATAAAAAATGCATTATGAAAGAAGCGACCAATTAATTCTCTGAACAAAATATCTAACCAGCTCGGTTTACTGTCTTTTTCTGAAATAACTTTCAGACCTAAAATCATTTTTCCGACAGTTTGCTTTGCCAATTTTGTCATTAAAATAAAATAAATATAATATATAGTCGTTGCTAACACACCACTCATGGTCCAAAAACCTACATCGATTGGAGACCCTTCGTTTAGAAATCCTAATGGACTTAGCAGGAGACCATTGATCGCAAAAAGAATGATGATATCAATCAGATAAGCCCAAAAACGCATCCAAAAGCCAGCAGATTCATAAACAATTTCTGTTTCCTCGGATGAGATTACTTCTTCTTCAGAATCCATTGTCATATCCATTAATCATCACCCCTTTTAATATAAATACATCGCACGTGGACGGTCTGATTCATCCATTAGCTTCGATACTACTTCTAAATCTTTGTCTTTTCCTTGTATTAAACTTTCCATTTTAGCTTGAAAACTGCCAAATATTCCAAAGTCATAACCATATGAAACGACAGCTGCATCTTCTAAATCATTATCTTCTTTCATAGCTTTCAACGCTTCATCGTAATCTCCAACTTCATCAACCAAGCCATTTTCTTCTGCTTGTTTACCTGTGTAGACTCGTCCATCACCTAGTTCGCGTACTTTATCTTCATCCATATCGCGCCCATCTACAATGACTTGCACAAATTCATCATACATCTCATCGACCATGGATTGTAAAATGTCTTCTTCATCATCAGTCATTTCTTTCGTTGGTGACATAATATCTTTATGTTTGCCACTTTTAATCGTGTTGAACTTAACGCCATATTTTTCGGCTAATCCGGAAAAATCAGTACTTTGCATAATAACACCAATAGAACCAGTGAGCGTAGACGGCTTTGCAAAGATTTTATCAGCATTTGCAGCAGAATAATAACCACCTGATGCCGCAGTTTCTCCCATGGAAACATAAATTGGTTTCTCATAATCATCTTGTATTTCTTTTAGCGCTTTATGAATATCTTCAGTTGCCCCCACAGCACCGCCTGGAGAATTGATTTTTAGAACAATCCCTTTAATCGTATCATCTTCCGCTGCGTTTTCTATCGAATCCATAAATGCATCGTGTTGATATCCTTCAGATACAAAAGATTCTTCTTGTTCTTGAATAGTACCCTCTAAGTTCAATACTGCTATGCGGTTTGTCATATCCCCTTCTTCTTCTGTTTCTTCAGATAGTGTGCTTGTATCCATATCCGTTAATTCATCAAGCATGCCACTAGCGAAATTCATCGCAAAGCGGAAGCCTACTGAAAAAACCAATAGTACAACTGCTACTATAATCGCTACCCAGCGTTTTGTTGTCATATGTATCCTTTCCCTTCTATTTCAAATCTTTCTTTGTAAAATTTTACAGGAATCCCAGTTGAAATACCAATGATTCTCATTGCACTTGCATAGGTTATTCTTTCTCAGCTTGTCTAGTTTTCAAGCAAGTCAAACTGAGAAAGGCTCATTTATTTCTGTAATTTTTTCAACTGCTCTGCTAATGCATTATTGGAAAATTCTTCTTGCTTGTTCATATATTTATGGACATCTTTCTTGGAAACTTTATGTTGTTGCTGCTGTTTTTTTCGTTTATCAAAAGTCGCCATCTTCTCACTATGGCCACAAACACAATGGAACGTCTTTCCTTCTCCTTCTCCAAATAACTTCATTTTCTTTTTACAATTTGGACAACGGGCATTAGTAAGTTTATAAATATTTTTCTTATAATGACAACTTCGATCTTTACAGCGCAACATTTTGCCATGACGATTTTCAATTTCCAGCATTAAGCTGCCACATTCAGGACATTTCGACCCAGTTAGATTATCGTGCTTAAAGGTTGCTTCCATTTCTTTAATTTCGTGTACCAGTTTTTTCGTATAGTTTTGTATATCTGCAATAAACTGTTCTTTTTTCAACTGGCCTTTTTCAATCTGAACCAATTTATCTTCCCATTCTGCTGTGAGTGCAGGCGAACGTAAATCTTCCGGTGCCAGTTCTAAAACTTGTTTTCCGGTCGATGTCACATATAAATATTTTCCGCGTAATTCCATATATTGACTATTCATTAATTTATCAATAATATCTGCTCGCGTAGCAACTGTTCCAATACCTCCTACTTCTTGAAGTTTTTTTGCTGCATGTTTTTCATTCTGCTCTAAGTATTTACCCGGGTTTTCCATGGCTTTTAACAGACTTCCCTCTGTAAAACGCTCTGGTGGGGTTGTTTCTTTTTCTATCAGCTTGCTCTTAAAAGGAAAGGTCTGTCCTTCTTTTACTTCTAGTTCTGTTTCAGCTTGCTTGTCTCCTTCTAAAGCTTTCCAACCTAATTTGTTCGTTTTATGCATTTTTTTAGTGAAACGCTCTCCTGCCACTTCAGCTGTTATTAGTGTTTCTTCATATTCATACGGGTCAGATAACACAGCTAAAAACCGTTTAACCACCATTTCATAAATTTTTCGTTCTTGATTATCAAACTGGTCTATTTGTGCAGGTTCTTCTGTTGGTATAATCGCATGATGATCACTGACTTGCTGATCATTTACCACAGACTTTGGTAAATGAAATGTTTTTTTCATGAGCTGATTAGCGACTGTTTTCCATTCTCCAGAAGCACTTGCTTTAATCCGCTCTTTTAACGTTGGTACAATATCTGTCGTAATCACGCGGGCATCTGTCCGGGGGTAAGATAATACTTTATGACGTTCGTACAATTGTTGCATTGCCCGTAATGTTTGCTTCCCGGAGAATCCATACCGTTTATTTGCTTCTCGTTGCAATTCCGTTAAATCATATAAGGCAGGAGAATATTGTTTTTTCTGTTTCCGAATTACTTGTTGAATAACTGCAGATTTTCCTTTTAATTTCTGCTGAAGTTGATTCGCTCTATCTTTATTAAAAATCCCGGTTTGATTATCTTTCCCTTTCCATATCAACTCTAAACCATGACTGGACTGGATGTGAAGCTCCTGATATATTTGGGGTTGAAAATGACGGATAGCTGCTTCTCTTTTTTGTAAAATATCTAAAGTAGGCGTTTGAACTCGTCCTGCTGATAATGATGCATTAAACTTCGTCGTAAGTGCACGTGTTGCATTTAAGCCTACATACCAATCCGCTTCAGAACGTGCGACAGCAGAAGCGTACAAATTTTCATATTTTTTTCCGGGTTGGAGTTTTTTAAATCCGTCCCGAATTGCTTTATCAGTTACAGACGATATCCATAATCGTTTTATCGGTTTCTTCACTTGTGCTTTATCAAGGATCCAGCGAGCGACTAATTCGCCCTCTCTTCCTGCATCAGTTGCGATAACA
This sequence comes from Pseudogracilibacillus sp., assembly GCA_035301845.1. Taxonomy (GTDB): domain Bacteria; phylum Bacillota; class Bacilli; order Bacillales; family Amphibacillaceae; genus Pseudogracilibacillus. The sequence continues at coordinate 6,911 of DATGTM010000030.1, read as the reverse complement.
ACTTCTGTTACATCGTCTCTTTTTAATTGCGTTTTAATTATATTAAATTGTTTTTTTGTTTTTGGAATCACCATTGTTTTCAACGTGGACGGTAGCATTGGCAATTGATCCATACGCCACTCCTGGTACTGTTGGTCATACATTTCCGGGGTAGCTAAAGTAACTAGATGCCCTAAAGCCCACGTCACAACATACTGTTTTCCTTCAAAAAATCCATTGCCTTTCTTTTTACAACCTAATACTCGGGCTAGATCACGACCGACGGAAGGTTTTTCTGCTAAAACTAAAGTTTGTCCCATTTATAAAGTAAGCTCCTTTGCTTCATTATTAAACTGTCAAAATAACTTATTTCGCTGCTCATCTAATAGTTAAAAATATAATTATTCCTAGCTGTTTTTTCATCAAATTGCTTCAATTATACTCCAATTTTATAAGCTGCACTGTAGTGATAATATGTCACCAAATTCTTTCTTCTCATGATTTGTGTAAAACGACAGTATAAAACATTATAACAGTTTTTGAAAACGAATTGTAATACATCAAGTTCAAAAAACTTCTATAAGATTCACTTCGATGATTCCTCGCTAAAGCGGGGTAGTAAGCGAACGCCTTCGGTAACGGAATAGTGATCGATATGCCGATGTCGGGGATGAATTTCAATTAAATCATCAAACGTTAATCGTAAACGATGTTTATCCGCAGAAGTTAAAAGAGGTTTCCGAAAAAGATGCAATAGATGAAGGCTATCCCGGTTTAGAGGAATATAAAGATGCCATCGCAAACATCCATAAAGAAACAGTCTGGGATCCGGAACAAATCATTTGGGCTCATTATCTAAGAAAAAATAAATAGCGTAAAAATACAAAAAAGATTCGACTCTCGAAATGAGTAATCGAATCTTCTGAATTTATCTTATTATTTTCTACACTTCATTTCCAGAATAACCCAGTTCTACTAAATTGATATCAAAAAAAGTACGGCTAATCGAGAAAAGTTGGTGTTGATCAATTGACTCTTTTTCCTTTTCCTCATTCACTACCCTTGTAAAAGTCGTGTCTGTAGCAGTTAGATGCCCTTCTGGAGTCGTTAACGTTAGTAGCAATCCTTTATTAAATTTAGAGGACTCATGGGTTTCTGTTAATTCTTTTGCCCGATATAATATACTATCATCGGTTTCCGCTAAAGAAAATTTGTAACTGATTGCCAATTCTCCAGCTATATATTTTTCAAAGAGAAAATAATTGGGGTCGGCGTCCCGAATAATCCGATACGAACCACTTGGTGCGTAAACAAATTCACCTGTAAATGGGACAGGTTGAAGCGGTTGGTTCGCTCCAAAACCCACTTCCACGAGATACAGTTGATTTTCATGTTTTAATATAGTCGAAATATGCGTATCTTCTAAGGGATTATGCGCAACCATAATCGTAGCATGAATCATCTGCACATCGAAACCCAGTTCCTGCAAGGTGTAAAATAATAACGGGTTTAGTTCATAACAGAGCCCGCCTCGTTTATTGTGAATCATTTTGTGATATAAAGCGTCATACTCCAATAAAGTCTTCCCATTAATCATTATGTCCACATTTTCAAAAGGTAAATGATAGGCAAATTGCTTCATCAATAAAGGCAAGTCAGAAAACTGTACTATTTGTTTTGGATATTCGATACGTTGAAAAAGCTTATCCAAATTTTCATTCATATTATTCGCCTCTTCTCTAATTTATCATATATTTAGTTTACCTAAAGAAAGCAGATACTTACAATAATTGCTATAGGAACAAATAGAGCAAATAAAATCCATATATAAAAGGGAAGCCGAAAAAATTTCTTTTTCTATCCATAAAAAAGCTTGTTCAGTATAAAAATGAACAAGCTTTTTAGTTACTTCGCAAGATGTTGCAACACTTCGAGCATTTCTTCTAAAGTTTCTTCGCCATTTCCTGCTTCGACAGCGTGTTGTACACAATGCTTCATATGACGTTCTGCCACATTGTAACCCACTTTTTTCAATGCTGCATTAATGGCATTAATTTGGACTAACACATCCATGCAATAACGATCTTCCTCCACCATACGTTGAATGCCGCGAACTTGACCCTCTATTCGTTTCAATCGATTTAATACTGCCTGCTTTTCTTCGTCTGTTCGAGGAACAATCGGGCTCTCATGCAAAAAATCATCCATTTCCTCACCTCTTTCTTCATACTGTTAGTTTGAGTTTGTCGATTTACGAAATGAAACTCGTTGTAAACGAAGCGCGTTGGTAACGACAGATACAGAACTAAACGCCATCGCTGCTCCTGCTACCCACGGGGCTAGTAAACCAATAGCAGCTATCGGAATTCCGATCGTATTGTAGATAAAAGCAAAGAACAGGTTTTCTTTTATATTTTTCATCGTCTTTTTACTCATCATCATGGCGTCGGCGACACTGTTTAAGTCACCACGCATTAGTGTAATATCAGCAGCTTCAATTGCAATATCCGTTCCTGTTCCTACTGCCATACCGATATCTGCTGTTGCAAGAGCAGGCGCATCATTAATGCCATCTCCTACCATCGCAACTATTTTCCCTTCTGCTTGGAGCTTTTCAATTTGTTCACTTTTTTGATCTGGCAACACTTCAGCAATCACGTGATCAATATGAACTTCTTTTCCGATTGCTTTAGCTGTTCGCTCATTATCTCCTGTTAACAGGATAACATCTAATCCATGATTTCGCATACGATCAATAGCTTCTTGTGACGTTTCTTTTACGGTATCAGCGACAGCAATTACGCCGGCTACTTGCTCCTTTGTTCCAATGAGCATTGCTGTTTTTCCATCTTTTTCCAGTTTTTCCATTGTTTCTTCCATGTCACTGGAAATCTCCAACTTCTGTTCAATCATTAAACTTCTAGTTCCAATAAAGATATTCTTTTCTTCAACAACAGCTCGGATACCGTAGCCAGGTATTGCTTCAAAGTTTGCTGCCTCAGTAATAGCGATCGAACGGTCTTTCGCTCCTTTAACAATAGCTTGTGCTAATGGATGCTCAGAATGGTTCTCTGCACTGGCAGCCAAGCGGAGCACTGATTCTTCGTCGAATCCAGCTGCAACGTGAATATCCGTTAACTTCGGTTCCCCTTTTGTAACAGTCCCTGTTTTATCTAAAACGATGGTATCAACTGTTTGTGTCGTTTCCAGATATTCACCACCTTTAAACAACAAGCCCATTTCAGCAGCTCGTCCTGATCCAGCCATAATCGAAGTCGGAGTAGCGAGCCCTAAAGCACATGGGCATGCAATGACTAAAATGGATATAGTCGGAATAATAGAAGCACGAAAATCTCCCGGTGTTACTAAAAGATACCATACTGCAAATGTTACAACAGCAATAGCAACAACAATTGGTACAAAAACGCCGGAAATTTTATCGGCTAACCGTTGAATAGAAGCTTTGGACCCTTGAGCATCTTCGACAACCTTAACAATTTGAGCTAGAGCCGTGTCTTTACCTACTTTTGTTGCCTTAAACTGCAAAGAACCATTTCGATTAATGGTAGCACCTATAACAGCATCCCCTATTGTTTTATCAATTGGTAGACTTTCTCCGGTTAACATCGATTCATCAACAGCAGAACTGCCTTCGATAATTTCTCCATCAACCGGTATTTTCTCGCCCGGTTTGACAAGAATTGTATCGCCTTCGATAACTTCTTCAATCGAAATCTCTTGTTCTTGACCATTTCGTAAAACCAAAGCCGTTTTTGCTTGTAATCCCATCAATTTCTGTATCGCCTGACTCGTTTTTCCTTTGGCGCGAACTTCAAATAGTTTACCAAGTAAAATTAAAGTAATAATCATGGCAGAAGCTTCAAAATAAAGTTCCGCTTCACCTAAAGCTCCTGTTGCTTGCCATTCGATTGCTAAATAAACACTGTAGAAATAGGCAGCACTCGTCCCTAGTGCAACCAATACATCCATGTTCGCACTTTTATTTTTCAAGGCAGTATATGCCCCTTTATAAAACTGAGCACCAACAATAAATTGAACAGGTGTTGCTAAGATCAATTGAACCCAAGGATTCATTAAAATATCAGGTAAATAAATAAAAGATAAAAAATTAAAATGAGCTACCATCGTCCATAATAAGGGTAAAGTTAAAATAACCGAAAATATAAACGTATGCGTTTGTTTTTTTATTTCCACTTCTCGGTGATCCACTTTTTCTTGTTGATCTTGTTTAGGGATAAGTTCATATCCTAAATTCTTTACCTTTTCCGCCATGTCCTGCGGCTGCACAGCTTTATCATTATATGTCACAGACATAGTTTCTAAGGCGAGATTCACGTTCGCTGCTGAAACTCCCGGCATGCGATTCACGCCTTTCTCCACACGATTGGCACAAGCACTGCAAGTCATGCCTGTAACATCAAATTCTGCCTGTTCTTCAACAACGCCGTAGCCTAATTTTTCGATTTTTTCTTTAAAATCGGCTTCTTCTAATGCATCTTTATCATACTCGACAGTGAGTTGTTCGAGCGCTAAATTTACATTCGCCTGTTCAACGCCTTCCATTTTAGAAACGCCTTTCTCCACACGATTGGCACAAGCACTACAAGTCATCCCGCTCACTTGCATTTTGCTTTCCTTTTTCGCCATTCCACTCATCCCTCCCGAAAAAAAGGAGTATGAAAAAAGAAACTATTAAACTGCTTCTCTCTTCACACTCCTTGTTTTGCTTTATAAAAATATTGTTTAACCCGCTACATCATAGCCTTGATCTTCAATTATTTCTTTTACTTTATCTAATACATCTGCTTCCGTTAATTCTACGGTTACCTGCGCGTTATCTAGATCAGCTTTTACAGATGTAACACCTTGAAGACTTCCTACTGTCGATTCAATCGTCTCCACACAATGGTTACAGCCCATGCCTTCTACTTTAATAATCTCACTCATCATATTCCTCCTCTATGAACTCTGACTAAATTATAATATACCCCCATACAGTATGTCAAAAGTTGTGTTTACTTACCCTTTCCTAGCTACGCTTCAGCTTTTTCTTCACGAGAAACATCCATACCTGCCTGGCATAGTATCGATGCATCATGTAAGTGGTTTTTATTCTCCAACTGGATTGTTACATGATGAATCCCTTCATCTGATAATGTTGTTTCCAGTTGCTGTAGAATGATTTGACCCTCATTAATGGTCATCCCGCCTTCTACAACTACATGTGCTGATAACGCATGGTGGCCACTTGTAATCGACCATACATGCAAGTCATGAAGGTCCAAGACTCCATCTACGTTTTTAATTTTTTGAATCACATTTTCCAAATCTATTTCTTTTGGTGTACCTTCCATTAAAACATGGAGCGCATCCTTCGTGACTCGTACTCCACTTATTAATACGAGAAAAGCTACAATGACACTTGCAAGTGGATCAGCCCACCCCCACTGAAAAATTAAAATGAGAACAGCTGCCACAATTGCACCGATAGAACCGAGCAGATCACCTAACACATGCAAGTATACTGCACGCAGGTTTAAATTTTCTTCTGTATCTCCACCTCGGATTAAAAGCCAGGCTACAATGATATTAACAATTAGACCGATTGTTGCAATAATCAGCATTCCTAAAGAAGCTACTTCAGGAGGAGCAAAAAATCGATGATATGCTTCATAAAAAATATAAAGAGAAACACCAATTAAAATAACACCATTAAATACAGCTGCTAAGATTTCAAATCGTTTATACCCGTATGTTTTCCCATAATTAGCTAGACGTTCTCCAAGTGTAAATGCGATTAACCCCACCGCTAAAGAGATAGAATCACTTAGCATATGGCCAGCATCGGACAGCAAAGCTAAACTATTTGTGATCACTCCGCCAATTACTTCGACAATCATAAACCCTGTAATGATAAAAAAACTAATCATTAACACTTTTTTATTAGCACCATGCGTATGATCATGGTGATGATGTTCATGTCCCATTGACTCCTCCTCGCTCATGGATGCAATGCATGTTCGATCGTTTGGTTTAAAATACCAATCACATGCTCATCTTCGTATGAATAGTAAATCGATGTCCCTTCTCGCCGCCGTTTCACTAAATGCAAATTTTTTAACAACCGTAGTTGATGAGAAACGGTGGATTGACCTAATTTCAATGTTTCTGCAATCTCATTAACCGAACACTCTTTTTGAGAAAGCAAATGTAACATTCGAATTCGCGTAGGATCTCCTAAGGCTTTAAAGGTTTCTGAAACAATAGATAATGTTTCTTCTTCTAACCCTTGATAGGAAGATAATTGATTTCCTTCTTTAGTTGACACCTAACCACCCCTCAATATATGAACACATTATCATATATTGATATACAAAGCTACTATTAATATTCTCATTTCATGTTTTATGCTATTCTAAATGAAAGATATGTTAACAAGAGAAAGGAGATTGGATTGGAATGGCTACAGAAGACACAGTACGAGTAATAATGAAGGTACAAACAATGTATCATGCCGAATTACTCCGGGCTGGAAAGGAATATACTATCCCTGAAAAAACGGCGGAAAGGTGGATACTTAGCGGGTTAGCAGAAAGAGTTGAAGCGGCATCAGACTAAAGGAACTCTAATAGAGGCACGTTCGTAAGGTCTTTCCGACGTAAATTCAGTATCTATAACAGGCATTTCATAAAATTTTAGGATAAGATTTACATTGGCACACCTCTCAAGTCATTCGATGTAACTCATTTAGTATGGTAATGTGCAAACATTAAAAAACCTCTCTCCATTTTTATGTAAAGTAGAGAGAGGTGTTTATCGTTGGGTTTATCATCGATCAGCAAAAAACTCTTCTGCTTTTTCTAAATAAACCTCTTCTTCCGGCGCAAGGTCATACTCTTCAACAATTGCAT
>DATGTM010000029.1:0-49404 GCA_035301845.1 Pseudogracilibacillus sp. | reverse complement strand
GACTTGCAAATTTTCCTGTACAGACATCGATATTCGTCTCTCCTATACATTTCATCTACTAATAGCTTACCATAACTTCCCTTTAATTTTAGCATATTTTGTTTACACAAACATCATATATGTTAGAAAACTTGGCATTCGGTATGGTTTTTATAGCGAATGCCTTAGTTGCACTTATACAGCTAGAAAGACGATAGGCTTTCTTGACTGTGATAGAAAACTTGGCATTCGGTATGGTTTTTATAACGAATGCCTTAGTTGCACTTATACAGCTAGAAAGACGATAGGCTTTCTTGACTGTGATAGAAAACTTGGCATTCGGTATGGTTTTTATAGCGAATGCCTTAGTTGCACTTATACTGCTAGAATAGAGCCAAGTTTTTTAATTCTTAAAAAAACAAAAGCATATAAAAAAGGTCTATAACGATTCTATACGCTACAGACCAATTTTTATTATGGGCGATTACGATTTCGATTTCTTAAGAAAGTAGGAATATCAAGGGTATCTTCATCCTGTTCAGAAGGATCCTCCGCTGGCGCAGATTCAACTTCTTCCTCTTTTGGTTGTTGATGGGATTGCCTTCTTGGATTTGGTTGCTCTACTTGCTGCGGACGAGATGGCCTTTGTTTTCTCTCCGTTTCAACTTCTTTTTGTGCTTCATCAAATCCAGTTGCAATGACTGTTACAATTACTTCTTCTTTTAAATTTTCGTTAATAACATTACCAAAAATAACATTTACTTCTTCATCTGCTGCGCTTGTCACTAAGTCTGCTGCTTCTTGCACTTCAAACAAACTTAACGATGGACCACCGGAAATATTCATTAAAACACCTTGTGCTCCGTCAATGGAAGTTTCTAAAAGTGGCGAAGAAATAGCTTTTTTAGCAGCCTCTGTCGCTCTATTTTCACCTGTAGCAACTCCTATACCCATCAATGCAGACCCTTTATCGAACATGATTGTTTTAACGTCCGCAAAGTCCACGTTAATTAAACCAGGTTTAGCGATTAAATCAGATATACCTTGTACACCTTGACGTAATACGTTATCTGCTTCTCTAAACGCTTCTAGCATTGGTGTGTTTTTATCAACAATTTCTAAAAGACGATCATTCGGGATAACAATCAACGTATCAACTGAATCTTTTAGAGATCCAATTCCCTCTTTTGCTTGATTTTGTCTGCGCATACCTTCGAAGGAGAACGGTCTTGTAACTACGCCAACAGTTAACGCACCTAAATCTTTCGCAATTTTTGCGATAGTTGGCGCTGCACCGGTACCTGTTCCGCCACCTTTTCCAGCCGTTACAAAAATCATATCTGCACCTTTTAAGACTTCTTCAATTTGTTCTTTGCTTTCCTCTGCAGCTTTTTTACCAACGTCTGGGTTGGCTCCTGCACCAAGGCCTCGAGTTAACTTCTCACCAATTTGCAGTTTAATCTCAGCTTTTGATAGATTTAGTGCTTGAGAATCCGTATTCACTGCAATAAATTCAACACCTTCTACTCCGTGGTCTATCATTCGATTTACAGCATTATTTCCACCACCGCCAACGCCAATAACTTTAATGGTTGCCAGTTTGTCTGAGTTCGTATCAAATTCTAACATCATTTGTCCTCCTAATCTGTGGTCACTAGTGTATGCATTGTTATTCAAAAAATGATTTGAAAAAGTTCGTTACTTTCGAAGTTGCTTTTTCTTCTGGTTCTGGTTGAACTTTCTCTTTTTCTTTTGGCTTGGGTTGTTTCACTTTTTTCTGTTTCACAGGTTGTTCATTACTGACAATCACAGAAGGGTTTAAATTCTTCCCCTGTATTTTCGCATTTCGATATGCAAATTGAATTGTCCCTACTCCAACGGTATACTGAGGTTCACGAACCCCGATATAATCAGGGATAGCTATGCGTGCATTTGCTTGAAAAACTTCTTGAGCCAATTCTAATACACCAGGCATTTTAACGGTTCCACCTGTAAGCACGTATCCTCCTCTTACCTCGTAAAAACCCATTCTTTCAATTTCTTTTTCAATCAATCGCAATAATTCTTCCAATCTTGCTTCAATCATATCAGAAATTTCCAATTGATTATAGACCTCTTTTTGATTACTCCCAATGATAGTTGCTTCAAATGTTTCGTCTTCCAGCGCATTAGGATAATAAGCATGGCCATGTTCTTTTTTAATTTCTTCTGCCTCTTCCGTTGTTGTGCGAAGACCAATGGAAATATCTTTCGTGATATTGTCACCACCCAAAGGGATAACAGAAGTGGAGTTCAGATGATCGTTTTCATATACAGAAACCGTTGTACAGCCCGCTCCAATATCAATTAATGCAACTCCTAAATTCCGTTCATCCTTCGATAATCCTATTGTACCTGCAGCAATTGGTTGAAGACAAATTTCTGCAATATGTAATCCTGCTTTTTCGACACATTTTAAAATATTATGTAACACTGTTTTCGAACAGGTAATAATAGTGCCTTCCACTTCTAAGCGAACCCCTATCATCCCTCGAGGGTCTGTAATTTCATCTAGTCCATCTACAATAAATTGCTTCGGTATGACATCGATAATTTCTCTTTCAGGTGGAATCGACATCACCTGCGCTCCATCAATTGCGCGGGTTATATCTTCATCATCAATTTCACGATTATCATCTTGTACAGCTACTACTCCATGGCAAGGATGAAGTTGTACTTGGTTTCCATTAACTGCAACGATAACATGTTCAATATTCATCCCTACCATATGCTCTGCCTGTTCGACAGCTGATTTGATAGAAAGTACCGTTTCATCAATGTCTACTATTGCACCCTTACGCATGCCCTTGGACTCTGCGGTACCCACTCCTATAATATTCAACGAATCTTTTAGTACTTCGCCAATAATAACTTTAATTTCTGATGTTCCAATATCCAAACTCACTAACACTTCACCGTTATTCACGAAAAAGGCACCTCCAATATCAATGAATCATTTATCTGTTTTTTCAAAGTAAGTCCCTACCCCCATATGAATAATTCCTTCTTCATCTTCATCTAACTGCGAAACAATAGAAGGATAATTCTCGAGCTTCGAAGCTAAATCCCGGATTGTAGCATCAATTACATATCCGTCGCTCATATAAATTTTAATTTTATTTTTATTCTTATCAGTAGGAGACCATGTAATTTCTGAAATTAGTTTATAAATATTATCTGGCGTATCTTTTAATTCGGAAGAGATATCTTTTAAATACTCATCATTTTTAAAATCTCGCAAAACAGGACCTGCTCCTTGATTTCCTTCTCTATTTTCCACAATTGTCCCGTTATCGAGCACTGGATAAAATAAATCTTCTTCCTCTAAGTAACCAATGACACGATTTTCTTTCAACTGGATTCGAAGCGTTTGCGGTAATTTTCTTTCTACTTTTACTGAATCAATTACAGGATTCTCTTGTAAACTATTCACAGTTTTTTTCTTAGACACTGACCAAATATTAGTATCGTATTCCACTTCGCCTGCTTCGATGACTTCTTCTTCTGATAAAACCTGGTTTCCTTCTACCTCAATATGTTTTACTTCACTCAAAGGAGTTTGTAGATAAACTAAAATAAAAAGTAATATCAGAAAAATAACCAAATAGATGATTAGCCTTCGGTTTGACTTCTTCTTACGCGCTTCTTTCAGTTTGGGAATGCGATCCTCTATGGAAATAATTCGCTCTTTTTCCATCGATTTCTTCCTTTATATTCACAATTTTAAAGCTTCCTATAATACTTGAATTATATCATTTGTTATTTGTAAAGTATAGTATTATATGAAAACAAGTGCAATTATATCAATGTTTTAAAATGACTGTAATATTATAAAAATATTTTGTATTATGTCGTAACATCTTTTAGATTATTCATTTCCATCTTCAGGATTTGATATTAAATCATTAAACTTCTTTAATCTTAAACATTACACTACCTTTCTACTCTTACTCATTCTCGTTTTTAATGATTAGAATATTAAAAAAAGCACCTCTTTAAGAGATGCCTTTTAGAAGTATAAATTTAAAGAAACTGTTTTTCTCATACCAATTCATGAGAAATCTCCCATAAAACTTTACAAAGCTTCGACCGCTTGAATAAACAAATCGCCTCTTTCTTCAAAAGTGCTATATTGATCCCAGCTAGCACATGCCGGTGAAAGCAAAATGACGTCGTTGGCTGTCGAAATATAGTAAGCGGTGTTTACAGCTTCTTCAACGTTCATTGCAGTCTCTACATGTATATGAAGTTCATTAGCTAATGATTGTAAATGTTCTTTTGTTTCTCCAAACACAACCATTGATTTCACATGCGACAAGAAAGGAATTAATTCATGAAAATCATCCCCACGATCAAGTCCTCCTGCCAATAAAATAGTCGGTTGTTCAAAAGCTTGCAGAGCCTTCTCGGTAGCAAGCATATTGGTTGCTTTTGAGTCATTGTAAAATAATCTGTCTTCTACTGCTTGCACAAATTGTAAACGATGTTTAACCCCGGAAAATGTTTGTAATACTTTTCTTACGCCGTCTTTCGAACCACCCGCACTTAATACAATCGCAATAGCAGCAGCAATATTTTCCAAATTATGATTACCGACTAACCGGATTGATTTTCGGGACACAATTTTTTCTTCCTTAAAATAAAAATAATCTTCATCCATCCAGACACCAGGGACATGTTTTTGTTGAGTTGAAAAACCAATTAATTTCGCCTTAGCTTCAGAAGCGATACGTGTAACAACTGTATCGTCCATATTATAAATAAAATAATCTTCTGCTGTCTGATTTTTAATAATGTTTGCTTTGGCTTGCACATAATTTTCCATAGAACCATGGTAATCCAAATGAGCCGCATGCACATTTAAAAGTGCGGCCACATGTGGGTGGAAAGTATCAATCCCCATTAATTGAAAGGAGGACAATTCCAATAAAAAGTGATCATCTGCTTCCAGTGTTTGGGCAACTTCTGTTGCAGCCGTTCCAATATTGCCTGCAAGTTTGACGGGCAAATCACTCTTCTGTAACATTTCTTCTACTAGAGTAGTAGTCGTTGTCTTTCCGTTTGAACCTGTTATCCCGATAACAGACTGTTCAGGAGCAAGTTTCCCGGCTAATTCTACTTCTGTAATAATGGGGATATCCCTATTTTGTGCTTCCACTAATAAAACATTTTCATACGAAATACCGGGGTTCTTAACAATCAAGTCAATATCTTCTAAAACGGTAAGAGGATGAGCCCCAACAATTACTTCAGCGCCTTGCTCCATCAATTTTTGAACATGTGCTTCTTCTTTAGAAGAGCTGTAATCGTTCACCCGTACAAAACATTGATTCCTAAGTAACAATTTTGCAGCTGCTGTACCACTTTTAGCTAAGCCTAACACTAAAATATTTTTATACGGAAAATGTTCTAACTCTATCATGACAATCCCACCTCAATGAATATTCCAATCAAGCCTACAACTACGCCCACAAACCAAAAAGTAACGACAACACGCCACTCTGACCAGCCAATCAATTCAAAATGATGGTGAATAGGACTCATTTTAAAAAGCCGCTTGCCAGTCGTTTTAAACGAAATAACTTGTAAGATGACGGATATAGTCTCAATCACAAACACACCACCAATAACGATGAGAATTATTTCCGTCTTCGTTAAAATTGCAATAGCAGCAATTGCTGCTCCCAGCGCCAAGGATCCAGTATCTCCCATAAACACTTTAGCCGGGTGTGCATTAAACACTAAAAAGCCTAGTAATGCTCCAACTACCGTTAAAGCGAACATCGTAATAATATCTACTTCGGATTGGATATAGAATGCTAAGAAAGCAAACGCACCAAAAGCAGCCGAAGCTGTGCCAGCTAATAATCCATCTAATCCATCTGTTAAATTAACAGCGTTAGAAGCCCCTACTAACATAAAAATAATGAGTAATCCATATCCCCAGCCTAAATCCCAGGAAACACCCAGTCCTGGTATAGAGATATCTGTCGGGAAGTCATGTATTTTTAATGTAATAAAGAATACAACCGCAATGACGAGTTGTCCGATTAACTTTTGTTTCGATGTTAATCCTAAGTTTCGTTTCATCGCAACGATAATAAAATCGTCCAAAAATCCAATCAAACCATATCCAATTAATACAAATAACAATAACCAAAATTCATACGTTATGGAAAAATTGAAAAGGAGAACACTGGAAAATATGTACGTTATAATAATACTAATAATAATCATAACGCCTCCCATAGTCGGAGTACCTGTTTTTTGTAAATGAGATTGAGGTCCATCTTCCCGAATGCTTTGTCCAAATTTCAACTTACGTAAATAAGGAATAACGAATGGGCCAATAAGAACGGTCAATAAAAAACTGATAACTAAGGCAGAAACAGCGTATAAAATATTCACTTTATCCTTCCTCCTTTCCTTTTTCATCTTCTTGTTTGCAAGCTTCGACAAACTCTTCTAAATACATACCTCGTGAAGCCTTAAATAATACTACTGTTTCAGAATCTAACTCAGCTTTAATCGCTTCTAACAACGCCGGTCTATCCGAAAAATGCAAACACTCCACTTGATTTCCATTTGCTTTAGCACTATCAGTTATCGCTGAAGCAGCATTTCCAGTAGTAAAAAGATGGGTTATTGGTGGGAGGATTAGCGTTCCGATTTGTTCGTGCATCTCTTGTTCATACTCACCTAATTCTAAAATGTCTCCTAGCACAACGACTTTCTTCGCAAATCCTTTCATGTCTTTCAGCACATCTATGGCTGCCTTCATGGAAGTGAAAGAAGCATTATAAGCGTCATTAATCAACGTTGAACCACGCATACCTTGTATCCATTCAAATCGCATCGACGTATATGCCAAGGCTTGTAATCCAGTTTGAATCTGCTCATTAGTTACGTGCAATGTATGTGCTAACCAAATCGCAAATGCCGCATTTTTCGCATGATGCTTACCTAATAACGGAACTTGAAAACTAGATGCTTCATAATCAAACTTTGTCGTTCTTTCTGTTAAAAACGTGTTCGCTAAAACAATATCATTTTCAGTTGAAAACCCAATTCCAATTGTGTTCCTTTGTTTCATTTCACTTTGTAATAAAGGTTCATCGCCATCTATTAATAATTTACCATCTATCTTTAAGCCTGCTTTTATTTCCAATTTTGCTTGTGCAATACCTTCTCTAGAACCAAGATATTCAATATGGGATTCCCCGATATTGGTAATGACTGCATAGTCAGGTTCAGCTATACAGCTTAATCGCTCAATTTCATGAAAATGATTCATTCCCATTTCAAGAATAAGCACTTCGGTATCGCGAGGCATCGACAAGATGGTTAACGGCAACCCTATATCATTATTAAAATTACCTTCTGTAGCATGTGTACGAAATGCTTGTCTCAATGTTGCACTGACTAAGTCTTTCGTAGTTGTTTTCCCATTCGACCCAGTAATACCTACAACGAGCGGATCGATTAACTTTCGATACGCTTTCGCCAACTGTTGCATCGCAATAATCGTATCATCAACAAGGAAAAATGAAATCTCTTCCGCGAATGCTTCCGGTATAGTCTGACTTTCATCCCAAAGTGTTGCAACAGCACCATTTTCAATCGCTTGGGCGAGAAATTGATGACTATCAAATCGCTCACCCACGATAGGAATAAACAAACTGTTCGCTGCAAATTTTCGACTATCTGTCATGACTTCTTTAATTTCTAACTCTTTTCTCACATGTCCCCGATTTTTAGAAAAGTTTTGTTGTAAAAACTCATACGTAAATAACATTTTACTTCCCCTTCTGCAACATGGTTTCTTTAGCAATAAGACGGTCATCAAAATCATGTCTCACACCATGGACCTCTTGATATGTTTCATGACCTTTTCCCGCTATTAATATAACGTCACCTGATGTGGCATAATTTATCGCTTGTTCAATTGCCTGCTTTCGACTTTCTATGACTTCATAATTTACAGCCGATAACTCTGCTGTCATATCGTTTAAGATATCCATCGGGCTTTCTGTTCTCGGATTATCGGAGGTAAGGATTGTCCAATCCGCATAATTTGTTGCAACAGTCGCCATTTGTGGTCGTTTTGTTTTATCACGGTCCCCGCCAGTTCCTACAACGACGTATATTTTGCGTTCCGCAAATTCTTCTACCGTTTTTAATACGTTTTGTAATGAGTCTGGAGTATGGGCGTAATCTACAATGACTGCATAATCCTGACCTGCTTCCACTTGTTCAAAGCGACCGGCTACACCTTGTATACTTTCAATTGCCTCTTTTATAGTTTTTAGCGGCACCTGGCGCAATATAGCGGCACTAGCTGCTGCTAATATATTGTATATATTAAACTGTCCCATAAAAGTTGATTCAATTGTAATAGAATCATTAGGGGTGACTAAATCGAAAATAATTCCTTTTATTCCATGACTAATATTTGTAGCATAAATATCTGCATATTCGTAAATACCATAGGTTACGACTGGTTGAGCAGTACTTTTCGCTATGATTTTACTATGTGTATCATCTGCGTTTAACACTGCATATTTAGGATTTTCATTATAAGCATTGCCAAGTCCTGTAAATAACAATGTTTTTGCTCGCAAATAATCTTCCATATCCTTGTGATAGTCCAAGTGATCTTGTGATAAATTAGTAAAAACAGCTATATCAAAATCACAGCCATTGACTCTTCCGATATCTAAACCATGTGATGAAACTTCCATCATAGCCGTTTTTACTTCTTTTTCTTGCATTTGATAAAATATCTTTTGCAACTCCAGCGCATCTGGTGTTGTATTATTTACCGGAAGGATATCCTCTCCAATTTTAGCTTGCATGGTCCCAATTAGTCCTGTCAGTTCGCCATGCCATTGAAATATGCTTTCTAACATATACGTCGTCGTTGTTTTACCATTCGTTCCAGTGACACCAATTAGAGATAAATCCGTCGTCGGAAACTGATAATAAGCAGCTGAAATAGAAGCTAGTACTCGTGTTGTGTCTTGAACCATAATCAGAACGACATTATCTGGCACTGTGACTTTTTCCTCCGCCACAATTACAGTCGCTCCGTTTGCAATAGCTCCTGAAATAAACGTATGCCCATCCACCGTATATCCACGAATCGCGATAAACAAGTCCCCTTCTTGAACAGAACGATGATCCATATGTATATCATTAATTGTAGTTTGTTTGGAAATAGATTGGTTTGTTTTATAAAAAGGAATAGTAGATAACACATCCAATAATAACATTCCTATACATCCTTTCTTTACTTAAAACCTTTATTTATTTTTTGCAATCTGTTCTATTATAGCAAATTTTTTCATGATGCACGATTCATATCTTTATAGAGAAAATCAAATATTTCCTTCTTTCCTTAAAGAAGTTTCTGAAAATGTATTTATTAAATAGTCTTCCATTTTCCACTGCACATTAACATCCATTTTGTTACATTTATCTGTTGGAAACAACTATTTTTTCGATAAAAAAGTCATCTTACCTTTGTCATTAAATCACTTTGATAGGTGAATGGCAAGAGGGTAAAATGACTTTCATTTTATATTCAGTGTTATTCTTTTTTCTTCTCGGATGGTTTTAATTCTACCTCTAGCTTTTGACCTTCTTTTATCTTTTTATCCGCTTTGATAGATTGCTTCACAGCGTAACCCGACCCTTTTAAGTCTAACTCCATTCCTAGCGCTTCCGTTAAAAAGACAACATCCCGTTGTGACCATCCTTTTAACTTCGGCATTTTCGGCTTATCGGTAAGCAAAATCACCCGTTGTCGGCCCAATATTTCTTCACCTTCCTCTATATTGGAACCGGTAATCTTCTTCCCATCACCGATTACTGATACATTTAAATCTTCTTCTTTTAAATCTTTTTCTACTTTTTTCGTTTCCTTACCTTCAACTTCTGGAAATTCAACCGATTTTTTATCTTCTTCGTCTTCCTTTTCTTCTTCTTGGTCTGGTTCAATATTTAAGTATTGCAATCCGTTTTCCATTGCATTTTTAACAATAAACGATACGGGATCAGAACCTGATTCATCATCATCCAACTCTGGCTGCGTAACGGAAACATGCATCATCAACTTCGGATCATCTTTAGGAGCAATCGAGAGAAAAGAAAAACGATGATTTTCCTTTCCTGTCATATAGCCTCCGCCTTCTTTCTCAGGAATTTGTGCTGTACCTGTCTTTCCGACCATGGAAAAATTATCCAACTGGAATTTATTGCCCGTTCCATTATCGCCTTCAACAACATCTTCCATGAGATCCATCATATGATCTGCAGTTTCTTTTGATATGGCTTCTCCAGCAACTTCTCGTTTATTGTCCACTTCTGTTTCATTTGTATTCGGATCAACGATTTTGTCTATCACATAAGGCTTCAACAATTCTCCCTCATTCACAAAAGCAGTGGCACCTTTTAGTTCTTGAATAGGAGTTAAGGTTGTACTTTGACCAAAAGCCGTTCTTAACTTATCAGAAGGATAATCATATGTGATTTTTCCCGGCTCTTCACTAGGTAAATCAATTTCTGTCGGCTCATCTAATTGAAAATCCTCTAAATATTCAAGGTATTTGTCAGCTTTCATCTTTTCCCAGACAAGTTTTGAGGCCGCTACGTTAGAAGAACGACGAAAACCTTCATCATATGAGATTTCACCCCAACCCTCACCGTTATTGTGGTCATTAATTTTGGCTACTTTTTCATTAATCGAATAACTGCCTGACTTAAATGTGTCGTCTCCATCATATACCCCTTCTTCTATGGCAGACGCCCATGTAAAGACCTTCATAGTAGACCCTGGTTCAACAGGAGTTGATATTACATCATTGTACCAATTTTCCACGTTCTCCGGATCGTTTGGATTATAGCTGGGACGGTTCGTTAAGGCTATTATTTCACCTGTTTGAGGATCCATCATTACTGCTGTAATCCGCTTTGGATTATACTCAGCATCTACTTGAGAAACTACATCTTCTAATAAGGTTTGTATTTTTTGATTTAAGGTCAGGTGAATATCTTTTCCATCTTTCGCTTCTTGCTTTTCTTCCTTCGTATCCAGCAATTTTTCGTTATATTTATCTCGGTTGTAACGAATATATCCATCTTCTCCACTTAATATATCATTCTTTTCTTGCTCCATACCCGCTTCACCGACTATGTTGTTTCCATCTTCATCAGGCCTGGCGAAACCTATAATTTGAGAAGCAAATGTTCCGTTTGGATAATAGCGTATAGCATCTTCGGTAAAATAGATTCCGGGGATATTATCATCCCGAATTTTCTCCATCGTTTTTTGGGATAAATTTCTCCCTTTTGTACCGAATTCAACTTGAAAACGATCTTCTTTTTTACCTTCTTCCAACTTATCTTGAATTTCTTTTTTATCTACATCTAAATAATCGGCGAGTTTTTCTGATGTTTTTTCTACATCACTTACATGTTTATTCTCGGGTTGATTTTCTGAATACGACTCATCTAAAATAGCATAGGCTCGATAGGTAGGGCGGTTATAAGCTAGAGACATCCCTTCTCTATCGTAAATTTGTCCACGTTCCGCGTTTAGTGTAATCGACGTTTCCCGTTTAGAGTCTGCATACTCATTTAATGCAACGCCATCACTTTTTCCTGTTACTTGTATATAAATAAAGCGACCAGATACAACTAAGAAAAGCAGTAAAAAAAACAACATAAAGCTCGCAGCCATTATGTTTGTTTTTTTATCTTTTTTCATTGCACTTCATCCTGACTTTTAAGTTAGTTTGCAGCTTGCTTCACTTGGGCTTCCTGTATTTCCAACCCATTGTCTTTTGCAACTTTAGTAATGCGTTCAGGTTTGCTCAATTCGCGAACTTCAAAAAGTAAGTTTTCATTTTCCACTTTTTGCGCATTGACTTCATCATTTAACGTTTGCGTTTCACGATTTAATGTATCTGTCGTAGAAGCATAGCTGACAATAAACATTCCACAAGCAATAATTGCTGCACAAAGGAAAGCATAAATGACCTTTTCCCCTTTTGTCAACCAAGTCTTACTTGTTACTTTTACGACAACTTTTTTGCGTTCCGGTTCTGTATGGTGCAGGTGGTTTGTTTGCCATTTTTTTGCAGGTCCTGTATTCATGTCCCCATCCATCCTTTCCTTTGTGAAGAAAATCTTCACTTTTTCTTCTGTATATTACTTAAGCTTCTAAAACAATCTTTCTGTTTATTTAAAAAACAAAAGCTTCATCCCATTGTTTAATCTTTTGTACTGATCGTAATTTAGCAGAACGCGCTCTGCGATTATGTTCAATTTCTGATTCATTTGGGGTAATTGGTTTTTTAACAGTCAATTGAAAAGGTGCTTTAAATTCTTCGGGAAGTACAGGCAATCCTCTAGGGGCTTGTTTCTCTGTACTCCATTTTTTAAACGACTTTTTACAAATACGGTCTTCTAAAGAATGAAACGTAATCACTGCAACGCGGCCGCCTATTTTGACCATTTCAGCTGCTTGCTGCAAAGCGTCAGTAAAGCTTCCTAATTCATCATTCACAGCGATTCGAATGGCTTGGAAAACCCGTTTAGCCGGATGACCACCTTTTCGTCTAGCTGGTGCCGGAATAGCCTGCTTAATCACGTCTACTAAATCAAAAGTGGACTCAATCGGCTCTTTCCTTCTTACTTGCTCTATTTGACGTGCCACCTGTTTCGAAAACTTTTCTTCTCCGTACCTGAAAAAAATATGTACTAGTTTCTCATAAGGCCAATGGTTAACAACAGTATATGCACTTAACTCTTGACGTTGGTCCATTCTCATATCGAGTGGCGCATCATGTTGATAACTGAAACCTCTTTTCACTTCATCCAATTGAGGAGAAGATACTCCAAGGTCAAATAATATCCCATCGACTTCTTGTATGTCATGAGCATGTAAAGCTGCTTTTAAATCGCGAAAATTCTGATGTATAAACAATGTTTTTTCTTGCGGGAGTACTTCTTTCGCAGCGGCAATTGCTTGTGCATCCTGATCAAACCCTATCAACAATCCATCTTTTCCGAGCTGATCTGTAATGGATTTTGCATGCCCTGCACGTCCCAATGTACAGTCTACATAAACGCCATCTTCTTTTATTCCTAAAACTTCCAATGTTTCCTTCTTTAAGACACTTTCATGTTCTGGTTTATTCAATAACCCCACCTGCTTTTAAATATCAAAATCCATTAAGTTTTCTGCAATATCTGCAAATGACTCCTCAGATTCTGCCAAATTCTCTTCCCAGGCATCTTTTGCCCAAAGCTCTATACGATTTGATACCCCGATAATGACACATTCTTTCTCTAAATCTGAATAATTTCTTAAGGGTTGCGGGATATTAATCCTGCCTTGTTTATCCACTTCGCATTCCACTGCTCCTGAGAAAAAGAAACGCGTGAAACGTCGAGCATCTTTTTTTGTTAGTGGTAATTTCTTTAGTTTTTGTTCTAATAACTTCCATTCTTCCATAGGGTAAGCGAATAGACACTGGTCCAGTCCACGAGTCATCACAAAGTTATCACCAAGTTCTTCACGAAACTTGGCCGGGATGATAACCCGCCCTTTTGTATCCAGATTATGTTGGTATTCCCCCATAAACATATCTATTCAACCCTTTCATATTTTTATAGTACCACAATCTGCCACTTTGTACCACATGTTTTTTTACATTTATTAAAAACAATGCAAAAGGTCTACATAGCAAGGGTTATAATAGAACACACTTTCGATAATTTCATGTTATTATTTAAACGAACGCTTTATTTATTCGATAAAATAGGGATTGTTTTAAAATCGGGGAGGAAAGTGGGGAAATAAAAAAAGCCTTTATGAAATGTGTACATATACATTCCATAAAGGCTTCTTTATAATTGAACAATAAAATGCTCCTGAGTAAAATCAAATGGTTCTTGATTTAAGATATCTCTTAAAAACTGATAGCCGTACTTATTGATGAGCATATATGGCGTCCACACTCTTTCTTGTAATGTTTGACGCGGGTGTAAAGCAAGTTCTACCTCATCAAACTGACTAATTTGATGCTGGTATTTCTCCTCTATATGCTGATTAATTTTTTCTTGCAAAAACTGGATTTGCTGCTCAATATATTGTTCATTTTGTTTTGCAAGTTGCGCTAAGTCTGGACTAATTGATTTAGCATACGTTTGTAAAGGTGCATGAATATCGCTCATGCTCTTTTTCACTTCATCAAATAAAGTGTCGAGCGGTGCAGTTGATTGATTCGTCAACCACTGGATTTTTCGGGAGTCTACTCCATGTTTGATAACATCTTCCACTTCTAATACGCGCTTCTTTGTTACTTTTTGAATGCGGCCTGTCACGTACGTAAGCGATAGCCTCGGAACAACAGGTGGCATATTCACATTAAGAACTTGAAATGCAGCTTTTAATGTTGCCCAATAATTAATTTCACCATCCCCGGCAACAAAAGCTAAAGTTGGTAATAATAACTCTTGCATTAATGGTCGTGTCACCACATTATTACTTAGTTTTTCAGGATGTTCCTGCGCGATCTGTTTCATTTCTTCTGTTGAAAAACGAACTTCCTCATTCTTCCCAATCCATTGTCCGTCCAAATACTTTAAAAGTATTCGTTCATTCTCACTTCCACGATAAAATAAATTCGTTTCTCCCTCTTCTAAATCCAATGGTATTTCGAAACCTTCTTGTTGAAGTTTTTGCAACGTTTCATAAGTCGATTGCTGAATCGTTTCTTGGTTTTCAATCATTTCCAGAAAATAGTCCGTTTCTAGCTCTCGAATTTCTTCTGCATGAGCATCCAACAACACAATTCCTTGTTCAGGGAATATTTGAAAAAGTAAACGAGCAAAGAAATCTGTATAGGTTTTTGATTTTTCAAGAGCAGCTAATGTATCTGCGAACCACTCTTTTGTATAACTCGTCTCTTCTAAATCCTGTAGAAATTGAGTTAACCACTCTTTAACATGGTCATAATTTAACTCCATATCTGAAACGGATTGCTTTATGGATGTATCTTCAGCTAACTTATGCTTGTACAAGCGATTTTGTTTAGTAGAATAGACGTGATTGATTTCAGCAAAATCATGATCTTCTCCAGCGATCCAGAATACAGGAATTACTGGGACGTTTAGTTCTTTTTCCTGTTGCTTCGCTAAGTGTACTACAGAAATAAGTTTATTAATCGAATAAAGGGGACCTGTTAGAAGCCCTGCTTGTTGTCCGCCTATCACAGCTACACTTTCCGGTTCCCTTAACCGCTCTATTTGATTTAAAGTTGCTTCAGTTGCACCCCAATGCTTGTTCATCTTATTTAAAACATCTGCTAAGGAATCTCTTTGGTAGCTTCGGTTTTGTAAATCAGCTAAACGATTCTTAAAATCTCCAAAGGGATAGTATTCAAAATAAGAAACAACAGCCTCCTCATGAGCACGATACATATGATTCAACTTATTTTTATTATTCAATTCCATACATGTTACTTGCATAAATGGCTACTCCTTTACCGTCAAAATTACATCTTTATGTATTGTATCCGAAAGCACTATTGTTTTCATGTATTCTGTTTGGTTACGCAGCTAAATAAAAATAATCGACGCCCCAGTAAACGATTAATAATACATAAAGCAGTCCGAAACTTAAAAAAGAAATGCGAAGTAATAGTTTCATGGCTTTTAGGAAAGAAACTTCTGTGTCTTGTTTCCATTGTAAAATAAGTATGATAGACAAGATAATCAAAAACAGAATTAATATTTTGCCAATCACATTCATTTCAAATAAAACATATAAAAGACTTGTAACAGCAGCAATATAAAATAAACTTGAAACTTGAGACGAAAAATGAAAAGCTTTCCAAGAACTCTTCTTTATTTTCTTGTGTAATCGATACAATAATATAGTTGAAAATACCGGGACAATAATAAGAATAAAAGTAAACAATTCCATTACATTTTCCTTTCTTGTTTCCATACTTTTTTTAAAAATTTCCTTTGTTTAAAGTCATCTTGCATTCCTTAACACATTAAAAATTTTAGTTAGTAAACTTAGCTACTTTTGGCAGTTTGCTTATCCAATTATTTATATTATAATAAATAATAGAGAGACACAACATAAAGTACCAAGGAAAGGATGAGTTTTATGGTAGGAGTACAAGTAGAACGTTTATTAATTAATTATAAAACGCTCGAAGACTTCAAACGATTTCAAGCATATGGTACCCAGGAATTGTCTATGCTGGAGGATTTACAGAATGAAATAGTAGAAAATGACAGTGAATCTCCATTTTACGGTATTTATTATGGAGAAAATCTGGTAGCAAGAATGAGTTTATATGAAAGATCCGCAAAATTTGACGATTATTTTAATCCACCACAAGACTATTTAGTGCTTTTCAAATTAGAAGTCTTACCAGATTTTCGTGGTAAAGGCTATGGTCGATTACTTGTTGACTACGCAAAAGGATTCCAATTACCGATTAAAACGAATCCGATTATTGGTCAAGAATCCGATAATTTCTGGGAAAAAATTGGATTCGAAAAAGCTTCTTACAATATTGAACGAGATTTCGGGGAGAATCCATTTATATGGATGCCTGAGGGTGTAAAGCAAGCAGTTCAACCTCCTGCGGCAGCTGTTCAACAACCTAATATTTCTTCAGAAAAAGAAAAGAAACAAAAAAAAGAAGGTAAGTAAAAAGAACAAGAACCGTTTTTCCAAAAATTAGGAAGAACGGTTTTTTTAATAGAGAGGCGTTAAGCGTTCGAAAAATTTCCTTGACGCAAATACTACTCACATTTTTATCAAGCTAGTATGCTAAAAGGCTGCACAACATCTTTTTCTCTCACCTTCATCCTTCAAAAGTTTACAAAACATGCGAAAGCGACAAATGAAGAGACAGAGACCTGATTACACTCTCTTGTTTACTTTTAAGCGAACCCAAATATTAAATAGCAGAAATCTTTTAGTAAGGCTTCTATTCCGTTTGATTAAACATAAAAAAACAGATTACTGGTATGAAGTAATCTGTTTAAATACGTTATTTCTCAACAACTTCTTTTCCATCGTAATGACCACATGCTTTACAAACATGATGAGGTTTTGTAAGCTCTCCACAATTAGAGCACTCCGATAAACCAGGTACATGTAATTTTTTATGCGTACGACGTTGATTTTTAACTTTTTTAGATGTTCTTTGCTTTGGTACTGCCATGACGTACACCTCCTTTAATACAATATAATTTATTACTCACTTTTTATCCTCTTGATCATCACCAAAGAATTGTTGTAATTTTTCTAATCGAGGATCAACAGTTTTTCTTTTTTCTTCTTCATATTCTTCTTCCTGATACAGACCCCAGCCATCTCCTCCAGCTAAAGGTTCTTCGTCAGAAAAAACACGATATGGTGTCCCCAATATAATATTTTCTTTGATATATGGTGTCAAGTCAAGCATTTCTGTTAAAATCTGATGTATTTCTTCTTCCTCATCTTCCGATTCTTCATAGAGCGTTTGAGTCGTAAATACTTCAGAAGCTTGGAAAGAAAAAGGATAAGGAACATCAACTAATGTACGAGCACAAGGCAAAATCATTTCTCCATCAATCGAAAACGAGAAAATAATTTCATCATTGTCTTCATCCACTGTATACATCCCATGAACATGAACGTCACCGATTCGAATAATATCGTTACTCGGCTCTTTTTCCAGTTCCGAAACGTCAACATCAGAGGAGAAATAAACTGGCTCAATTGTTGCCGTATTAAAAATCTCTTTGACAGAAAAATGTAGTTTTTCCATTGGTATCACCTCAAGACAACAAGAGTAATTTTATAAGTAAATTGACATTTTGTCAACCTTTTTGAATAATTAGCCTTGCTGAAAAATCAGTTGCTTTGGTAGAATAAAGAAAAGAAAGGTCAGGTGGTTCAACAGATGAATGCTTGTGGTTTAGTCGTCGAATATAATCCTTTTCATTATGGGCATCTCCATCATCTCACAAAAAGTAAAGAAATAGCAAATGCGGACTGTACGATTGCCGTGATGAGTGGCAATTTTCTACAACGTGGAGAACCTGCCGTCATAGACAAAATTCATCGTACAAAAGCCGCTTTACAAGCGGGTGCCGATATCGTATTAGAAATCCCTTATGCATATACGGTTCAACACAGTAACCATTTCGCTACGGGAGCCATTCATACTTTATTTGAATTTGGCGCATCCTCCGTTTGTTTCGGAAGCGAAAGCGGTGATATTCACCCTTTCCTGAATGCTTCTAAAAAGTTAGCGCAGCACCAGACCTTATATAAAGCTTATATAGATCATTATCTGAAACAAGGGATGAACTTTCCCAGCGCCAGTGCCAAAGCTTGCCAAGAATTGCAAATTCATGAACTTGATGTAACAAAACCAAATAATATTTTGGGATTAAGCTATGTACAAGCCATTAGGGAGCATCATTATCCAATAACCCCGCTTACTATAAAGCGAATTAAAAATGACTATCACGACCAAACAATTGCTTCTCCCATCGCCAGTGCAACCAGCATACGAGAAGAATTTCTTTCAAATGGAATGAGTTCTAAGGTTCGAAACACCATGCCAGATTCAACTCTTCAAGCTTTAGAAACTTATTTGACAAATTCATCCGTCTATCATGAATGGGAAGCTTATTTCCCGTTACTTCAGTACCAAATTCTAGCCATTTCCAAAACAGAGTTAAGAAAAATACACGGTGTAGACGAAGGATTAGAAAACCGCATCAAACGATTCACTAAACAAGCTGTTTCTTTTCAACATTGGATTGATTTAATAAAATCAAAGCGTTATACAATAACGAGACTCCAACGCATGGCCGTACATATTTTAACACATACAACGAAAGAGGAAATAAATGCTTTTTATACAAAATCATCTGTTCCCTATATCAGATTACTTGGTTTAACCGAAGTTGGCCGTTCTTATTTTAATAAACAGAAAAAAAAGATAGAACTGCCAGTGTATACTAGTTTAAATCGAAAAAATAAGCAGGCATTGGCTCTTGATGAAAAAGTATCTTCTATCTATTATCAGATTGTACCCCCGCATAAAAGAGAGGCTTTACGGCAGGCTGAGTTTAACTTGCCGCTTTTGTTGTAGTCTCTCGCTCTGTTAAGTAATCTAACGCGTCTTCGAAGGAATCAACAGGTACAACATCCATTTCACTGTGGATGTTCTCTGCGGTTTCTTTCGCTACTTCATAATTAGAGTCCTGCTTCCCACCTTCATGCGGTGCAAAAAATATATCAGCGCCTTCTTTATCGGCAGCAACCACTTTTTTATCGATGCCCCCGATCGGTAAAACATTCCCATCGCGGTCAATTTCTCCTGTACCAACGATATTAGAACCATTCGTAATGTCTTCTTCGGTAAGTTGGTTGTACACCTCTAAGCTGAACATTAATCCGGCACTTGGTCCTCCGATCTTTCCGCTGTCAAACGACATTTCAGGTTCTGCTTCTATCGTTTCATCAGTTACTAATCGAATACCAATACCTACTTTGTCTTCATTTTCTAATGGAACGATGTCTACTTCTTCTTCAAGCGTTTCTCCATCGCGTTCAATATCTAAGTCAATCACATCGCCTTTTTGTTTTTCGTTCACATAGTCAGTCAGTGATTCGGCGTCTTTGATTTTCTCTCCATCTATTGCCGTTATTTTATCGCCTGGCTTTACTTTGCCTTCTGCAGGCAAACCTTCCTCAACTTGAATAACATGTACTCCATCTGGTACAATTTCTATTTCTTTACCTGCCGCTTCATAAGCCACTACCATCGCTGCATGTTGCGAATTTTCCATCATAAACATTTGATGTTGCATATATAGTTCATCGGACATCCCATTTCTAGCTTCTTGCATTGGCACAATATCTTGATGTGGCAATAATGTAGCAGCAATATAGTTAATGGGGGTTGCTTGTCCACTGCTAATCGTTACAAGATGTAAACTTCCTTTGGATGAATGTCCATCTTCTACTTGAACAATATCTGTTAAATCGTCTGCCAAACCTGGTTTATTCACATAATACGGTAATTTATAAGTAGAAGCCAAAAATGCAAGTATAAAAAGAATTCCAGCAATAATGAGCGATTTCTTGGTAAAACGCATAAATAATTCCCCTTTTTAAATCTTTCATTGCAAAAACCTGTTGTTCATTGTCGCTTTTCTTTCATCCATATGAACTAAATTGTTTCACCAAAAATACCGCAGATTAAGTCACTCATTTGACATAAAGATGTACAATATTTCGTTAAAACTTGGCTCGGATAGCTTCTACAACGACTTCAGGAACGAGACACTCGATGTTTGCATCATATTTCGCTACTTCTTTGACAATACTGGAGCTTAAGAATGAATATTGATTATTCGTCATCATGAAAATCGTTTCAATATCAGGTTCCAATTTTTTATTCATGGATGTAATTTGCATTTCATACTCAAAGTCACTAATCGCTCGTAATCCACGTAAAATAGCATTCGCATCATGAGCTTTGGCATAATCTACTAAGAGACCATTGGAAGAATCCGCTTTTACATTAGGTAAATGAGCAGTCGCTTGAGAAATCAAATCAATCCGTTCTTCTACTGTAAATAATGGGGCTTTTGAATGGTTATCGAATATAGCAACGATGACTTCATCAAACAACTTTGCCCCCCTGCTAATAATATCCAAATGTCCATTTGTAATCGGATCAAAACTTCCAGGACAAATCGCTAACGTCTTCTTATTACTCATCTGCCCGTCTCCTCTCGGTTTACTTTTTGGTAAATAATTGTTTTTGTCGTTCGATTATATGTTTTTTCAAATAGCACAGCATAAGAATCATCCGGAAAAGAGAATGCTTTGTTCGTGCTTAATTCTATGTAAATAACACCATCTTGTTTCACTAGATCGTAATCTACTATCTTTTGGATAAGCTCCTCATAATTTGTTGACTCATAAGGTGGGTCGATTAAGATAAAGTCAAATTGCAATTGTTTGCGATACAATATTTCAAGAGCTGCAACAGCTGTTTTCTTATATACTTTAGATTGTGCTTCTAATTGTAACTCTTGCAAGTTATTTTTTATAGTACGAATCGCTGCTGTTTGCGTATCTATAAAAATCATTTCGTCCATTCCACGACTCAAAGCCTCAATCCCTAAAGCACCACTCCCTGCGAACAAATCCAGTCCGCTCCCCCCTTCAAAAAAAGGACCGGCTTTATGAAATATCGCTTCTCTTACTTTATCACTTGTTGGACGTGTTTTATCATTCTTTACAGGTTTAATCGTTCTGCTTTTATGCGTTCCTGCAATGACACGCATTCTACCACCTCTCAGCTCTTATAGTTCCCCTTTATTTTAAAAAAGAATACATATATTAGCAATCAAAACAACTAAACATTGTTACGATTTTCTTTTTTGAGAACGATTACAGTATTTGTAAAAAGAACTACTCTCTTTTCAGAAAAAACACCTTAACGATAATTCGAAAAGGTGTTGTTATTAAATACCGATTTTATAATCGTATTCTTTTGCTTCATCCGGTATGGCATTTTCATAATCCGTTTTAATAAAAGGACGTGCCGATACATCTACTTTAGAAATAAAAGATAATTTTAAAAGAGAATTAACTACCTCTTCAATTTTCTCTTGTTCAGTATAAATAACAGCGTACCGCATTTTCTTGGAAACATATAATAGATTCCCATACCGTTTTATTTGTTTAATATTTTTCCGGTGTTGAAACCAGACAATAATCCCTTGTCTTCTCGTTCGCATCTTAAAGCACCTGCCTTTATGTAATTTTCTATCAGGAAGCTTGGCAACTGCAACTACCTCCACTACCGCATCCGCCAGAACAACCATCGTCTTTAAGCGCGAGTCCGTCTTTCGGGACCATCACCGTTTCACTTACACTTTTTGCAATATATTCACTGATTTCGTCTAAGAATCCTTGCAATTTTCTTTCTTGCAGTTTGAACTGAGCCACAGCCGGATCCATATCCATCTTTCGCTTGGCGCTGCGAACTTCTTTCATAATCTTATGATAATCTGGATGATAATGGCCAAATCTTTGTACATCCTCATAATCATCTTTCATATTTGAAAACGCCTTGATTAAGCGTTGTGATTCTTCATTGTTTTGCATAGTAAAATAAGCATCTCGATATGCTTGAACTTCTTCTGATTGCAATATTTTTTCCGTTAAAACTTCCGATTTATCCAAAATCGATAAATAGTCGGTTGTTGCTATCATATAAGACACCTCCGTTTCTCCATCATATCATGCTTTTTTAGAAAGGGAAACACTCTGCCTAATTTTTAGGTTTAGTTTATCATTAAAATACAGTGTCTTTTATTGCAAGTTCTTTAAAATTTTAATATGATGTACTTAGAGATTAAAACTGAGGTGAAAAGGATGCATATTGAAAACACTGGAATCGATAATAAAGTTGTAGACATTCTTCCCCTAAATCATATTATGGGGAAACACGCGTTTATTCTAGGCGAATCTTGGGATTATGATAGAGTTACATATGATTATAAAATTAATTCTCAAGAAAAAAATGTAACGTACTTCATTCGTATTCAAGGAGAAGCGATTGAGGGGGATGTCGATAAAAAAGACGCAGTTATCAAATTAAAAACTCCCCTGCTCGGAAAACATTATTACCCTCACGGAGTAGAATATGGAGAAGAAGAGAATTTCCCGAAGAACTTGATAGAACGCGCTACTAAGTTGGTGAGTGAAGCGTACCAGGAATTAGACAGCCATATTAAATAAAATAACAACGAAAAAAGAGAGACAATTGTATTGTCTCTCTTTTTTTCATTCATTTATTTTCATCCATATAATTTAAATCTAGCTTTCATGAACATATAAACTGAGTGAGAAGTTAAATATCTCCTGTTATCTTTACTCTCCATGTCTAACCGAGTAAGGTAGGTCTCCTGCTGCTGGTTTTGGATCGACCTTTAAACTTTGCGCTGTAAACCAACGGAAGAATATCCAACTAATCATCGACGTATAAATAATTTGTTGCACTGTCATCATAATAATTCCACCTAGCTGTTGGTCTTCAACCAAACTTAACGGTGAAAACATATCAGGACCAGATAGCGCATTTGCATCAGTTAAGCCGGATAAAACATCTGGCGGAACACATAAAGCTAAGGATTGAATCCAAGCTCCATTTGAACTGAACGCTTGATACATTGGATCTTTGGAAAAGATAATCAACGCACAAGCAATCGAAACGATAAATGCACTAAGAACTAAAAAGCCAATCTTAAGTAATGGCTGCAGTGTATCATATTTTTCAACAGGTGATAAAATAGGCCACCACATAAAGCATGCCAGAATAAACAGCCCGACAGTTATAATCACATGAGCCGTTGGAGTAGCTTTAGAAAAATCAAATATAACAGGGATGTGGTAAATAGCAAACAGACTGTTAAAACCTGCTAATGCAATCAACGGATGGGTAAATATTTGGAATACTGGTCGAACATATTTCAATTCAATAAACCATTGCCACATCCAAGCCGGAATTCCTAAAATTAACCAGACCGGAGCAAGTAAATACAGTAACGCCATTTGAACCATATGAGCCCCCATCATAATATGGGAAAGTAAATCGACGGGTGCACCTTTAACAGCATAAACAAGTAATAAACCACTGTAAAAGAGGACTTGCTGTTTGACTCCAGCTCTTTTAACATCGCCAAAATAATGTCGCAATGGCCCCGTAAATAAAAAATATAATAAAGCAATAAGACAGATAAAACTCAAATAATAAGGACTCCACAAGGCACGAAAACCAAATATTTGCATATTAAGCCACATATATTTCACCTCTATTAATTTCTACAATTCAATTATAACGTAATTCGCGCCTCATTTGTAATGAAGAGAGTTCAGTTACCAATCAAATTACAAAAAAAGTGACAACAAAATGAAATAACATAGAGAAAAAGAAAAAACTGGGGGAACCCCCAGTTTTTAAATTAAATGTTCTATTTATTACCACCAAGTAATAACCATTAATGCACAAAGCGTGAGAAAAGCACACCATACACCGCCATACATTAAAAGTGCCGGCATAGCATGTCCTTTATCTTTTAAATGCATAAAATAATAAAATTGAAAAGCTGCTTGTACAAATGCCATGATAAATAAAATTGGAATGACGTACATGGAATCAATGGAGTCTGTAATCACTATCCCAAAAGCAATTAAAGTAAATACAATCATTAAACCGAATGAGATTAATTGTCGCTGCATTTCTTCTTTACTTTTTTGCTTCTTAAACGATTGAGCTTCTGTATTTGTCTTCATTTCTTCGGACATCGATTACCCCACCTTTCCCATCAAGTAAACAACTGTAAAGATAAACACCCATACAACGTCAATAAAGTGCCAATACAAACTGAATGTATTAAACTTAGGAGCGTTATAAAGGTTTAATCCTCTTTTAGCATTACGTATTAGAAGCCCTATTAACCAGCATAAACCAAATAATACGTGTCCACCGTGGAATCCTACTAATGAGAAGAAAGCAGATCCAAATGCAGAAGAGCGGAAAGTAAATCCATATTCTGTAATATAATGTGCGAACTCATATACTTCAAATGCAAGGAATCCAACACCTAACAGACCTGTTATACATAACCATAAGACCATTTTTTTATAATCGTTATTACGCATATGATACATCGCATATACACTCGTTAAAGAACTTGTTAATAATAACATTGTCATCACAAATACAAGTTCTAAACCAAAAATCTCTTCAGAGGAGGGCCCCCCCGCAGTTGAACTTTTCAACGCGAGGTAGGTTCCAAATAAACTGGCAAATAAAACTGTCTCTCCACCTAGAAAGAACCATAAACCAAAAAATTTATTTTGACCTTCATGGGTTACTTTCTCTGGTGTGTCCGGCATTACTTCCGGAAATAAATTGCTATGATCATGACTCATTTTTTATTTTGCCTCCTCTTCTACTGCTTTTTGGAGTTCTTCTTTAGGAATATAGTATCCATAGTCATCTTTTAATGAACGGACGACCATACATCCAATTGAAAATGCCATTCCGCCATATAAAGCAAGATACCATAAGCTATTATCCGTTTGGTGAATAAACCCAAAACCTGCAACGAAAAAGCCTAATCCCATTAAGAACGGAAGGAATGAACCATGTGGCATATGAACATCATCTAATGGTTCACCTGGAGACATCTTTCCATCGCCTTCCATTTTCTCAATCCATAATGGATCAAGACCACGCACTAATGGTAACTGTTCGAAGTTATAATGCGGTGGAGGAGAAGAAACTGTCCACTCCAATGTTCGTGCATCCCAAGGGTCTGCAGCAGCTTTTTCTCCTTTAGCAGCAGAATGAATGACGTTATAGATGAACACAATCACTCCAACAGCCATAAAGAAAGCTCCAATAGAACTAATAACGTTTCCTAATTCAAGACCTTGGTCTTTCAAAAACACCCAGTATCTACGAGGCATTCCCATCAGACCTAAAAAGTGTTGAATAAAGAATGTTAAATGGAAGCCAATAAAGAACAACCAGAAAGTAACTTGTCCCATTGCTTCGTTAAGAACACGTCCGAACATTTTTGGCCACCAGTAATGCAGTGCTGCAAAGATACCAAATACTGTACCCCCAACAATAACATAGTGGAAGTGACCAATAACAAAGTACGTATCATGATATTGATAGTCTGCAACAGCTGAACCAAGCATAACTCCAGTCATACCACCAATAGTGAACGATGGAATAAATGCTAAAGCCCAAAGTACTGCAGAATTGATTTTCAATTGACCGCCCCAAATTGTGAACAGCCAGTTAAATATTTTAATACCCGTTGGTACAGCAATTGCCATTGTACCTACTGAGAATATAGAGTTTGCCACAGGACCTAGGCCAACCGTAAACATATGGTGCGCCCAAACCATGAATCCTAAGAAGGCAATAATCATAGTTGCAAATACCATCGCGGTATAACCAAACAATCGTTTCCGTGCAAAGGTAGAGAAAATATCACTAAATGCACCAAAGAAAGGCAGGATTAATATATACACCTCAGGGTGTCCAAAAATCCAAAATAGATGCTGATAGATTATCGTGTTACCACCTAATGCAACATCAAAGATTGCTGAATCAAACATACGATCAAACATTAGTAAAAATAAATTTACTGTAAGAGCCGGAAATGCGAATAGAATCAAAACACTTGTAATGAAAGATGCCCAAGTAAATAAAGGCATTCTCATATAAGTCATTCCTGGTGCTCTCATTGTTACTACGGTCGCTAGGAAGTTAATACCTCCCATTAACGTACCAGCTCCGGCAATTTGCAGACCTGCTATATAGTAGTCCACACCATGTCCAGATGAATTCATTGCAAGTGATGCATAGTTTGTCCAACCCGCATCAGGTGCACCGCCAGTCATAAAGCTGACGTTCAATAATAAACCACCAAACATAAATAACCAGAAACTAAGCGAGTTTAAAAATGGAAACGCAACATCTCTCGCTCCTATTTGTAAGGGGAGAGCCGCGTTCATTAGCCCTATCATTATGGGCATGGCCGCTAAGAAAATCATCGTCGTTCCATGCATCGTGATTATTTCGTTATAGAAACCAGCACTAACAAAATCATTTTCTGGTTTAATGAGCTGAATTCGTATAATCAATGCTTCAATTCCGCCAAGGATAAAGAAGAATGCTCCCCCTGCAATATAGAGGTGCGCAATTTTCTTATGATCCACTGTCGTTAAATAATCCCACAAGAAGGAACCAAAGCCGCGTTTACCTGTAGCTGCTATACTACTCACTTTAACACCCTCCTAAATTTTAGTACTCCATTATTCTTTCTCTTCTTTTCCTTCAGCTGTTACATCAGAAGGTTTTAATTCCATTAAGTAATCTGCAATCTTACCTGCTTCATCTTCATCAACTGGCGAGTATTTACCAGTCATTTCGTTACCAGGTTTCAACTCTTCAGGGTCCACTATCCAGTCTACGAGATTCTCCTTCGTCGGCTCTAGATAACCAGCGAGTCGAGAGCGGTCTCCGAACTGAGTTAAGTCAGGCCCCATTGGAGCATTGCCTTCTGAGTATTCACCATTATCTGTAGCGTGACAGCTGGCACAACCTTTCTCATCAAAAAGTTCTTCGCCGTCTGCTGCCTCATCGGCGAGTTCAACGTCATCTGAATCGAAGTCTTGCATATCTTCTACCCATTGATCATATTCTTCTTCACTCACTACTACTACTTTAAAGTCCATTAAAGAGTGGGCATCTCCACAGAATTCAGCACATTTACCAAAATATACGCCTTCTTCATATGCTTCAATGTACATCGTGTTTGTGTTTTCCGGGTTCACATCCAGTTTACCAGATATACTTGGTACCCAGAAAGAGTGAATAACATCACTGGAGATTAAATCAAGGTATATCTTCGTACCAACCGGTACATATAAATCTTGACTTGTCGATATTTCTTCATCTTTGTAATCGAAATGCCACCAGAATTGATTCCCGGTAATTTCAATATTGATATGATCATCTCTGTCTTTATCATCTGCTAAATGAAAAGTTGCAAAGACAGTTGGTACTGCCATAATAATCACTAGAATAATTGGAATGATTGTCCATACAGTTTCCAGTAATTTATTCCCTTCTACTTGTTCCGGGTTAATAGTAGGATCTCCTTTTTTCTTCCGGAATCTAACTATTACAATTACAAATAAAATTAACACAACGATAAGTACTGCTGTCATAATAACTGTTGTTAATATGATTAACTGCATGGATATATCAGCACCATATCCTTTTGGAACAAGCGCAGTTAAATTATCTCGTCCACACCCTGACAATATCGCTACTAAAAAACCAAGGATGCTGAAGGTTCTTAAATTCTTCATCCAACCTTTCATATATGCTTACCTCTCTTTCTCCATTAGTACAACATACTGTTATAAAGTAGGCTTCTAGCTATAAAAACACAAGTTCTGTTTTATTATCTAGAGCAATACAGAAAAACTGTCGCTCAGCCTATTTCAACATGTATGACGTTGAAATAAAAAGTTATCTTTCTTTTCTTATAAGACAAGGCATTGTAAACAACATTCATTAGATATTATGGTGATCGTGTAACAACTATTTGTTTACTTTATATAGTAATTAGTTCTATTTGTTATGCTATTACGATTCTTCAATCAACAATTGACATTTATTTGTTATCGAATAAAAAGTATTGATTAGTTCGACATCCAGTAAAACCACATAAACAAATCATTATTAATTACATGTAAAACACGATTCAACTACCAAATAAAGTGTTTAATTATTACTATATATAGCTTTGTGGAGAAATTAAAGAAGGTCTTTATCAAAAAGAGTACAAAAAGTTACTATAGAAAATATTATTAATAGTAATTATGTAAACATTGAAATATCCATTTCAATCTGGTGTACTCCTTAAAATTCACCTGCGAAAGCCCCCTTTCAATCTCCACTAGTTGTCACATAAATAATGAATATAAAAAGTAACTTGTGACAAAACAAAGTTAATCTTGATATATTCATAAACTATATACTACCCTTTATTCAGATTCGTCACCAGCTCATTTTATTGTTGTATAACAACTAGTCTTTAAAATAAAAAGCAACTTTTAACATCTACTTGTATCTAGATTATAGCAAGAATTGCAATTTAGTACAAATAGATACTACTTGATAACTTCTATAATCAGTTTTAGCAAATTTTTTTATAGAATGCAAGACTTTATTGAAATTGTATATGCACAATCTATATTTACGATTATTCTGTTACAAATATGTGACTAATTTTTATCATTATTGCTACATTTTAAATGAAATGATTGCAATGTATAAACGGCAAGCCTTATGATATAGAGAGAAAACTAATTTTATTCTTAATTGAATAGGAAGATATTTCTACTATAATTTTGTATAAAGCGAGGCCTTTTATATGATTCGATCAATTAAGTGGTTAGGTGTAGTTTCCACTATCGGAATGATATTCATTTTACTTGGCGGAGCGCTCGTAACCAAGACCGATTCAGGTGCCGGATGTGGTAAAAGCTGGCCACTATGTAATGGCAGTATCATCCCCTCAGAAATTACGCCTGAGCTGGTTATTGAATTGAGCCATCGATTAGTATCCAGTGTTGTGGGCATTACTGTAGTTTTGCTGGCGGTATTAGCCTGGAAACGTATTGGTCACATCCGTGAAGTTAAATTTCTTTCCATCCTTTCCGTATTTTTCCTTTTATTACAAGGATTAGTAGGAGCGGCTGCAGTCGTTTGGGGACAATCAGACTTTGTTCTTGCACTTCATTTTGGAATTTCTCTCATTTCTTTTGCAGCAGTTCTTTTACTCACATTGCTTGTGTTCGAAATTGACCAAAAGTTCGATGCAACAGCTTTACACATTAAACGCAAACATCGTATAGAAATATTCGCAATAACCATTTTCACTATTGTCGTTGTGTACACTGGAGCTTTAGTTCGACATGTAGATGCGAGTTTAGTTTGTCAGAGTTGGCCTTTTTGTTCAAATCAGGACCCATTTAGTTTCTCAAATTATAATTTCTTCCAATGGGTTCAGATGGGGCATCGTTTACTGGCCGGCAGTTTGTTTATTTGGACGACTATCTTTTTCGGTAAAATATATCGTTCTTACAAAAACAACAAAGTCATGATATGGGGATGGCTTAGCACTTGGATCCTTATTACATTACAAGTGTTATTTGGAGCTTTTGTTATTTTCACAGGCTTAAATCTCTGGATTGCTATCTTACATGCTTTTTTCATTACATGCTATTTTGGGAATCTCAGTTACTTTATGTTACTCGCCAACCGAAGTGCGAAATATGAATCAGTGAAAGAGGTCGAACAAACAGCTACACCCGCTTCTCCAATCAAGCCAACTAGCGAATAAATCAATGGTAAGCAGACATAATTGTAATTCAAATATCAAGCTTACATTCCACAAAAACGGGAGCCTTTCGAAAGGCTCCCGTTTTTTTATTATTTAAATTCAATAAGCAAATCTCCTACACTAATTGCATCAGCAGCATCTACATATACTTCTTTGATTTCACCAGTGAAGGGTGCTTGAATGGTTGTTTCCATTTTCATTGCTTCAGTGATCAATAAATAGTCACCTTTTGTCACTTTATCTCCTGCACGGCATAATGTTTCAATGACTGTACCAGGCATCGTCGCTCCGATATGTTTTGAATTGTCTTTATCTGCTTTTGGCAGTTCGACAATGTCTGTTTGAACACTTTTGTCTCGAATGATGATTTCTCTGGATTGGCCGTTTAATTCAAAGTACATTATTCTTGTTCCATCCGTACGAGGTTCTGATACCGAAGCTAGTCGAATAAACAACGTTTTTCCTTGCTCGATTTCTACTTCGATTTCTTCGCCTAAGCGCATCCCATAAAAATATGTTGGTGTATCTAAAACAGATACATCTGCATAAGACGATTTAAAATTTTCATACGTCGTAAACACATCTGGATAAAGCGCGTAAGCAATCACGTCAAAACTCGTAATTTCTCTATCTAATTTCTCATACAGTTCTCTTTCTAATGCATCGAAGTCAACTGGGTCTAACTGTAACCCCGGTCGCTCTGTTATAGCTTCTTTATCTTTCAAAATAATTTTTTGTAATTTTTCCGGGAAACCACCATGTGGCTGGCCGATAAACCCTTGGAAGAATTCAATAACAGAAGCTGGAAAATCAATCGATTCTCCCTGTTCATAAATATCTTCTTCTGTCAAATCATTCTGAACCATAAATAATGCCATATCTCCGACAATTTTAGATGATGGAGTTACTTTGACAATGTCTCCAAACATTTTATTTACATCATGGAACATTCTTTTTACTTCATTCCAGCGATTTCCAAGGCCTACAGCTTTAGCTTGTTGTTGTAAATTAGAATATTGTCCGCCAGGCATTTCATGGTAGTATACTTCTGTATGAGGAGACTTCATACCATTTTCAAAATCTTGGTAGTAATTTCTCACACCATGCCAATATTGTGATAATTCTTCGTAGTTATCGACATTAATATCTGGTTGCTTCTCTGTACCATCAAGCGCATGATATAAAGACTGTGCACTTGGCTGAGAGGTAGATCCGGCCATTGTACCTGCTGCAACATCTACTACATCAACGCCTGCATCAATCGCTCTTGCATAAGTATATACGCCATTTCCACTTGTGTCATGTGTATGCAAATGAATTGGCAATTCCGTCTCTTGTTTTAATGTAGAAATTAATTGATAAGCTGCTTCCGGTTTTAATAAACCAGCCATATCTTTAATCCCTAAAATGTGAGCACCTGAAGCTTCTAATTCTTTAGCTAAATTTGTATAATACGTTACATCATATTTCTGTTTGCCTTTTTCTAAGACATTTCCTGTATAACACATTGAAGCTTCAGCAATCTTATTATTTTTTCTGACAGCCTCGATTGCCGGGGTCATCCCTTCTAACCAGTTTAAACTGTCGAAAATCCTAAATACATCAATGCCTGCATTTGAACTTTCATACACAAATTTTTCAATCACATTATCCGGATAATTTTTATATCCTACGGCATTACTTGCTCGCAACAGCATTTGAAATAATATGTTTGGCATTTTTTCTCTTAATTTGAGTAAACGGTGCCAAGGACTTTCTTTTAAAAAGCGGTATGATACATCAAATGTTGCACCACCCCACATTTCTACAGAGAACAAATTAGGGAGGAGTCGAGCTGTTGGTTCCGCTATTGTCTCTAAATCATGGGTACGTACTCTGGTTGCTAATAATGATTGATGGGCATCTCTAAAAGTTGTATCGGTTAATAACACCTTTTCTTGATCCGAGAGCCATTTCGCCACATATTCCGGACCATGTTTATCCAACAACTGTTTTGTTCCTTCTGGCATGGATTCAAGCGTATCGATTTTAGGTACTGAAACAGTTTCGAATAACGGTTTACGTTTGTTTTCTGCTCCTTCTACTCCGTTCACTGTCATTTCTCCAATATAATTTAACAGTTTAGTTCCTCTGTCTTTTCGGACTGGGAAAACAAATAACTCAGGAGAATCATCGATAAAACTTGTATTATATTCTCCAGAAATGAAATTCTCATGCTGGATAACATTTTTCAAAAATGGAATGTTTGTTTTAATTCCCCGAATTCTGAATTCTAGTAAGTTTCGCACCATTTTTTGTGCTGTTTGTTCAAACGTCAATGCCCACGTAGAAACCTTAACTAGTAAAGAGTCATAGTGTGGAGAAATTTCTGCTCCTTGAAACACATTTCCTGCATCCAACCGCACACCAAATCCGCCTCCGGAACGATAAGCCATAATGCGTCCGGTATCCGGCATGAAATCATTCAATGGATCTTCTGTCGTTACTCTTGACTGTATTGCATATCCACTCGGTACGATTTCTTTCTGTTGAGGTATACCAACTTTTTCGTCATGCATGTTTTGGCCTTCAGCAATTTTAATCTGTGTTTGAACGATGTCTACGCCTGTAATCATCTCTGTAATCGTATGCTCCACTTGTACACGTGGATTGACTTCAATAAAATAAAAATCTTCATCTTTAACTAAAAACTCAACCGTTCCAGCATTTACATACCCAATGTTTTCTGCCAAGCTTACAGCAGCCTCATACATTCTTTCTTTTACATTTTCTGATATCGATAAACTAGGGGCGACTTCTACCACTTTTTGATGCCGGCGTTGTATAGAACAATCCCTTTCACACAAGTGAACAATGTTTTGATGTTTATCTCCTAGAATTTGAACTTCGATATGTTTAGGGTCTTTCACATATTTTTCTACATATATTTCATCACTGCCAAATGCTGACTTTGCTTCAGATCTTGCTCTGTCATATGCATCTGTTAATTCGCTTTCATGATTGACGATACGCATACCGCGTCCGCCACCGCCGAGTGAAGCCTTGATAATAATCGGATATCCATGCTCATTTGCAAAACTTTCCACTTCTGATATAGAAGATACCGGTCCATTAGAACCTGGAATAATTGGAAGCCCTGCATCAATTGCTTGAGCCTTCGCTTTTACTTTATCACCAAACATATCTAAGTGTGTGCTTGTCGGTCCGATAAAGATGATACCTTCTTCTTCACATCTTTTTGCGAATTCAATATTTTCAGATAAAAAGCCGTAACCTGGGTGAATTGCATCTACCCCAGTACTTTTAGCTAAAGTTATTATTCCTTCAATATCCAAGTATGCATCAATTGGTTTTTTTCCTTCTCCAATTAAATAGGATTCGTCCGCTTTATAGCGGTGTAATGCAGATGCATCTTCTTGAGAGTAAACAGCAACGGTACGAATGTTTAATTCCGTACACGCTCTGAAAATTCGAATTGCTATTTCCCCTCTATTCGCTGCTAAAATCTTATTGATTTTCCTTAATTCGGCCATGTAGTCCCTCTTCTCTCCTTATTTTGATAGATTGGTGTTGATTCTATGACTCTTGGTTCTTCTTCTGTAACATGTACAGATCTTGCTATATTATTTAAAATCCCCATTGAAATTAATAAAATAAACAATGACGATCCGCCATAGCTGATAAACGGAAGTGGCACACCCGTAATTGGTAATAGACCACTTATTGCTCCTAAATTAATGATTGCTTGAATGGCAACCATGGAAGAGATGCCTATTGCTAATAACGACCCAAAACTGTCGGTACATTTCTTTGCAATGTGTAAGCCCCGTAAAATAATGATTAAGAATAAGCCAATTACTAATATGACACCAAATAAACCGAGTTCTTCTGAGACAACTGCCATAATAAAGTCTGTATGAGCTCCCCATAAATATCCCAATTTCTGAACGCTTTGTCCTAAGCCCTCTCCGTGTACACCACCACCGCCAATTGCTAAATAAGATTGAATAAGGTGGTAACCAT
The DNA here is from genome assembly GCA_035301845.1 of Pseudogracilibacillus sp. Lineage (GTDB taxonomy): Bacteria > Bacillota > Bacilli > Bacillales > Amphibacillaceae > Pseudogracilibacillus. The sequence continues at coordinate 15,306 of DATGTM010000029.1, read as the reverse complement.
CTCCATCAGGATTTTCAAATGGATGAAAGGCGCCGGTAAAACGGGCAATACGAGAGTCTGTAATTAATTTGGGAATCAAAAATAACAGGACAACAAAGCAACAAGTGCATAAAAAGATAATATGTTTCATCTTGATACCAGAACTTAAAATAATAGTACTAACAATCATTAAAATAATAGTTGCTGTACCAATATCGGGTTGTAAAATGATTAACCCGACCATAAACATAGTCATCACAAGCGGTGGAAAAGCTCCATACAGAAAATTCCCAATGTACTCCTGCTTTTTAGAATATATAGCTGCTAAATAAATAATTAAAAACAATTTTACAAATTCAGAGGGCTGAATATTAAAGCCTAAAATATCCACAGATCGTGTTGCTCGATTTACGGTATCCCCGAAAATAATTGTTAATAATAACAGCCCAATACTGATTAGTACAATGGGCATAACCATTCGCTTATAATTTTTATAAGGGAATATACAACAAAAGGCAAAGCCAATCAGACCTAAAATAAACCATTTTAATTGTTTAAATAAATAATATGTACTGTCTAAGCCATCTATTGTGGTAGAAACCATACTGGCACTATAAACCATCAACAAACCGAAAGCAGATAAAAAAATGGGAACAAGGATAAGTGTGTAATCGTACCCTTTCCATGTAAGCACCTTTTTCAAACTAATACCTCCTATAAAATCTAAATAAGAGGTTATCCCCATTATTAAATAAACTATTCCCTAATAAAATTCATACTTGTTTATGTTTTAGTTAATTACATTATACGATTTTAATTGATTTTTCAATCATTTTCTTTGTGAAAGTATGAATTTTTACACATTTAGTTCATCGATAAAGCCTTCAAAAATAAAGATAACCATTATTTCACACTATGTTGAAGAGAAATTCTTCGTGAAGAAAAAACTTTGCTTAAGATAGCAAAGTTTTACACTTGTTTCTATTTTTCAAATGAAATTTCTTTTTCTTTCGCTTCATGCAACTCACTTAATTTATATTCTAAATTATCAAGAAGCTCTCTGCCTTCTTCTGCTGATATCATTTCCAAACGAACTGCAAAATGAATTTCTCTTGACAACCCGAACATTTGTGTATCTAAAACTTCCTCATATAAAGGACACTGCGGAGCCATCAGGTTATCTATTTGTACTTCAATTAATTGCAATATGTTATTGGCATCTGCTTTTAACAAAGCATACGCTCTGTCACGTTGATTCATGGTTATTTGAGGCATCTGATTCATTCCCTCCGTCACACATTTTTCATTCTGTACATTGGTAAGAACTCAATGTGAACAGTACACTATAGCATTATAGTATCGTTATCTGCTCTAAAATGCAAATAGAAAACAGCGGCAATAGCAAATTCTATTCTTTTTTTAAAGGACAAACCATGAAAAAACTGTGTATTTCTGCTATTCTATGTAAGGAACCGAAAATAAATGAGGTGATGAGATGATTATACAAATAAACGGTAAAGTAACATATCCTATTACAGTAGATCCTTCCGTCTGGATATTTGATGATCGAAAAATTAGGTTGGATGAAGCATTTACAACTAAAGAAAAAGTCCAAAAGAAAGACCCAGCAGAAAAAGCTGCTGAGTTATTTAACCAAGAGCTTTATTCTCTTAAAAGTATAAAACCTCCAGTGAACAAATCGCTTAGCAGAGAGGAGCAAAAAAAAGCATTAATTTATTCATACGTCATGCCGTTTAAAGATTTTATGAACAATGCTGAATTAAAAAACGACGCAGTGCGGGCTATTTTAACGACCAACGATGATAATGTAGTTTTATCTATTGAACAACTTAACGAGGCATTATTTCTATTTGCGATTGATGGGAAGCAAATAAAAGCAGAAGATGGTGGTCCTGTTCATTTATATTTCGGAGATGGATCCAACCAATCTGATCCTATAAAAGGAATTAAAGGAATTACCATAGAATAAATGAGCAATTAAAAAACGAACTGAATGATTATGTTCCCCTGTACATTTTCTCTTGAATGGATAGATGATTTTCACCTATAGTTAAAATGCTTTTCTATGTAACATTTTATCTCTGCTACAAGTTCATTGCTTGATATAACCTTTTTAAAAAGTTTTAAAAGCATTTTCTACGCAATATAAGTTTTGTTCCATATTAGGGTAACTGTCTCATTTAAGTTCGTTTTTAACCTTGCTCTACTACAGTGCTTTTGTTGTTTAGTATGAATAAAGAAGTTTTGGAATTATTTATTCATTTTTTCGATAAACAACTCAATTAGATTGTTTACTCGGACATTCAAGTAGTTTTGTTTTTTTCCAATTCTTCTTTTTCCTCTTTAGACGTTTTATTAAAATATTGCACACCAAACTGAGACCCCTCAGATACCATATCGGCATTTTCCCTTTGTGCTGCATCATGTCTTCCTTCTTCCAGTTGTCCAGGCTTTCCAGCATTTTCAAATGTATGTTCTAAAGTATCTTGTTCGTTTGATTCATTCATTTTGAAGAAAGCCCATAATAAACTTATCGCTGAAGCCATACCTACAAACCAAAACATTTTTTTACTCATATACTAACTCCTCCTTGTATATTTATCTTATTCCTCTTTATTCTTCTGATTAAACATCTTTATATATAATCCGTAAAATGGTACCATTACATATAGAAGGTGATGAAGATGGAAGCAAAATGTGCTCTATGTGATAAAATAGATAAAATTGAAGACAATTCTCCACAAGGAAAATATTTAAAGAACTCACGGGTGCTTTCTTATTTGTGCGAAGATTGTAATCTGCGAATAGCTGAACATACGAAGGAAAGAAAAGCAAGCGGTCAATTCCATTTGAATAATGGGAAGACAAAGAAAGTTTAAAAAAAGAATGTACGTATATTTGTACATTCTTTTCCTCTAGGACGATTGATTATTTTCGTGGCGTTTTTTTCTCTCTTGATATAATCGAAATCGATATATCCCCAATACTGCTGAAATAATGATTAATGTTTCCGTGATTGGGAGCTTAAAAACACTAAAAATTGTGACGACAAACATGCCAATTGCCAGCATAATATAAACAATAATAGATTTTAAAAGAGGAAGTTTTCGTGCAAAACCTAATTTATAGGCAATAATGCCAAAAATAAGATTTAAAGCATAGAAAATCCAATACATGTTATTTGTTCCAAAATGATCTAAAATATAATTAAAAAGTAAACTATCCATGATGTCCCCCAAAAATTTTAACAGTTAAGTGCTGTTTGTTAATATTAAAATGTTTTATTTATGTAACGTTTCTTATATACTGAAAGAGAACGATTGGTGAGGTGAAAAAATGAAAAACATTAATTTCAAAGCTTTGCTTTTAGCAATTCTTGTGGTTTTTATGTTTTGTTTAGTCGGCGTAGCCATCTACTATACAAACTTTCTGCTAATGGCTTTATTTTTCATTGCCGGGTCAGCCATTATGGTGTGTGGTCTGATAATGAAAAACAAACAAATTATTTAACAGATTCCTATCTAAAAGATATGACATATGTCATATCTTTTTTTGTCGGGCCGGAATTAAGTAGTGATTTAATAATTCTTGGTGAATCGCTGGATGACAAAGTAATACAGAGTCTTTTTCAAACGGAGTTATGTCATTCCCGACGATGTTCGTTAGTTTACCACCTACTTCGTTTATTAAAATCCTTCCTGCCGCCATATCCCAAGGCTCCAAACTCATTGTCATATATGCATCAATCGAGCCTTCTGTTACTGCTGTAAACGCTAGTGTAGCAGAACCATAGGCTCTCGTTCCCCGCGCTTTTCGTATCAATTGTTCTATATATGCTTCATCCACTAATCTATTTTTCATTAACCAATGATGATTCATACAAAGCAATGAATTCTCCAGGGACTTCTGATATGAAAGCTTTGGTAATCTACGATTGTTTTTAAATGCTCCTTCATTCTTTTTTGCGCTATACAATTGATAATTCATCACATCATATATAAAACCAATCTCACCTATTCCACCAACAAATATACCCACTGAGATAGCGAAACATTTTTTTTGATGCACAAAATTTTTAGTGCCATCAATAGGGTCTACAACCCAAACAACACCTGTTTCATCCAGATTTCTATCACCATAGCCTTCCTCACTTAAGAGAAAATGGCTGGGGAAGTGAGTTTTAATTTTATCCACAAAAAAATATTCCACTTCTTGATCAACTTGTGTCACTAAATCTTTTCGGTCTGATTTAGTATCAACAGTAAGTGGAATATGTATATTATCCCGCACTAGCGCGCCTGCTTCTAAAACCCATGCGCGAGCTTGCTGATAAAGAGTTGCTATTTGCGCCTCGTCCATATCCCGTGAGCCTCCATTAATGTCAAAACTAAATTCTTCTTTCTTAACTCTACGAGTATTATAGCAAATTTAAAAAGCATAAGCATGCAGAACGATTAATGAATCCTTTACATCACGAGCTCGGTATACAGCTCTTCTACTAATTGCGTTAACTTGCTTTTCGATTCTGCTATTTCTTGTTCATTCCCAGCTTCCATCGCATCATATAACGTCATCAGTTCATAATCAATCTCTAAATAAAGCACAGAGCATGAAGTATTTTCTCGTTTATTTACATGTTGTTTTGTTATATATCGCATGATGCACCCACATCCTTTTTAGATACCTTGTTCATGATGCAACATCTTCTGTTTTGTTTTTAAGGTAACGTATTTTTAAATAGCTATACTATTTACTAATGTTTACCCACAGTTCCTATATATTAAACCTCATTAAAACATAACCTTGACCCGTGCCTGGCATCACCAACTATTAAAATACATGAAATAAGGAATCAATAAAGAATTAGCGCACATAAAAAAAGTGATACAACTTTTGTTTGTATCACTTTTTTAAAAATTATTTTTCATCACACTGTGGGCAGGTTTCATAAGACGTTGAAACTTTTTCAGCTTCTGTATATTCAATAACTTCTAAACAATTTTGACAGAGCGTAATTTTCATATCGAGCTCTCCCCTTCATTAATTAGTATGTTAAACTTATAATAGTATAACATAATTAAAAAGTCAAGAGTTATTGTATAACATAATTAAATTTCTGTGTATCGTTTTAATAAAAAATAATTTAATTAGATCTTTATTGCCTTACGAAAGTAAGACAAGTATATTATAGCGTAATAGGTAGCACATCTTCACTGATTTTCGAAATCTTTTGTTCGTATAAAAGGTATACCATTCTACTTCAAAGCATATTTTTGATTATTCTTGCCCGGTTTTTAAATTTGCTAAATTAGATGTATGGATTCCAACAGTTTATTTTTAGAAAAGCTCTTTTCAAACTTATTTAACAACAAAAAAAGTTACCGAATAGTATCGGTAACTTTTTAATTTAAACAAGGTGATTGATTACTCTATTACATGGTATGGATTGGTGTTCCTAATGCAACATCTGCAGCTTCCATAGTTATTTCACCTAGAGTTGGATGTGCATGTACAGTTAAAGCAATGTCTTCCGCAGTCATACCCGCTTCAATTGCAAGACCAATTTCAGCGATCATATCACTTGCGTTAGCCCCAACAATTTGGCCACCAATGACTAACCCATCTTCTTTTCTAGTAATTAGTTTTAATGAACCATCAGTATCATTAAGAGAAAGAGCACGGCCATTCGCTGCAAATGGAAACTTCGCTGCTTTCACTTCAATATTCGCTTCCTTAGCTTCTGCTTCTGTATAACCAACTGAAGCCATCTCTGGATCACTAAATACAACTGAAGGCATACCCAAGTAATCAACGGCCGTTTTCTTGCCGCTGATAGCTTCAGCAGCTACTTTACCTTCATAAGAAGCTTTGTGAGCCAAAGGCAGACCTGCTACAATATCGCCAATTGCATAAATATTCTTCACATTCGTGCGACTTTGCTCGTCTACTTTTATTAATCCATGGTCATCCACTTCGATCCCCACTTGTTCTAAACCAAGTTCTTCAGTATTTGGTTTACGTCCTACAGTGACAAGCACATAATCCGCTTCAACCGTTTCTTCTTTGCCATCAGCCTCATAAGTGACAGTTACACCATCATCTTTTTCTTCGACTCCTTTGGCCATTGCACTTGTGATGGTGGTTACACCGTTTTTCTTCAAGCGTTTCTTCACAACGGATGTCATTGATTTTTCAAACGTCCCTAGAATCTCTTTCTCTCCTTCAAGAACTGTTACATCAGTTCCGAGGTTTGCATAAGCAGAACCTAGTTCAATTCCAATATATCCTCCGCCAATAACAACAATACGCTCTGGTATTTCTTTTAGAGCTAATGCTCCTGTAGAGTCAAGCACCCGTTCAGAAAATGGAAAGCTCGGTATTTCAATTGGGGAAGAACCTGTTGCGATAATACAATTTTCATACTTGTACGTTTGTGATTGTTTTTCGTCCATTATTTTTGCTTGATGGTCATCAACAAAATAGACTTCACCTTTCACAATATCTACTTTATTTCCTTTTAATAAACTTTCTACCCCGGTAGTCAAACGATTAACAACGCTTGACTTCCAATCTTGAACTTTTTCAAAATCAATGTTTACTTTTTCTGTCGTAATACCTAAATCAGCATTTCCTCCGGCAGCTTGAGCTTTATGACCTGCTTCAATTAAGGCTTTTGAAGGGATACAGCCTACGTTTAAACAAGTTCCTCCGAGGTCAGACTTATCAACGATCGTTACTTTTTGTCCGAGTTGTGCAGCGCGAATTGCCGCAACATAACCTCCTGGTCCTGCTCCTACCACTAATGTGTCTACTTCAACTGGAAAATCTCCTACTACCATAATTTTACGCCTCCATCATAATTAATTGTGGATCATTCAATAACCGTTTTATTTGATTTAATGCTTGTTGTCCTGTAGCACCATCAACGATACGGTGATCAAAACTCAATGATAATGCCAGTACTGGAGCAACTACAACTTCTCCATCACGTACAACTGGTTTCTCTTGAATACGACCAATACCTAGTATAACAGCTTCTGGATAATTTAGCACTGGGGTAAACCATTGTCCACCAGCTGAACCGATATTTGTAATCGTATTTGAGGCTCCTTGCATTTCATTTGGCGCAATTTTGCCGTTTCTTGCTTTTTCCGCTAATTCATTTACATTACCGGAAATTTCAAATAAAGATTTGCGATCAGCATCTTTTACCACTGGTACTAATAAACCTCTATCGGTATCAGCCGCAATCCCAATATTATAATAATGCTTGTAGATGATTTCGTCTGTTTCATCGTCTACTGCAGCATTTAAAATTGGGTATTTTTTAGAAGCAGAAATCAATGCTTTTACAACATATGGTAAGTATGTCAGTTTAACATCTTGTTCTTGTGCAACTTCTTTGAATCGTTTACGGTGCTGAACAAGTTCTGTTACGTCCACTTCATCTAATAAAGTAACATGTGGTGCTTTTGTTTTTGAATTAACCATTGCACTAGCAATAGCACGACGAATGCCACTCATTTTTTCACGAGTCTCTGGATACGTACCTTCTGTTGTTTGCGTTTGTTCTTGTTTTGAAGCAGATGCTGATGCTTCTTCTGGCTCTTCCGTTTCTCCAGAAACAAATTGGTCGATATCTTCTTTTAAAACTCGCCCATTCTTGCCACTCCCAGTTATATCCTGAATATTCACTTCTTGTTCACGCGCATACTTTCGAACAGAAGGCATCGCAATAACCAATTGGGATTTATCTTCTGATTGTTCCGTTGATTTCGCTTGTGCAGATTCTGATGCCGCTGATGCGCTTTCCTGCTGTGTTTTTTCAGTTTGCTCGTCTTTTTGTTCGGTGTCTTCTTCCTGTTCTTCCTCTTCTTCGTCCTCGTAACCTTCCGCATCAAACACAATCAATGTGTCTCCTACTTCAGCGACTACTCCTTCTTCCACTTTAATAGACTTAACTGTTCCATCAACTGGTGAGGGAATTTCTACAACGGACTTGTCACTTTGAATTTCACAAATTGTATCGTCTTCGCTTACTTCATCGCCTTCGTTTACAAACCACTTAACCAGTTCGCCTTCAAAAATACCTTCACCAAGGTCTGGCAATTTAAATGTAAAAGCCAATTCGATTACCTCCTGTCTAATAATTAAAAGTTCATTACTTCATTTACTTTTTCGATAACACTTGTATGATCAGGCAACCATACGTCTTCTCCTGCAGAAAAAGGAAACACAGTATCTGGTGCAGTTACTCGTAATACAGGAGCTTCTAAATGCAATATAGCACGCTCTTGGATTTCAGACACTACATTCGCCGCTACACCTGCTTGACGCTGTGCCTCTTGTACAACTACCGCACGATTGGTTTTTGTGACAGATTCAATAATTGTTTCTACATCTATTGGTGAAATTGTACGTAAATCAATCACTTCTGCAGAAACACCTTGTTCTTCCAATTCTTCTGCCGCTTTAAGAGATGTATGGACCATTGCTCCATATGAAATAAGCGTTACATCCGTTCCTTCTCTTTTCACAGCCGCTTTTCCAAGTTCAATTGTGTAATCTTCTTCAGGAACTTCCCCTCTGAATGAACGATACAACTTCATATGCTCCATGAAAATAACAGGGTCATTTTCCTGTATAGAAGCCATTAATAAACCTTTAGCTTCGTACGGTGTTGAAGGAACTACTACTTTTAGACCTGGTTGTTGCGTCATTAGACCTTCTAAAGAATCTGGATGTAAATCAGGAGTTTGCACCCCACCGCCAAATGGCATCCGAACTGTAATTGGAGCTTGCAATGTTCCGCCAGAACGATAACGCATTCTCGCCATTTGACCATTCAAAGAGTCCATTACTTCATAGATAAAACCAATAAATTGAATTTCCGGGACAGGACGAAATCCTTGAAGCGCTAAACCAATAGCCAGACCACCAATACCAGATTCAGCTAAAGGTGTGTCAAACACACGATCTTCTCCAAATTCTTTTTGAAGACCTTCTGTAGCACGGAACACCCCACCGTTTTGCCCAACATCTTCGCCGAAAATTAATACATTCTCATCGTTTTTTAGCTCCGTATGCATGGCATTTGTTATTGCTTGAATCATTGTCATTTGCGCCATATTATTTCGACTCCTTTTCTTTATATTCCTGCAATTGCTCTTTTAAAGTAGCCGGCATATCTTCATACATGATTTCCATAAAATCAGAAACTTTCTGCTTCGGATAGTTATCTGCTTTTTTCATTGCTTCTTTAATATCTGATTTCGCCTGTTCGACTACTTCGTTTTCTTTTTCTTCTGACCATAAGTCTTTGTTTTCTAAAAATGTTCTAAATCGTACAATAGGATCTTGTTTTTCCCATTCAGAATCCATATCTGATGTACGGTATCTTGTAGGGTCGTCTCCAGCCATTGTATGAGGTCCATAACGGTATGTTATAGTTTCTATCAATGTTGGCCCTTCTCCATTTTTAGCTTTTTCTCTTGCGTATTTTGTTACGGCATATACTGCAAGTGGATCCATTCCATCTACTTGAAAACCTTCTATTCCAGCTGCTACAGATTTCTGAACTAGTGTTTTAGCTGCCGTCTGTTTTTCTACAGGAACTGAAATAGCAAAATGGTTGTTTTGTACAAAGAAAATGGCTGGCGCTTGATAAGCTCCGGCATAGTTAATTCCTTCATAAAAGTCACCTTGAGAAGTACCACCATCACCGATATAAGTAGCCGCTACAGCGTCTTTACCTCTTAACTTCATACCTAAGGCTACTCCAGCAGTCTGGACGTATTGGGCACCGATGATGATTTGAGGGCTTGTCGCATTTAGATTTTCTTCCATTTGATTTCCATGAAAATGACCTTTAGAAAATAAAAATGCTTGATACAATGGTAATCCATGCCAAATCAATTGAGGAACATCACGGTAACTCGGTAAAATAAAATCTTCTTTTTCTAAAGCGAACTGACTCGCTAACTGAGAAGCTTCTTGACCAGCCGTCGGTGCATAAAAGCCTAAACGTCCCTGTCTATTTAATGCGATAGAACGTTGATCAAGCACGCGTGTATAAACCATCCGTTTCATCAGTTCAACTAAATCCTCGTCAGATAAGTCTGGCATATCGTCTTCATTTACAATTTCACCGTCTTTGTTCAACACTTGAAACATTTCGAATTTATTTTCAATTTCATCAAGTACGTGTTTCAAAATAGCCACCTTTCCCTTCCATTAATAAAAGTATTTTTAGAATAGGTCTTAAAGTTCTCTCTTGCACATATCTGTTGAGCTGTTACATTACTTCTCCTCTCCAAACTAGTACAAACAACTTTATATTCATCTTATAACATAAAAACGAACAAAGCAACATATTAAACTTGTAACGAGAGTTATATATAAAAACTTCCAGTATATTACAACGCTTTATTTTCACTGTTATAGTACGAAAATGAATCTGTACTAACATAGTCCCTTTAATAAGTACGGTGTCTGCCACTATTTTCCTTTACTACTATACCCCAAAATAAAAGAGTTAAATCTTAAGATTTAACTCTTTTATGTTACTAAATCATAATATTCTTGTTTTAAATCATTAAATTCATCTGTTTTTTTATTAAATGTTTCGTAGACTTCTGCTATTTTTTCATAGCTTTGATTAACTTCATCAATACTATCGTACACCGATTCTTCATCCGCATCGTCTTTCATCAGTTCATTATATAATGTTTCTGAAAATTCAATGGACTCACTATATTCATCATATACATTCTCATAGGCATCATATCTGTCTACCATAGCTTCATACATGCTGTTTAATTGTTCTTTTTTATCGGTATCTTCTTCTTTTTCAATTAATGGTTCTATTTTTTGAAATTCCTCTTCAGAAAGTTGCATCGTCTTTCTTTCTTCTTCCATATACTCTTCTCTTTCATCTAATAGCGAAATTGCTTCATCTGCTAAAGAATTCAACTCTTCGTCATCCTCTTTTTCCAATTCGACAATTTCTTCATAGATATCTTGATCTTGCTGTTCCCTGTCCGCTATTTCTTCTTGTGTTTCTGCCAATTCGTTTTCTTTTTGAACAGTCTCTTCTAAATGCCCATGAATCTCATCGTCGATATTATCGCCATTGCTACAAGCTCCTAATCCAATAACGAGCATGAGAATGATACTTCCAAAAGCTTTTTTTGACATTCCTATACTTATCCCCCTATTTCCTTTCATTGTCTCGCGTCATTTATATGTAATCTACCATGAGTTTAGCAAACTATCTGTAAAATTTCATTATTTCTTCATTATTTTTTAAATTAAAGCAATTAGCGCCCTATTCTTTTTAATTTGTGTTAAAATCAATATGAAAATTATTGTTAACAAAGAAATCAAAAGGGGTTTAATCATGATACGAATGAAAGATATTGTACGAGATGGCCATCCAGCTTTGCGAGAAAAATCAGCTGATGTTTCTATGCCACCATCCGAAGAAACTGTCCGGTTATTAGATGATATGTTAGACTTTATAAAAAATAGCCAAGATGAAGAAATAGCTGAAAAATATGAATTACGAGCTGGCGTAGGCTTGGCAGCTCCCCAACTGGGGGTAAATCAAAAACTATTAGCAATTCATTTGCCTCATAATGATGAAGTATATAGCTATCAATTAATTAACCCGAAAATAATCAGCCATTCTGTAGAAAAAGCCTATCTTCCTGGTGGAGAGGGTTGTTTATCAGTCGATGAAAACATTGACGGTTATGTGATTAGGAATAGACGGATAACGGTACGCGCTTATAACAAAGCAGGTGAAAAAATTAAATTTAGACTCAAGGGATATCCAGCTATCGTCATGCAACATGAAATCGATCATTTAAATGGAATTATGTTTTATGACTATATTGACAAACAAAACCCGTATCAACTTCCGGATCATGCGCACGCTATCGAATAAAACAAAGCATACTTTTGTAAATCAAAAGTATGCTTTATACTTTGCTTCAAAAACGCTCTCCTTCTGCTTCATCCCTCTTTCAGTATTTCATTCCCTTTTTAAAAAAATATATTTTTTTAAATAAATCGATGATAATCATTTCAATAATTTCAAAATCATACTATAATGAATATAGTAGGGATTGGATCGGTTAAAAATTATTGCTTTTCTTTATCCAGAAAGGAGATGCAGGGTGATGATAAAGCGCCTGAAAGAAAAGCTGAAACGAAAATGGAAAAAGTTTCTCAAACGGGGACGTGTACCGACTACTGATAAATCTAGGACAACCAGTTTAAAAACAACCAAGTTTCATAAATAATATTATCTTTTATAACAATAAATATTTAGGAGAGATAGAATGATGATTTTTAAAGTTTTATATCAGCCTTCTATGGATAAAGCGATTGCTCGTGAGCGAACGCAAACAATCTATGTTGAAGCTGAATCTGAACGTGAAGTGCGTTCGAAGTTAGAAGAAAGTAACTATAATATCGAGTTTATTCAACCCTTAAGCGATGACCATTTAGCGTATGAAAAAAAGTCAGATCATTTCAAAGTTGAGAGTTTATAAATGAAGTTTGTTAAAAATGATCAAACAGCCGTTTTTGCACTAGGCGGTCTGGATGAAATAGGGAAAAATATGTACTGCGTTCAATTTCAAGACGAAATTATTATTATCGATGCAGGAATTAAATTTCCAGAAGATGAATTACTCGGAATTGACTATGTAATCCCGGATTACACTTATTTAGTGCAGAACAAAGATAAAATTCAAGGCCTTTTTATAACTCACGGACACGAGGATCATATTGGAGGCATTCCATACCTTCTTCGTGAGATTAATGTGCCTGTCTACGCTGGAAAACTCGCTATTGGTCTTATTCGTAACAAGTTAGATGAACATGGTTTATTAAGAAGTGCAAAATTACACACGATTCAAGAAGATGATATTATTAAATTCCGCAAAACTTCGGTTAGTTTTTTCCATGTCACACACAGTATTCCTGATTCTTACGGCGTTGTCGTTAAAACACCTTCAGGAAATATTGTACAAACTGGTGACTTTAAATTTGATTTCACGCCTGTAGGAGAACCGGCTAACATTGCAAAAATGGCTGAAATTGGGCGAGAAGGTGTCCTTTGTTTATTATCAGATAGTACCAACAGTGAGGTGCCTGGATTTACTATGTCCGAACAAGTCGTTAAGGAAAATATTAACGATATTTTCGGGCGAGTTGATGAACGTCTTATTTTCGCGACATTTGCATCCAATATTTACAGATTACAACAAGTGGTAGAAGCTGCAACGAAGTTCAATCGAAAAGTAGCTATTTTTGGCCGCAGTATGGAATCTTCTATAGAGATTGGCCGGGAGCTTGGTTATATTACCGCCCCTAAAAATACGTTTATTGATGCAAATCAAATTAATCGCTATCCAGCTAATGAGATTGTTATTTTATGTACCGGTTCACAAGGTGAGCCAATGGCTGCTCTATCCAGAATTGCTAATGGCACGCACCGGCAGATTCAAATAGCTCCTGGCGACACTATAGTATTTTCATCATCTCCAATCCCTGGTAACAATGTAAGTGTCAGCCGCACGATTAATCAATTAATGCGTGCTGGAGCTGAAGTTATTCATGGTCCTCTAAGTAATATCCATACTTCAGGACATGGTAGTCAAGATGAGCAAAAATTAATGCTTCGTTTGATGAATCCTAAGTTCTTTATGCCAATCCACGGCGAATATAAAATGTTAAAAGAACATACAAAGCATGCAGAAGTATGCGGAGTAGATCAGAAAGATTCATTTATTCTTGATAACGGTGAAGTGTTGGCATTAAGTAAAGATAAGGCAGCTATTGCAGGCAAAGTGCCTTCTGGTTCTATTTATGTCGACGGCAGCGGTATTGGAGATATTGGCAACATCGTTCTACGTGATCGACGCATTCTTTCTGAAGAAGGACTTGTGATGGTCGTTGTCAGTATCAATATGAAAGAATTCAAAATAGCAGCTGGTCCGGATATTATATCCCGCGGCTTTGTGTATATGAGAGAATCAGAGGATTTAATCAAAGAAGCACAAAAAGCAGTTGCACTTAACTTAAACAAAATGATGAAACAAAAAACAAGTAAATGGTCCGAAATTAAAAATGAAATTATCGACACCATTGCTCCATTATTGTATGAGAAAACAAAACGTCGTCCAATGGTTTTACCAATCATCATGGAGATATAATAAAAAAACAGGCTCTGGATATCCAATTTCCCAGAGCCTGTTTTTTGTGCATTTGATACTTCCATGTCACAATAATTAGTTGATATTAACATATATATACAGTTAGTCAATCACGAGTTGTTTCTCGAATCTCGAAATATCTTTATCTGCTCCAATAACAATTAATATATCATCTTCTTGAAGAGCATATTCTGCCATCGGGGACACATTCATGTCCTTTTCATGACGAATAGCCACAACGTTACATCCGTATCTTGCCCGAATATTTAATTCGATTAAAGTTCTGCCTAGCATCTTTTTGCCGACTTTCACTTCTACCATACTATGGTCTTCGGATAGTTCCAAGTAATCTAAAATATTACTTGATATCAAACTATGAGCTATGCGTATCCCCATATCTCTTTCAGGATGTATGACATGATCGGCACCTATTTTATTTAATATTTTTTCATGATAATCATTTTGGGCTTTCACAGTAATACGTTGTACGCCCATTTCTGACAATATAACAGTCGTCAAAATAGATGCTTGTATGTCATCCCCTATGGCGACGATAACATGATCAATATTTTTAACACCTAGCTCCTTCAAAGCCATTTCATCCGTAGAATCAGCTACTACGACGTGTGATGCAATATTTTTAAATTCATTAATTCTTTGATCACTTTGATCAATTGCCAGTACTTTCATGCCTTCATTACTTAACTCTTCACAAATACTACCACCAAAACGACCTAAACCAATTACTGCATATTCCCGCTTCATTTCAGGTTTCTCCCCCGCTTTCTGCTAACTTATGAAAAATTTATCCTAGCCTCGAACATATAGATACGATTATGTCCAAAATTTTGTGTAAATATGTCACTTCGGAAATGTACTTCGCTTTCCGCCGGCGCTGCTAAGCCACCTTCGGCTCCGCCGTGCGGCGTCTTACCGAGGCTTTTCATCCGGCAGGAGTCTCCGTACATTTCCTTCGTTTCATTTTTTTACACACTATGTTGGACGTAACCTATAGATACGCTGCTTTGACAACTAATCTCCTGTTTTAAACGTCGATAAAAAAAGCCCTCTCCTACGGGCT
>DATGTM010000028.1:0-3581 GCA_035301845.1 Pseudogracilibacillus sp. | reverse complement strand
TGAATGCGGTCTAGTTCGATGATATCTACACCTATTCCTTTAATCATATTTTTCGGCCTTTCTTTTTAATAGTTATATTTCCAGTATACATGACTTCCCTTGTCTTTCGGATTATATTATACTACAGAGGACATCTAGGAGGGGTATTATGTTTGTGAGACAAGAACGAAGTATGAAAGAATTTATGCAATTTTACCCTGTCGTTTCAACGATTATTATAATTAACTTGCTCTTATGGCTTATTATAAACGTTTTGCAATTACAAATCGGCGAAATTATTTATAGTTGGAGTGTTGGTGCCAATTATTTAGTTAGTTACGGAGAATATTGGCGTTTACTAACCCCCGTTTTTTTGCATGGTGGTTTTTCTCATGTGCTGTTCAATTCGTT
The DNA here is from genome assembly GCA_035301845.1 of Pseudogracilibacillus sp. Lineage (GTDB taxonomy): Bacteria > Bacillota > Bacilli > Bacillales > Amphibacillaceae > Pseudogracilibacillus. The sequence continues at coordinate 3,191 of DATGTM010000028.1, read as the reverse complement.
TGCACTTGTACTATTTGCTCCTGCTTTAGAACAAATGCTAGGTAAGTTTCGCTTCGTTACATTTTATCTGTTAACAGGGATTATCGGTAACGTCGGCACCTACATCATGGCACCAATGTCTCAAACACTTCATTTAGGTGCTTCCGGGGCAATCTATGGTCTCTTCGGCATTTATATTTTCATGGTCCTTTTCAGAAAACAGTTAATTGATGCAGCTAACGCACAAATTGTAACTGTCATTTTCGTACTCGGTGTGTTGATGTCATTTATGCAACCGAACATTAATATATCCGCTCATCTATTCGGAGCTCTTGGCGGCTTTTTACTTGGCCCCCCTTTCTTAATCGGGGTAGAGCGTTTCTCTTTACGAAAAAATTATGTTAAACGAACTTCTGCAACTTCAGATAACGAGATTCGATTTGATCCGGACCGTTGGAAGAAAAAAACATTCCGCTCAAAGAGCCAAAAAAGCAAAAAAAATATTATTTGGGGGATTTTCATTGTGCTTGTTCTGATTGGATTTATTGCTACGTACATTGTTAACTGAATTAACGTAGCTATTTATTTTCGTCCTTCCTTTCATTTGTTACACTAACATTAAGTCAATATAAAAATACAATAGAAATGTGGTGAGCTCCATTGTTGGATACTATCCTGTCCAATCATCATTGGTACGCTATTTTTCCTCTTCATTGGATTGTGCTAGGTATCGTGTCGGTTCTTTTATATGAAAAGTATATTGCTCGCCCATCTGTGTTCGCTGTGAAGCCTAGCCAACGCTTTTACTTTTATCTTGGCGTTGGTATTACACTTTTATTTAAAGCAACTCCTTTGCATATTATTGGAACGGATTATTTATTCAGCATGTATATGTTAGAAATATCAGCCATCTTTTTCATCACTGTGCCTCTATTGCTGCTCAGTTTTCCTGTCGCTTTTTTACGGCAAGTTATCTGGAATCATCAAGCACGCATTTTATTAAAAATCTTTTCTCATCCTTGGCTTACCCTTATCGGATTTAATGGTTTGATTTCTATTTATTTCATTCCTTCGGTGTTTAACGCTATTCACGGCAGTTGGTCGCTTACAGCCATCGCAGAATTGATACTCGCAATCAACGCATTCTTTATGTGGTGGGTTATTATTCATCCTTTATCTGAGTTAAAAGGGTTGTCTTATATGCTGCGTGCCTTGTATATATTCTTAGCTTCCACTATTTTGATGCCTACTGGGTTCTTTTACATTATCGTGTTGAAAGCTCATTTTCCAGATTATGTAGCAACAGAAGGGGCGCTCTTTCCTGTTATTACTGCTATTTATGATCAGCAGATAGCAGGAGGAGTACTTAAATTCACCCAAATCCTGAGTTACGCGTTTGCATTGTTGCTCATTTTTGCTAGCTGGGGGAAACAAGAGCAAAAAAGAGAGGGAACAGTTGATGAGGAGAATATACGCTATGCCCGCGGCGTAGTGATACACTTAGACAAGGACAAAAATCAAAATAAGAACAAACATAACAAATAGATTCTTATCCACAGAAGAAGAAGGCCCTGCTTTATCAACAGAGCCTTCTTTATCTTTTTAAAGAGGTTCCAGCATGTCCATAGGAAAACCTTCATCATAATAACGATTAATTTTCAAGTCTCCCGATTCATCAATAACGGTAATCTGTCCTGTAACATCTGCTGTTTCAATCTCTTCTCCTGCCTCATCTTCAAATACTAATGTAAACGTGTGGTCAAACTTCCACTCACTCTCTTCATCCGTTTCATCCACTTCTAGTTCGAGGTCTTTCATCTCGATAGTCGAATCCTGTTTCGAAGCGGCCTCATCCGGTTTAGAGAAAAAACGTTTGTTGACTAATTCCTCCAATTCTTCCTCCGTAAAATAAGGCTCATATTTATCTACCATTTCTTCCAGATAATCCGCCATTTCTTCTGGCGAATCTGATTCATCGACAACATCAGGGTCCTCCACATTATATAACGTTTCTAAAAACTCGGTACTAATGTCTTCCGCTTCTTTTTCTAAATCTACATCAGCATTTTCTTCGTTTTCGCCGCAAGCATTGAAAACAATCAACAACCCCATCGCCCAAAATAGCATCATCCCTTTTCGTCTCATTTTACCACTCCATTCGGATAAAATTTACCTTATTTTTAAAAAATGCAACAGAAGTTCAGTTTTGGGAGCTTCATTTCTTTTTTGCAGCAAATTTAATAAGATTTCCTTATACTTTTCCCGCCGAATGAATGAATAGCGCAAACGTTACCTCAATCGCTATGAATTAACACTCCGTTACCCAGGCCCAATAACATTCCAGGTTTCTAGCTTTTTTGCTTTTAAATAAGAAGAAAGAACTAATTTATGTATCAGCTTACCATAGATTACTTCCGCTTAAAAGTCAGAATTTAGAAAAAATTCTCTTATTAAAAAACGATTCTTGTTGACAAGCGAATGAAAAGGGTTAAAATTTAAGTACAAGTAAGCAAATAGCCAAAGCTGATTGAGAAAATAGTAAACAATCGTTTTTCGCCACAGAAATTATACAGGCTATGTTAGACTTCAAACAAATTGATCTCAAGACTCAATTACTTAGAGATTAACGAAGCTATGTTTATTAAATCTTTCATCGTCAATCGTTGGCCCTCTTTAAAAATCACTACAAACAAGGAGAAATTAGGATGCACTATTATGCTGTTTTATTACCAATGCTAGACGAAGAGAAAAGTACAACTCATCGTCAAGCACATTTGGACTACATTGAAGAAATGCGCGCACAGAACCACATTTTTCTATTCGGTAAATTAACGGATGGAGCAGGCGGGCTTATTATTTATCAAGGAGATAATCTAAACGAGATTGAAGCATTAGTGAAAGCAGACCCTTATGTGACAACGGGCGCTCGTGACTATACCATCCACCCTTGGGATATGAAGACCGATTACCAGTTTGAAAAATAATGCAAAAAGCTGTCTTTTATTTTTCAACACGAACATATACACTTGTGTGTATCCTCATAAAAAAGGCGCTGGACATCTTCAATGCCAGCGCCTTTTTATTTAGTTCTTTTTCGCTTTTTCGCGTTCATTTTTATCTAATAGTTTTTTACGTAAACGAATGGCTTTCGGAGTCACTTCGCAATATTCATCGTCATCCAAATATTGAATAGACTCTTCTAAAGACATGTC
>DATGTM010000027.1:0-5412 GCA_035301845.1 Pseudogracilibacillus sp. | reverse complement strand
TGCAGATTCTGTCGGAATCGGCGGATCGCTCGTCCGCGGTGATATAAAGCCACAAGCTGCTGCGCGAGTTGCACTCCTATTTTTTGCGATCGCTGTTTTGCTGGGGGCTTATATTTCATTTGAAACGAGCTGGTGGGTCGCGGTAATTGGAAGTGTCTCCATGGCGGTTGGTTATTTTTATACCGGGGATCCGCTTCCGATCGCCTATACGCCATTTGGGGAATTGTTCTCCGGCATATTCATGGGATCGATTATCATAGGCATCAGTTATTTTATACAGACGATGACCTTAACCGTTGGGGCTGTTCTAATATCCCTCCCTATTACGATATTTGTCGCTGGTATTCTGCTGACGAACAATATACGTGACGTCGATGGAGATAAAGCGAATGGTCGAAATACCTTCGCAATTTTAGTAGGCAGAAAAAAAGCAACAACTACATTAGCTGGTATGTTCATAGTCGCTTACCTTTTAACAGGTTTGTACATCATAATGGGGATTCTTCCACTTGTTTCAATGGTTATTTTTATATCGGCACCCAAAGCGAATAGTGTAGTCACAAAACTTCGTGGGAAAACAGAAGCAGCTCAAATGATGCCAGCGATGGCTGCCGTCGGGGAAACGCATGCGATTTACGGAGCGCTTTTAAGTTTATCGTTGTTCGTGCAGTTGTTGTTTTAAATAGAGCTGGATGGTTACTACTTCATAAGGGGGATATAATAAAATACCTGCATTTAGTGCAGGTTTTTTTATTATATGTTGATTAGGTCCAAAATTTTGTGTAAATATGTCACTTCGGAAATGTACTTCGCTTTCCGCCGGCGCTGCTAAGCCACCTTCGGCTCCGCCGTGCGGCCGTCTTACCGAGGCTTTTCATCCGGCAGGAGTCTCCGTACATTCCCTTCGTTTCATTTTTTTACACACTATGTTGGATGTAACCCTTCTCGATATTTTTCAAAGTAATATTAAGATGAGTATTATGTTAAAAGCTAGTATTTAAACTGGTTTGCGCTTTATAATAAGCTGCCTTTTCTACATAAGATTCCCGGATTCGTTTCATTTCTTGATAATCTTTTTCTGTTAAATTGCGGACCACTCTGGCAGGACGTCCAAATGCTAAAGTGTTTTCAGGAATTTTGGTTCCGGGAGTGACAAGGCTCCCAGCACCGATGAAAGCATTTTGGCCAATTTCAGCGCCGTCTAAAACCATCGTCCCCATCCCGATTAGCGCATTTTTTCGTATAGTACAAGCATGCAAAGTTACTTGATGCCCCACTGTGACATCATCTTCAACAGTTACCGGTAAACCTGGACTTTGGTGAATGAGGGATAAATCTTGTATATTTACACGGCTTCCAATTTTAGTGGGTGCGACATCTCCTCGGATAACAGTTTTAAACCAAATGCTAGATGCTTCTCCAATTTCAATATCGCCGGTTAAAGTAGCATCATGTGCAACGTAAGCTGTTTCGTGAATATTAGGGGTGGTTCCTTTATATGAATGTATCATGTGCTTCCTCCTCGTGTTGATGATGAAAAAATCCCCCTCAATTATAAGATGAAAGGAATTATTATAAAAGAACTTCGTTTATTTTCTTTCGATAGCAACTACAAAGGGCGGCGTATTTTGTTGGTTAATAAATTGATATTGCAAGACCTGATACTGTTTTTGGTCGAGTTCTGCCGCTAATTTTAAAACTGCATCTTTTTCGATTTCCCCTCCCACGTGTCCATGATAAATAACCAAGACAATTCTTCCTCCTTTTTTTAAATAAGGGAGCAATTGAGTAATGGCTTTTTTAGTAGAAGCGGGCTGGGTAATAATTTTCTTATCACTTTTTGGTAAATATCCAAGATTAAAAATGATTGCTGCAATATTTTCTTTCGTACAACTTGGCAGATGTTCAGCGAGATTGGCATGGCTATCTAAAATGTAAGACACATTATTTCGTTTATGTTCTTGTATAGTTTGTTGTGTGGTGTGGATGGCTTGTTCTTGAATATCAGAAGCATACACGTTTCCTGTTTCTTCTACTAAAGTACTTAGTAAAAGCGTGTCATTCCCATTACCGCAAGTAGCATCAATCACTTGATCGCCTGGTTGAACAATTTCTTCTATTAAACTATGTGCGAAAGGTATAATAGGTAACATCAGTAATTCCCCCTTTTTTTCTATAATAATGGTACACTATTAGTTATGGCTTGTTAATCTATTTGAATCTTGACAAAAGCCACTCGATTCAATACAATTCGAGTAGTTACGTGTGCGATGAAACGATTTTACATAGTTAATCATGCGGAATAATGAGGAGGCAGTTTTTGTGAGTTATGACCATCAGAAAATTGAAAACAAATGGCAAAATCATTGGTTAGAAAACAAAACATTTCAAACAGATATACATTCAAATAAGGAAAAGCTTTATGCATTAGACATGTTTCCTTACCCTTCAGGAGCGGGATTGCATGTTGGACATCCTGAGGGATACACGGCGACAGATATTATTTCAAGAATGAAACGAATGCAGGGCTATGAAGTGCTTCATCCGATGGGGTGGGATGCTTTTGGTTTACCTGCTGAGCAGTATGCGCTTGATACAGGAAACAGCCCGGCGGCTTTTACAAATGAAAATATTGCAACTTTCAAACGCCAAATTCAAGAATTAGGGTTCTCCTATGATTGGGACAGAGAAATCAACACAACAGACCCTTCCTATTATAAGTGGACACAATGGATTTTTACAAAGCTTTATGAAAAAGGCTTAGCTTATATGGATGAGATAGAAGTGAACTGGTGTGAAGCATTGGGTACTGTTTTAGCAAATGAAGAAGTCATTGATGGAAAAAGTGAGCGCGGTGACCATCCAGTTGTAAAGAAACCAATGCGTCAATGGGTATTGAAAATAACTGCTTATGCGGATCGCCTTTTAGAAGATTTGGAAGATTTGGATTGGCCAGAAAGTATAAAAGATATGCAACGCAATTGGATAGGAAAATCAGAAGGAGCAGAAGTGACGTTTGATATAGATGGAACAGATTTGAATTTTCAAGTATTCACAACTCGACCTGATACTTTATTCGGCTCTACCTATTGTGTACTATCCCCAGAACATCCTTATATAGAAGAAATTGTCACTGCAGATCACCAAGTGGAAGTAAATGCGTATATTGAAACTGTCGCAAATAAAACAGAAATAGAACGAACGGACGTTTCGAAGAAGAAAACAGGTGTATTTACAGGTGCTTATGCTATCAATCCTGCTACGAACCAAAAAGTACCAATTTGGATTGCAGACTATGTATTAATGGGATACGGGACAGGTGCTATCATGGCCGTTCCTGCACATGATGAACGAGATTATGAATTTGCCGTCCAATTTGATTTACCGATTGTAGAAGTGGTTGAAGGTGGCAATATTCAAAAAGAAGCCTATACAGGAGAAGGTATACTTACGAATTCAGGTTTCTTGAATGGATTGAATACGGATGAAGCTATCCCGAAAATGATCGAATGGTTGGAAGAGAACGAAAGAGGGAAGAAAGAAATAACTTACCGTTTGCGGGATTGGTTATTCTCTAGGCAACGTTATTGGGGGGAGCCTATTCCAATAATCCATTGGGAAGATGGTTCGATGTCAGCAGTCCCGGAAGAAGATTTACCATTAGAACTACCCGAAATGGATGAAATTAAGCCTTCAGGAACTGGAGAATCTCCCTTAGCTAATAGTGACTGGGTCAATGTAACGGATCCGAAAACAGGAATGAAAGGCCGTCGTGAAACGAACACTATGCCACAATGGGCAGGCAGCTGCTGGTACTTTTTACGTTTTATTGATCCTACTAATGATAAGCAATTGGCTGATCCGGAACTGCTTAAACAATGGCTCCCGGTAGATATCTACATCGGCGGCGCTGAGCATGCTGTTCTTCACTTGCTTTATGCACGGTTTTGGCATAAGTTCTTATACGACATTGGCGTGGTGAGCACTAAAGAGCCGTTTTATAAATTGTTTAATCAAGGTATGATTCTAGGAAGTAATCATGAAAAAATGAGTAAGTCAAAAGGAAATGTTGTGAATCCGGACGAAATTATTACTAGTCACGGAGCAGACACTTTGAGGTTGTATGAAATGTTTATGGGGCCGTTAGATGCCGATGTCGCGTGGTCAACAACAGGACTTGACGGGGCAAGACGTTATCTGGACCGCGTGTACAGACTGTTTATTAATGACGATGGTACTTTGTCTAATATTGTTGTAGATGAAGCAGATTCTTCTATGGAAAAAGTCTATCATGAAACAGTGAAGAAAGTGACAAATGATTTTGAGAATTTGCATTTTAATACTGGAATTGCTCAAATGATGGTGTTTATAAATGAAGGATATAAAGCGGAAGCGATTTCTAAAGAAATGGCTGAAGGTTTCATTAAATTACTTTACCCAGTAGCTCCACATCTCGCAGAAGAGGTTTGGCAAGTACTGGGACATGAAGAAACGATTACTTATGAAGCTTGGCCATCGTATGATGAGACGAAATTAGAAGAGGAAGAAGTTCAAGTAGTCTTGCAAGTGATGGGTAAAGTACGGGCGAAAGTACAAGTTGAAAAAGATATGGAGGAGTCAGATTTAGAAGAATTAGCATTGCAAAATGAAAAAATTCAGCCTTGGCTGGAAGGGAAAACCGTTCGGAAAGTTATCGTGATCCCTAATAAGTTAGTGAATATTGTAGCGAATTAATTGATGATCATTCATTTTTAATGTATTTCTCTAGTTTAAGCAGTTGATGAATACTTTTCGTAACCAATGCAACTATAGTAGAAGGAATTTTATTTAGGACGCTTACGTCAGTCTGCGTTAGAGAGCTAAACCCAACTTTTAAGGGGACGCGCCAGTAAGTAATTCAATGATAAAATAAAAAGTTAAATCAACAATATAATGCTATGTATTATTATTTAAAGTTTTATTCATGGTTTTATGTAGGTGATTCAAAGAGGATTAGAAGATATGAATGGAGGAGAAAGGCGAATTGTCTTTCTCCTTTTACACCTTATATAGAAAAATTAAAAGAAAAAATAAAAATGAAAGAAATCTATTGACTTATGATAGTGTGCGTTGTATTATTGAATATGCTCTTCAAAAAAGGGCGGCAAACAAAAAAGAAAAAAACAAGACTGTTGACTTTATTGATCAGTCATGTTATGATTAATTTCCTTCTGAATAGCGCTTGACTTATTTGTTTTTAAATGATATATTAATTAAGTCGCTTTTTTGGAAGGCGAAACAGAAATTTGCTCTTTGAAAACTGAACAAGAACAACCTAAATGTGAAAGAGGAAAGAAAGTCAAGTTGTAAAACAACCAGCTTTTTTACCTCGTCAGAATAAATTTTGAAGCTAAGACATTACAGTATTTTCTG
>DATGTM010000026.1:0-36515 GCA_035301845.1 Pseudogracilibacillus sp. | reverse complement strand
CTATCTAAAAAGATTATAACAAACAAACTTCAAAGGAACGAGTAAAATCCTCTTTCACGGTAAAAGTATTGTTTATTCTACGGTGTTCTTTTCGTTAAAAGCACTCCTACGTCAAAGAAGATTTTTCATTCAATTCCTTTTACCGTAACTGTTCTTTTGATGAGGCAGATGGTGAAAAATAGTAGACCAATCTTCATTATACTCATGAGTTCGGGATGATATTTGATTTTATTTGCCCGTACTCTTGAGAAACTTCCTAGATGAGGCTGATAATTAAATATATTGTCCATATCTTCAGCACAAGTACCGAGTTCGGGATGATACCTGATTTTATCTGCCCGTACTCTTGAGAAACTTCCTAGATGGGGCTGATAATTAAATATATTGTCCCGATCTTCAGAACAAGTACCGAGTTCGGGATGATATCTTATTTTATTTGCCCGTACTCTTTAGAAACTTCCTAGATGGGGCTAATAATTAAATGTATTGTCCCGATCTTCAGCACAAGCACCGAGTTTGGGATGATATCTTATTTTATCTGCCTGTACTCTGGAAAAATGCCTAAATCAAGCTTATACTAAGATTAGGTCCAAAATTTTGTGTAAATATGTCACTTTGGAAATGTACTTCGCTTTTTAGCCGGCGCTGCTAAGCTACCTTCGGCTCCGCTGTGAGGTGCCTTACCCGAGCTTTGTCCCGACAATATTTTCCCTACATTGAACATCTCCTTACATTCTTAGTCTTCTTTTTTTACATATAATGTAGAGCACAATTCTTTTGTATCCAGCTTAAAAAAGTACATTACGAGCTCTTTGCCTGCTTCAATAAAAAAAGCATAAGCCCAGAATAGCTTCTTCTGGACTTATGCCGCATGTAAGCTTCTAATTTATACTACATAAGCTTCTTCTTCGCTGATCACTGCAGCGATTTCGCGTTTTTTCTGAATCACGTTGACTGGATCATGACGTGTCAGTTTACGAAGTGCAGAGAGCATCATCCGCAGCTCGTCACCTTCTTCTACTGCAATTAAAATTTCTTTCGCGAAACTTTCAATTTTATTAAATGATTCTTGTGTATACACTTCAGTATACAATAGTTTTTGTTTGTTTTTCTCTTCGCCTGTTTTACCGATGGCTTTTTCTGTACGTAAAATTGCCGATTCCATGTTAAATACGTACGAAGCCATGTCTGCCAAATTAGACAGAATTTCTTGCTCGTCTTCTAATTTTTGCATATACTTTTGAGCAGCTAGTCCAGCACCAAGCAGCACAATTTTCTTCGCATTTTTAAGCAGATGTTTTTCCTGATCCAATGGTTCGTCGCCGACTTCTTCTGGCATCATAGACATAAGTTCATCTTGCAAGCCTTGTGCTTGTTCAAGTAGCGGCAGTTCACCTTTCATCGCTTTTTTGATAAGCGTACCAGGTACGATCAAACGGTTAATTTCGTTTGTTCCTTCAAAAATACGGTTAATACGGGAGTCACGGTACATTCTAGCGACTTCATATTCTTCCATGAAGCCGTATCCTCCATGAAGTTGTAACGCTTCATCAACAGATTCATCTAATAATTCTGTAGCAGTATATTTATTCATCGAACATTCGATTTGATATTCTGCGATAACTTTGGCAATTTCTCTGCCGTCTTTTAATTGTTCATCTGTTAAATTCCCCATGCTTTGTTCGAATAACCCAACAGTACGATATACGGCACTTTCATTCGCATACGTGTCTGCAGCCATTTTGCCCAGTTTTTCTTGGGTTAAAGAGAAACTGGCAATCGTCCGGTCAAACTGCTTACGCTGATTGGCGTATGTTGATGCTAATTCGATTGAACGTTTCGAACCGCCAACGCCACCAATAGCCAACTTATAACGTCCGACGTTTAAAATATTAAAGGCTATAATATGGCCGCGGCCTTTTTCTCCAAGCAAATTCTCTACCGGAACTTGTGCATCTTCAAGAATCAATGTTCTGGTCGAAGAACTCTTAATACCCATTTTGTCTTCTTCCGGACCAACGGATACACCGTCAAATTCACGTTCGACAATAAATGCGGAGAAATGCTCGCCATCAATTTTAGCATAAACAATAAATACATCCGCAAATGCAGAGTTTGTAATCCATTGCTTCTCCCCGTTTAAAACGTAATGGGTACCTGCTTCATTTAATACGGCTGTTGTCTTCGCACCTAGCGCATCAGAACCTGAGCTCGGTTCTGTTAAAGCGTAAGCTGCTAACAATTCACCGGTAGCAATTTTCGGTAAATACTGTTGTTTTTGTTCGTCGTTTCCGAAAAACACAATCGGCAGTGAACCAATTCCAACATGCGCACCATGAGTAACTGAAAAACCGCCGGCACGAGAGAATTTTTCCGTAATTAAAGAAGAACTGATTTTATCTAACTGCAACCCACCATATTCTTCAGGAATATCTGCACTTAAAAGTCCTAAATCGCCAGCTTTCTTAAGTAAATCCACTGAATAATCGAACTCATGGTTTTCTAAATGATCAATTTTAGGTACGACTTCTCCTAATACAAAATCCTCGGTCGTTTTAGCTATCATTTTATGCTCGTCTGTAAAATCTTCCGGGGTGATTACATCTTCTCCGTCTAGGTCTTCGGTTAAAAATGCTCCACCTTTAAATGTCTTTTCGCTCATCTGTAACTTCCTTTCTTTCTGTAAGTTTTATTATGGAAGGAAAGATTTTACCCAATCAGGAAAATCTTCCCGTCGTGTTTACACTAATTCAAATACTCCTGCTGCACCCATGCCGCCACCGATACACATCGTGACTACACCAAACTGTTCATTCCGGCGCTTCATTTCATGAATAAGTGACAAGGTCAGCTTCGTACCAGTCATCCCCAGAGGATGTCCTAAAGCAATAGCTCCACCATTCACATTGACTTTTTCATGATCCAAGCCGAGTGTACGAATGACTTGCAGAGACTGAGAAGCAAAAGCTTCATTCAATTCAAATACACCAATGTCAGAGAGATCCAGTCCTGCTAATTTCAGCGCTTTCGGAACTGCTTCTGCTGGCCCAACTCCCATAATTTCCGGTGGCACGCCAGCTACTGCAAAGGAACGGAATTTTACTAAAGGAGTTAATCCTTCTGCATCTGCCTTTTCTTTATCCATAACCAAGACAGAACCAGCACCATCACTCATTTGAGATGAATTTCCAGCTGTTACGGAACCCTTCACGGAAAAAGCTGGACGCAGTTTTCCAAGGATTTCCGGTGTTGTTCCCGGACGAACGCCTTCATCTGTATCGAACATAAAGGACGTTTCTTCAATTTTATTTTTTGCTCCAACAAAACGCTGTTTCACTTCTACAGGTACTATTTCATCTTTAAAACGTCCATTTTTAATAGCTTCTTCAGCACGTTTATGACTTTCTGCCGCGAAAGCATCTTGATCTTCTCGGGATACTCCGTACTGATTTGCTACTTCTTCTGCTGTATGACCCATTGACATATAATATTCAGGCGCCTCTTCAACTAGTGTTGAATTAGGACGAATCACATGGCCGCCCATAGGGACTAAACTCATAGATTCTGCTCCGCCAGCAATAATCGTATCACTGTTACCTAGCATAATTCTTTCTGCACCATAAGCAATACTTTGCAAACCTGATGAACAAAAACGATTCACAGTAATAGCCGGTGTATCCGTTTTTAAACCTGCAAGTCCCGCAATATTATTCGCCATGTTCATGCCTTGTTCCGCTTCCGGCATCGCATTACCAATAATGACATCATCAATATTTCCGTCATAATTATCTGCACGTTTTAATGTTTCCTTAATGGTTAATGCAGCTAAATCGTCTGGTCTTGTATTGGCGAGAGATCCCTTATGAGCTCGTCCTACTGGGGTTCTTGCTCCCGCAACAATGACTGCTTCTTTCACAATAACTCCTCCTTCTTTCCGATAAAGTCTATCCTTATAATTAATTACGTAATGGTTTACCTTTCGTTAACATATGCTGCATACGCTGTTGGGTTTTAGGTTCACCAATCAAACTTAAGAATGCTTCTTTTTCTAAGCTGAGCATTGTATCTTCATCAATCAGTGTTCCTTGTTTAATTCGACCACCTGATAAGACGTAAGCTAGTTTTTCAGCAATTTTTAAATCATGGTCTGAGGCATAGCCACCTTGATGCAAGCCTTTAGCACCTAGTAACATTGCACCGTATCCAGCATCCCCAACTACAGGAATTTTTTCACGTTTCGGTGGCGTATAACCTGCACGCGCTAAACCTAACGCTCGTTGTTTAGCATCATATAACAAGTGATCAGGATTCACACTAATTCCATCATGTTTATCTAAGAAGCCATTTTCTCTTGCTTCTTCAGCAGAGGTAGAAACTGAAGCCATCGCAACTCTTTCAAATACAGTATTTGCAACTTTTGATAAATCAAAGTTAACACCCTCTGGAATGTCGCGAATCATCTTCAAATAAAGCTCTTTCGTACCGCCACCGCCAGGGATAAGCCCGACGCCAGGTTCTACTAAACCGATATAAGCTTCTTGGGACGCTTGCACACTTGCTGCAGGTAAGGTTACTTCCGCGCCGCCACCGAGTGTCATGTTAAATGGTGCTGATACAACCGGTTTCTTGGAATATTTGATATTTAGCGCCATGTTTTGGAATTGGCGGATAACCATGTCCAACTCAAAGAAATTATCATCTTGAGCTTCCATTAACATTAGTCCAAGATTTGCCCCCACACAGAAATTATTACCTTGGTTTCCAATCACCAATCCATCATAATTTTGTTCCACTTCTTCAATCGATTGGTTAATCATCTGAATGACATCCAACCCGATAGCGTTACTTTGAGAAGTGAATTCCAACAGTGCGATACCGTCTCCAATATCGATTAAGCTAGCACCTTTATTTTTCTTAATCACTTTATTTGTATCTTTTAAAGATTGCAGGTGAATCTCTTTTGGATTAACAGCCAACTCCTTATATTCACCTTGATGATAAAAGTAGGTTTTTCCTTCATCATACTGGTAGAAAGATTCATTTCCTGCACTGAGCAAATCTTCCACCCATTTAGGAATCGTTTCACCGTCTTCTTTCATGCGTTCAACGGTTTGAGAAGCACCTAAAATGTCCCAAATTTCAAACGGACCTACTTTCCAGCCGAATCCCCATTTCATTGCATTATCAATTTGGGTTATATCATCTGCAATGACACCTAATAGCTCTGCCGAGTATAATAATGTAGGTTTCAAAATGCTCCACAAGAAATCACTTGCTTTATCGCCTTTCTGTGAAAGAAGCGTTTGCATTTTCTTTTTCGTGCCTTTTTGTTGCTTTGCCATTTCAACAGCAGCTGTTTTCAATTTACCGCGTTCTTCATATTCCAACGTTTCCGGATTGATTTGGAAAATCTGACTGCCTTCTTTTGTTTTCTTCTTATAATAAAAACCTTGTTTTGCTTTAGCACCAATCCAGCCATTTTCATTCATTTTTTCAACGAATTCCGGAATTTCAAAAACTTTTTTCTCGTCCCCTTCTACTTGATCACGGACGTTTTTCGCCACACTGATAAATGTATCTAAACCAACTACGTCTAGTGTACGAAATGTCGCACTTTTCGGTCTGCCAATTAACGGACCGGTAATCGAGTCTACTTCGCCCACAGACAAGCCATGACGTAGCATTTCTTGAACGGTAATTTGCAGGCCATATGTGCCAATTCTGTTCCCCACAAAGTTTGGTGTATCTTTCGCTTCCACGACGCCTTTACCTAATACATCTTCTCCAAAGCGTTTCACAAATGCTAATACGTCAGGATCCGTATGTTGTGTAGGAATGACTTCCAGTAATTTCAAATAGCGCGGCGGGTTAAAGAAATGCGTTCCTAAAAAATGCGCTTTCATATCAGCGGAACAATCTTCAATCATCGCTTCAACAGATATCCCTGATGTATTGGAGGTGACTAAAGTGCCCTCTTTTCTATATTGATCCACATTTGCAAATACTTTTTTCTTTATATCTAAATTTTCGACAACAACTTCGATAATCCAATCAACTTCACTTAACTTTTCCATGTCATCCGTCATATTTCCAACTTGAATGAGATCTAAAGATTTTTTAGAAGTAATCGGGGAGGGTTTTTGTTTGGTCAAAGCCTTTTTACTCTGTTCGCCCAAACGATTTCGAACCGCTTTATCCTCAAGGGTTTTCCCTTTATTCTCTTCTTCTTTTGTCACCTCTTTTGGCACAACATCCAACATAATCGTTGGAATGCCAATATTGGCCAAATGTGCAGCAATACTGGAACCCATGACCCCAGATCCTAGCACTGCCGCTCGTTTAATCTCTTGGTTCATTACATACTCCTCCTTACATCATTGTTGAAATTCTCTAATAATTATTAGCATTAGCTTGAATGAACCATCATTCATTGCTTTGCCAAAAAAAATACAACTTCTATTTTCTATAGTAAACGATTTCAATCTATTTAGCAACCCATAAGTTGTAAACGCTTTATTCCATTTACCTATTAACGCATCAAGTGTCGAGGACAAAAGGGATGTCACGTCATTCTTTCCGCTATTAAAAAAGATTCCTCCTTTCGCTTATCATACGTCTTAACAACAAATAATTACTCCAATTTTCAATTCACAGAAATTCTTCTCAAGGACGATTTAACATCTTCATTGCACCGATTTTTCTATGAACGATCAACAATCAGTCCCAACTCCTCCATTTTATGGCAGATTTTTTCTAATGTTGTTATTTCTGGATTGTAAACAACTTCTACCAAATTTCTATGCAGATGAACATGAGCATGATGTATCCCGACAAAAGATTCCAGTATTTCTTTTAATTTTCTGCCTGATAAATGAGCTGGCTTTTGCTTTATAAAAATTTTCACATCCATCTGAATACTCCTTTATTATGATTTCATTATGTTTATTTTATCACGTATGCTACATTAACACAGTCAAATTTCTAAATAGGAATCATTACGTTTTACAAATCGTAATCATTACGATAAAATAAAAAAATACAGTTTAGGAGGACGACTTGTGAAAAAATTAATCTGGCTTTCATTATTGAGCATGCTCGCTCTTAGTGCTTGCCAAACTCAACAGACAAACAAAGAAGAAACAGAAGGATTGCATATATACGCTTCCATCTATCCTATTCAATATATTGTAGAGGAAATTGCAGATGAAGAAGCAAATGTAGAATCGATTTATCCTCCTGGCGTAGATGCTCATACGTACGAACCTTCTTCAAAAGAAATTACCAAACTAGCAAAAGGAGACGCATTTATCTACTTAGGAAAAGAGATGGAAAGTTTTGCTGAAACAACAGCTGATACATTAGAATCCCAAGACATTACATTATTAGAAATCGGTCAAAAAGATTCTTTATTCGAAACGGAAACTGAAGATCACGACCTAGACCCCCATATTTGGTTAGACCCGCTTCGCATGAAGAAAATGGGGGAAATGATTAAAGACAAACTTATTGAGTTAGATCCGGATCAAGAAGCTACTTTTGAAGAGAATTATCAAGCTTTTCAAGAAGAGATGGAGTCTATAGATGAATCATTTACTGATACTTTAGAAAACAAGGAACAAAAAGATATTCTCGTATCACATGCTGCGTACGGCTATTGGGAAGAGAGATACGGTATACAGCAAATTGCAATTAGCGGCCTTTCTTCCAGCGACGAACCATCGCAAAAGGAATTGACAGAAATCGCTGATATCGCAAAAGAAAAAAATATTCAGTACGTTATTTATGAAGCTTCCACCTCTAACAAAACAGCAGAAATCATTCAAGACAGCATTGGAGCAGATAAATTATCGATTCATAGTTTAGAAGTTTTAACCGAAGAAGATATCGAAAAAGACAGAGATTATCCATCTATTATGAAAGACAATCTTGACGTATTGGATCAAGCAACAAGCAAAGGAGGTCAATCAGATGCCTGATTCTATCATTCGTTTAGACAACGTGGATTTTTCCTATGGCAATAAAAAAGTTTTAGAAAACGTTAATCTTAATATTGAACAAGGAATGTTTATGGGATTGGTCGGTCCAAATGGTGGTGGTAAATCGACGCTTATCCAATTAGTATTAGGACTTCTCCCACCTGAAAAAGGAGATATTCATTTATTAAATAAACCTATTGACCAATTTAAACAGTGGAATCGAATCGGCTTTGTTTCCCAGAAAGCAAATACGTTCAATAAGGGATTTCCTGCAACTGTATTTGAAGTGGTTTCCATGGGTTTAACCGCAAAAATAGGTTATTTTCATTTTATGAAGAAAAAAGACAAACAACGAGTGTATGAAGCAATTTCTCTAGTCGGAATGGAAAATGAAGCGCACAGCAACATCGGTAATTTATCCGGTGGACAACAGCAACGTATTTTTATAGCCAGAGCGTTAGTCAGCGAGCCAGAATTATTAATCTTAGACGAACCCACAGTTGGCATAGACTATCAAAATGTAGACCGTTTTTATGAATTACTGCATCGCCTTAATAAAGAAGAAAATATAACATTACTATTAGTAAGTCATGACACAGGAGTTTTAACAAAATATGCGACGAATGTCGTTTGTTTAAACAAGACTTTACATTTTCACGGAAATTCCGAAGAGTATACGGCATTATCTACAGACTATTTATCAGAAATATATGGTCACCCGGTACAAGTCGTTGTTCATGACCATGGATAAAAGGAGAGCTATATGTTTTCAGATATCATAACATTTGATTTTTTACGGCATACATTTTTAACAGGTTTATTAATCGGGATTATTGCCCCCTTACTCGGTAGCTTTTTAGTGGTACGAAGGCTATCCCTTTTAGCTGACGCACTATCCCATGTTACTTTGGCCGGAATCGCGTTTGGTCTTTTCATCGAAAAACAATTCTTAATCACTTTCAGCCCGTTATACAGCGGGATGGGATTTTCCATTATTGGTGCTGTGTTAATCGAAAAACTGCGTAGCCTTTATAAAGCGTACCAGGAAATTGGTATTCCCATCATTTTAAGTGGTGGTGTGGGATTAAGCGTTATTTTCATAGCTCTCGCAAATGGATTTAACACAGATTTATTTGGCTTTTTATTTGGATCTGTTTCTGCTGTAACGGTTAATGACTTGTATTTGATCAGCGCAATTTCGATTTTTGTTATTTTAGCCATTGTGCTATTTTATAAAGAACTGCTCACCTTATCTTTTGATGAAGAGCACGCTACAGTATCTGGTATTCATTCTAAACGCATTCACTTTTTATTTATCGTGTTAACAGCGTTGGTGATTGCTGCCTCCATTCGTATCGTTGGTGTCTTACTTGTCTCTGCTTTAATGACATTGCCGGTTGCAGCTGCAATGCGTCTGGCCAAAAGTTTTAAACAACTTATTTTCTTATCCATTGTGCTTGCAGAATTCTCTGTTATCACCGGCCTAATATCAGGATACTATGCTAATATTCCTCCAGGCGGGACCATTGTTGTCATCAGTATTATTGTTTTAATATTATCTTTTTTCTGGAATAAGGTAACATTAAAACAACATAAAGGAGATAGAGTCTCATGAATAAAAAACAAGCGATTCAACTGTTAAGTCAACGCGGATATAAAATGACAAAACGACGAAAAGATATGCTTACTTTTTTTAGCCACGAAGATAAATATTATACCGCTAAATCGTTATATGAATACATGGAATCTATATATCCCGGAATCAGTTTCGACACCGTTTATCGAAACTTACATCTATATCATGATTTAGGTATTTTAGAATCAACTGATTTAGATGCTGAGAAACATTTTAGAATGAATTGCGGCACTCAACATCATCACCACTTTATTTGCAGTCAATGCGGTAAAACAAAAAAAATTAACTTATGCCCAATGGACGATGTGCACGAATTACTAGGTAATTATCAAATTGAAGGCCATAAATTTGAAGTGTATGGATTATGTCCTGAATGTCAGGTGCTCGCTTCATGAAACAGACTATACAGTTGTACGTCGGGGTCGGTATCGGAGGCATGGTAGGAGCAAGTGCACGCTATTTGCTATCTGTAATACTTGAGAATGATTCTGTTTATTCTTTTCCATGGGCTACCCTGCTTGTTAATATGAGCGGGGCTTTTTTATTAACCTTACTTGGATTTTCACCATTGATAAAAGACAAGTTAAAGCCAGTTCTATTAACGGCAATTAATACAGGTATAATAGGGGCTTTTACAACATTTTCAACCATTCAACTCGACACCATCCAATTATTGGAGAGAAATATCTACATAGCTTGCCTCTATCTTGGTATTACAATCGTTGGAGGGTTAACTTGCAGTTTCCTCGGAATCAAAGCTGCCCCGTATCTCCGTTTGAAGAAAGAGGTGCATTCATGAATATTATATTAGTCGCTTGCGGGGGCTTTATAGGAGCTATCGCTCGCTGCTTTATTTCCGTTACATTCAATAAACATGTGATCGGAACATGGATAACGAATATATCAGGGTCTTTGCTGCTGGCTTGGATATTTCGCAATTATTTGCAGGGTAATATTTCAGACGCCCTTTGGTTGTTTTGGGGAGTTGGTTTTAGTGGAGCTTTTACCACTTTTTCAACGTTTGGAAATGAAATGATCCAGTTCCTTATGGCGAGACTCTATATGAAAGCCTTTATTTATGGGATTACTTCATTTGGTACTTCTTTAGTTTTGGTTTATTCATTTCTATTTTCATAACACAAAAAGCGTACCCTTCTTTCAAAGGATACGCTTTTTATATTGAATTAATTTACTCTTCTAACATGGCCACTAAACTGATCTTTCCAGTAACCACTGTCCATATTCGCAACTGCTACACCAGTGCTGGTTTGAGAACCAATAAAGTTGCCGCCGCCTGTATAGATTCCTACATGACCATTTTTCTTATACGTGTCAAAGAACACTAAGTCACCAGGTTTCGCATCGCCGTAACTCACTTTTGAGCCTACACCAGCAAGTCCGTCTGTATGAGATGGCAATGATTTACCTTCTTGTTTGTATGCCCAAGAAACAAATCCAGAACAGTCAAACTGTCCAGAGCTCGGGTCTTGCGCTCCGAAAACATACGTAGAATTTCCTATATATTTCTTTCCTGCAGAGATGGCACTTCCACCACCGCCACTATTATTTTTCGCGCTGTCCGCTTTTACATTCACATCTTTTTTGTCTTTATTTTTGCTATCAGAGTTGGAGGAATTACCTGAATTATTCGAGTTTGTATTGTTCGACTCTGTACTATTTGAATTATTCGAGTTTGCATTGTTCGATTCTGTATTGTTAGAGTTTGAATTGTTCGAGCTTGCATCGTTTGATTCTGCATTGTTTGAACTTGAATTATTCGAGCTTGTTGCGTTCAAATCTGAGTTGTTTGAGTCATTTGAGCTATCAGAGTTAGACTCATCAGAATTTGAATCATTGGAATTCGCGTTTGAATCATTAGAATCTGATTCATCCGAACTAGAATCTTCATCATCGTTTGGTTCTGGAGCTGGAGCTTCAAATGCTGCTTTAACTTCAGATTCTAAATCTGACAAATCGCTGTCCTCTGTTTCTAAACTGCTCTTTTTATCTTCTAACTTTTGTTTCTTATCTTTTTCTTCCTTTTTATCTTCTTGAAGGTCGCTCTCTTGATCTTCAAGTGTTTCTTGGATTGCTTTGACTTCAGCTTTTTCATCTTCTTGCTTAGCTAGTTTATCAGATACAGTAGTTTGTTTTTCTTCTACTTTTTCTTTATCTGCTTCTTGGTCCTCAATTAGTGCCATATCAGCATCTGTAATTGTCTTTTGAGCTTTTGCTTTACTGATAGCTTTCATCGGATTAAACCCATCAGAGTTAAATAGATTTTCTAAAATAACTTGTACAATCGTTGGCTGTCCACCGTTTTCCTGGTAAGCTGCTAAACGTTCTTTTAGCGTTTCTGCACGTTCTTCCATCACTTCTTCAATTTCTGCTATTTCTGTTTCTAACTCTTCTATTTCTGTTTGATACTCCTCAATTTTCTCTTCATTTGCTGTTACTTTTTCTTTATTTTCTTTTATAGAACTTTCCACTCGATCAATTTTTTGATTTAGTTCCTCTACGTCTATCATAATATCAGCAATCTTAGATTCTGCTTTAGATAGATCGGCTTTGATTTCCTGCCGCTCATCTTTAATATCATCTAATGGCTTTTCAGCAGAAACAGATGTATCTGCAAAAATTGTACTTCCAAGAGTTACGACTGCAACTGTTCCAATGGTCAGAACGCTTTTCTTCAAATGTATACTCTCCTTTATATGTATAACTTTCTCGTTTCCATATGTATATTTTTTAGTTTGTGCTTTTTTATCATCGACTTTATATCCATACGTAGTATACCACGTCAAAATTACAAGAGTGTGCTAATAATATTACAGTTATATTTCATTTACATAATTTGGTTGTAACTTTTTATATTATTGTGCCAGCACTTTAATTAAAGTATTTTTTCTTATGTAATATTTTATTTTCAAAATGTAATATAATGAAATAAATAAACACAAAAAGCTGCCCCTATTTTAAAATAGAGGCAGCTTGTTTAATTCGCTTTTCAATATTAAAATTGTGCTGTTTCTGTCGATCCTTCAAGGGCTACTGTAGAAGACTCTCCACCAGAGATAACTTGAGCTACTTCATCAAAATAGCCTGTCCCAACCTCTCTTTGGTGACGAGTAGCAGAATAACCATGTTCTTCACTGGCAAATTCAGCTTGCTGCACGCGAGAATAAGCTCCCATTCCTTCATCTTTATATTGACGGGCTAATTCAAACATACTATGGTTCAATGTATGGAAACCAGCTAATGTAACAAATTGGAATTTATATCCCATTTTAGCAATCTCTTTTTGAAAGTCGCTTGCTTCTTTTTCTGTCATATGTTTCAACCAATTAAATGAAGGTGAACAATTATAGGCCAACAATTGATTCGGGTGTTCTGCGTGAATAGCATCAGCGAATTTCTTCGCTTCATCCAAATCAGGTTCTGCCGTTTCACACCAGATTAAATCAGCATATGGTGCATATGATAATCCTCGTGCAATGGCTTGATCGATCCCTGCTTTAGTACGATAAAATCCTTCCTGTGTTCTTTCTCCCGTTAAGAAAGGAGCATCTGCCGGATCTATATCACTGGTAATTAAGTCAGCCGCATTTGCATCCGTTCTTGCCATGATAATCGTCGGCGTTCCCATAACATCAGCCGCAAATCGAGCTGAAACAAGGTTTTTCACTGCTTGTTGTGTCGGCAATAATACTTTCCCGCCCAAGTGACCACATTTCTTCTCTGATGCTAATTGATCTTCAAAATGAACACCTGAAGCGCCATTTTCTATCATGCCTTTCATCAATTCAAATACGTTTAAATGACCACCAAAACCTGCTTCCGCATCAGCTACGATTGGAGCGAACCAATCACGCGTCATTTCACCTTCTGAATATTCCACTTGATCAGCGCGCTGTAATGCGTTGTTAATACGGCGAACGACTTGTGGAACACTATTAGCAGGGTATAAACTCTGGTCAGGGTACATTTGCCCGCCCATATTTGCATCTGCTGCTACTTGCCAACCACTCAAGTAGATTGCTTTTAAACCTGCTTTTACTTGTTGTACAGCTTGGTTCCCTGTTAGAGCACCTAATGTATTTACGTATGGTTCTTCATTAATTAAATTCCATAATTTTTCAGATCCTTTTTGCGCTAATGTGTGTTCAATATCAATAGATCCTCGTAAACGAATGACGTCTTCTGCTGAGTATGGACGTGTAATACCTTCCCATCTTTTGTTTGTTTTCCAATCATTATGTAGTTGTTCAGCTCTTTCTTGATACATTTTTATTTCCTCCTTGTTTTCCAGACTAAACAGGGAAAATTTAACAATAATCACTATTTAGCCTGGTTCTCATCCTTTTTTATAATTAGTAAATCAATTGATAGATTATTCATTTTAAAAACGCTTTCTACATTTAATCTTCCTTTTTTGATAAACAATAGTCACAAGTTAATGAATAACTCTTAGCAGATATATGATTACCACATTCTGGACAAGTTGCATGATTGTGATTTTCCATCATCGAGAGCACCTCCATTTAATAGATGTTGTAGATCAAACAAGTATTATATGCTAATTCTTCAATTCTAAATCACTTTGTTGTAATACAGACGAATGAATTGTGTATCTCTATCTGTTTCATAAATTAATCTTCTTTCTTTGATAAGCAATAGTCACAAGTTAGTGAGTAACTCTTAGCGGATATGTGAGCACCACACTCTGGACAAGTTGCATGATTGTGATTTTCCATCATCGAGAGCACCTCCATATTTGTATAACAGCTTTGCTTTCTTTCAATCTGTTATATTACAGTATATCTTGTTTCACTAAAATTGCAAGAGGTTTTTAGAAATTTTTTTAATTTTTTTATTTTCATGATGAAGAATTGCATCAAAACAGTTTTTTTCGTACGATAATATTAATTAAACGAAGGGAGCTTTGGTATGAAATTACCAGGACACCGCATTATCAAAACAACTCTCGCTGTATTTTTAACAGCTTATATTTGTTTCTTGCTTGACTGGCCTGCTGTATTTGCAGTGATTACGGCCATCGTTACGATGGAACCAACTGTTAGCGCATCGATTAAAAAAGGCGTAGTCAGGTTCCCCGCTTCTGCTATCGGTGCTTTTTACGCTGTATCCTTTGTTTCCTTGTTTGGTAACTCACCAACCACTTATACGTTAGCAGCTTCTTTAACTATTATTACTTGTTTCCTTTTGCGGCTTCATACAGGGCTTTTAGTTGCTACGCTTACAGCTGTTGCCATGGTGGAAACTGTACACACTAATTTTTTGCTGGCTTTTTTGATTCGTCTCGGCACTACTACAATAGGGTTAGTCGTTGCTACAGCAGTGAATTTTATTATTTTTCCGCCAAATTACACCAATGTGATACAACAGCATATTAAACAGGTTTACACAAAAATGGCAGAAACGATTCGACAATTTGCCAGCTCAGAAAATAAACAGCTTCTACAAAAAAATATGAAACAAATACAAGGTAAACTACAAAAAACAAATCAATTTATTCAGTACCAAAAAGACCAGGAAGAATATGTACTACAAGCGTTCGTAATGACCAATGAGGAACAAATTCAAGGAGAAGATTACTATTATCAAAGATTACGCTTAATTTACTATCACCTATCCAACATAACTGTATTGAACATAGATCAAATGACTTTTTCAGCGGAAAATAAAACGATTATACATGACGCGCTATTTCAATTAGCGAATATGTTAGAAAGCGACCAGCCGCAACAAACAGATGCACACGAAATGAAACTCAGGAAATTGCTTGAGTTATTCTGGAATAATTCTCATCCTGCTTTTAAAGAAACAGACACCCAACTTCCTCATGAATTAACGATATTATATGAATTAGTTACAATTTTTTATATTGCCAAACATTTAGTTCCCGAAAAAATAACCCTGCAAAATCCTGAACTTCGCTGATAATATTTGTATCGAAGTGTCAGGAATTTTGCAGGGTTCCTGTTTCTATTTAATTAGTAATACGCAGTTTTTCTTTAAATTCTAATCTTTTCTGATGCAAAATCGGCTCCGTATATCCATTCGGCTGTTCTTCACCTTTGAAAACTAAATCACAAGCTGCTTGAAAGGCTACAGAATCCTCGAAATCTGCTGACATAGGACGATAATTTGCATCTCCCTCATTCTGTTCATCCACAGTCTTTGCCATTTTATAAAAAGTATCCATTATCTCCTCTTTTGTACATACATTATGATGCAACCAGTTTGCCACCATCTGACTTGAAATACGCAAAGTAGCTCTATCTTCCATCATACCAATATCATTAATATCAGGTACTTTTGAACAACCAATACCTTGCTCTACCCAACGAACGACATATCCGAGCATTTTTTGAATATGGTTTTCAATTTCTGCTGTTTTTTCTTTTTCGGACCAATTTTGATCTACGGCAAATGGAATTTGTAGAATATCGCTCGAATAGTCATGTGTAGTGCCTGCTTCGATAAGTTTGTCTTGTACCTTTTTGACATCCTCTTCGTGATAATGCAACGCGTGTACTGTCGCAGCTGTCGGAGAAGGAACCCAAGCCGTATTTGCTCCTGCTAAAACATGATTAATCTTTTCTTTACTCATCTCCAACATTTCATCCGGCTTTGGCCACATTCCTTTTCCAATTTGCGCTTCTTGCTGGAATCCGGTATTGAGCCCTTGTTCCACGTTGTTTTTTTCGTACGACTGGAACCAGTCCATCCCTTTCATATCAGCTGTCCGTTCAAATGCTCCACCACTCATAGAAGTATGAATTTCATCCCCTGTACGATCAAGCCATCCTGTATTAATAAATATGGCGCGTTCTTTCGCTTGAGAAATACAGTTTTTCAAATTAAGACTTGTACGTCTTTCTTCATCCATAATACCCATTTTTAACGTGTTTCTTTCTAAATGAAGCACTTCTTCAATTGCTGCAAATAAATCATTGGTGAAGGCCACTTCCTCGGAACCGTGCATTTTCGGTTTGACAATGTAAATAGAACCTTCTTTCGAATTGATGTGCTTCCCTTTTCCAAGTAAATTATGTTTCGCAATTAAACTTGTGCAAATCCCGTCTAAAATACCTTCATATACTTCTGAGCCATCCGGAAGCAATACGGCATTATTTGTCATTAAATGACCCACATTTCTCACCAGCATTAAAACCCGACCTGATAAGGTTAAAGTGTCACCATTAGTCGTTTGGTATTCCCGGTCCTCATTGAATGTCCGATGAACTGTTTCATCGCCTTTTTGAAAAGAAGTCGTTAATTCACCTCTGATTAACCCTTTCCAGTTTCGATATACATCCACTTTATCTTCTGCGTCTACTGCAGCAATCGAATCTTCACAATCCATAATACTCGTGATAGCCGATTCTACTGCAACGTCTTTTATATGTGCTGGATCCGTTTTCCCTATTGGATGATTTTTGTCAATTTGTATATCAAGATGCAATCCATTGTTTTCTAATAAAATGGAAGTTGGTTTGTTTTTCTCTCCCTGATAACCTTTGAATTGCTGTTTATTTTTTAACGTAGTTGAAGACCCATTCGATAAACCAAAAACAACGCTGTCATCTCGCACTTCAATCTTAGTAATATCTTGATAAGACCCGGTGGCAAGCGGAGTAGTTTCATCTAAAAATGCTTTACTCTTTTGGATAACCTGCTTTCCACGTACCGGATTGTAGGAAGTTCCTTTTTCTTGTCCATTTTCTTCCGAGATTATATCCGTGCCATAAAAGGCATCATACAACGATCCCCATCTTGAGTTTGCTGCATTAATAGAGTAACGCGGATTGTTAATCGGGACGACTAACTGCGGGCCTGCAATTTGCGAAATCTCATCGTCCACTTTATCAACATTAATAGTAAAATCATCTGTAACAGGCTCTATGTAGCCGATGTCTTCTAAAAATTTCCGATATGTTTCGGCATCAATTGTTGAATGTTTTTCATGCCAATCAGTGATTTGTTCTTGCATTTTTTCACGTGTTTTCAGCAATTCCTTATTACGTGGAGAAAAATCCGTAACAATTTTTTCAAAACCAGACCAAAACTGTTCTACATCAAGTTCTGCATCCTCTAATGCTTCTTCATTAATAAATTGATATAAATCTTCCGAAACCTTTATAGAACCAATACTTTTGTAGTTTGCCATTCCGATTCCTCCTGTTTTAGTATAGTTAAATTATTTAACACCTATTATATAACAGATGAAATAAAAAAAGCAATACATTATAGAAAAAAGTTCACGATGTTCTTCTTTAAGCTATTTTCAATAGACTTAAAATACTTCTGTTATACTCCTGTGTTATTCATTGGATCTAATATTTCTTCCTTTTTATGATTTAACCTATCCTCGTTGTTCACTGTCTATTATAACTTGAAACAAATTCACAATATTATTTACTTGGCTAACTTAAAGACCATTCGATTTTTCAAATGATACCTTACAAATATGTACAACGAAAAAGGAGTGGAATAATTGCAGCGATGTTATAATAAAAAATCAGTGTCTTTAAAAACAGGATCCGGATAGGTATAGAAACCTTCACCAGACGCTGCCCCTAATTTTCCTTTTTCCAAATAATTCTTTTTTATATACTCCGCTATTTGTTTTGAGGATTCATCTCCGGAATCACCTATTAACTTGGATACATGATAAACTGTCTCTAAACCAATAGCATCAAGTGAACCAAATGGACCTTGTTCAGCTCCTGTTGCAGCCATCCAAGTTTTATCGATAGTTTCCACATCAGCAATCCCGTCAATTAAGAGTCGCTGAGCAGCACCGAAGAGAGGGTTTAATAAAGAATTTAAAATATATCCTGGATGCTCTTTATAAAGAGGTAGAGGCAACATCCCAATATGCTCAGCAAATTGTTCGACGGTAAGAAACGTTTGTGGCGATGTGTGAGCATGTTTCATTATTTCTGCTGAATTGTTTTTCCAAATTTCATTTGAAAAATGCATCATCATAAACTTCTCTGGACGCCCGGTATCTTCAGCCAATTCACTTGGCAGCATCGTGGAAGAATTGGATGTGAAAATAGCTTGCTCCGAAGCAAACTCCGCTATTTTTTTGTAAAAATCACTTTTTATTTCTTTCACTTCTGGGATAGCTTCAATCACTAAGTCTGCATATTTTACAGCTTTTTCCAAACTGGTTTGAAAATGTATGTTGTCATAAATCATCCTTGTCTGGTAATCGCTTAAGTCCAAATCATCTCTGTATCGTTTTGCAATATTAGTCAGTCGCTGCTTTCCTGCTTTTATCGCTGTATCATCTATATCATAAATAGTGACATTAAAGTTTTTAAACGCTGTCTGATAAGCAATTTGACTTCCTATTGTTCCACACCCTGCAACAGTAACATTTTTTACTTCTTTCATCTGTTTGTTTCCCCCTAAACGAATTGTAGGTTGCTGTGATTTTGCAAAATTTAGCTCTACGGATGCTTTTAAATAAGTTACCTCATCCCTATTCGCATGGATCATTTCTGGCACGCCATTCGGCAATTTCTGCCATTCGCTCTTTCATTTTACGTTCAGAACCTTGAGTAGTTGGAAAGTAATATTCATGTCCGCGTAGCGAATCAGGTAATGCTTGCATCGTTGTTAATTTACTCTCTTCATTATGCGCATACTTATAGCCTTCTCCGTAATTTAATTCCTTCATCAAACGCGTTGGGGCATTTCGCAATTGAAGTGGAACAGATTCATTCATCGAGTTCATGGCATCTTTTTTAGCTGCCGAATATGCGTTATAAGCAGCATTAGATTTCGGGGCCAGGCTCAGGTAAATGACTGCTTGAGTTAAATGAACATCACACTCTGGCATCCCAATAAATTGACACGCCTGGAAAACAGAGACCGCAATTTCTATCGCTCTGTTGTCTGCTAACCCAATATCTTCACTGGCAAACCGCACTAACCTTCTAGCTACAAATAAAGGATCCTCTCCCGCTTCCAGCATGCGTGACAGCCAATAAATTGCTGCTTGTGCATCGCTGTTACGCATAGATTTATGTAATGCAGAAATGATATTATAGTGTTCTTCTCCTTGCTTATCATAAAGCAGCGTTTTACTGCTCATAACTTGTGTTACATTTTCTTTGCTGATGAAAGTCGTATCTCCCTGCTTTTGTCCATTCTGAAAAGCCATTTCAAGTGTATTTAATGCAATGCGGGCGTCCCCGTCAGAAAAATCTGCAATCGCCTCTAATAAACTGCCTTCAATTTGCACCTTTTCCTTTCCAAGTCCATCAGAATGTGTGAGTGCTTTGTTTAACACATCCACAATATTTTCTCTAGTTAAAGCATACAAATCAAAAACCCTGCTGCGCGATAGCAGTGCTGCATTAATCTCAAAAGATGGATTTTCGGTTGTCGCTCCAATAAAAATAACACTTCCCTGTTCCACAAAAGGCAAAAACACATCTTGTTGAGCTTTATTAAATCGATGAACTTCGTCAATAAATAAAATAGTTTCTTCGCCTAATTTCCGGCTTTCTTCCGCCTCTTTCATTATATTTCTTATTTCTTTAATACCGGTCTTGACCGCACTAAAACTAATAAGTCTAGTCTCCGTTTGATTAGCGATAATTTGTGCTAGAGTCGTTTTACCTACGCCCGGCGGGCCCCAGAAAATCATCGATGAGATATCGTCGTTTTTTACCATTTCTCTGATAATCTTCCCTTCGCCTAATAAACGTTCCTGCCCGACAAATTCATCCAGACTTTGCGGACGTACTCTATTAGCAAGCGGACGGTTGTGATGATCATCATTATCAAATAAAGATGTTTGTCGCAAAGAAGCCACTCCTCCCAGGAAAATTCCGTTCTTCTTTATAAGCCTGCTGTTATTTTTCCCTTTTCTCACTGAACCAAACGTGCTTGTTTTTTACGTCTCCTCCCAATAAAACTGTATCTTTATTCACTGGCTATGAGTGCATTTTAAAACAAGCGAATTTTCAACTTGAAAAATTATGCCTTATACAATGTATGGAAAGGAAAATGAAACGTAGAAAACCTACGAATATTTTTTGTGTTGTCATTTGTTTTAATACAAATATACCAGTATGATACATGCGCTGTATAATCCACCAAAACAAGGATCGCAAGCTGTTTATCACATGTACTTACTGGTTTGAACCTTTTAATTTTTTCCTTTATGATATAACTAATATATAAATAGAACTATTGTGAAATGAGAAACTAGAGAAAAAGGAGGGACTATATTGACTAAAAAGACTATCAATGAAGAGAAAAAATCGACAGAATGGGATATTCATTGGGGAAAGCATGAAATTATTATTAGTCAGCGTTATGAATTCTTTTATTTATTGAATGACATTTTGATTGCAGTTTGGTTTATTATAGGAAGTATCCTGTTCTTTTCGGAAACGACTACAGAATTAGGAACATGGTTATTCCTAATCGGAAGCATCGAACTTTTGATCCGGCCGCTAATCCGGATACTTCGGAGCATCCATTTAAGGCGGATTGGCTAATAACGTAAAAAAACATTCATTAGGAGCAAAAATATGATAAATGCTATTGGGATAACAAAGGATCACAAAATAGAACAACAAGCATATTTCACCGAAGCAGATTTATCCAAGTTTCCTTGGATATGGATTGACCTTGTAAATCCTGAACGACAAGAAATCGAGAATATGATCCACCTTTTTGATTTGCATCCTGCAACAATGGATCACACCAACCAAAGATTACAAAGACCTAAGATAGAACAGTATAACAACTATACGTATTGCATAGCCCACACTCTAAACATTAAAAACAATGAAATAGAAAAAAAGGAACTAACTATTTTGATTGGAGAAAATTTTATACTTACAACACATTCCAGTCCCATTCACCCTATTCAACAAACTTGGGAGGACTTATCTTCCTATCTACAACAAGGAAGTCCATTCACTTACACTGTTTTTTATCAGTTGCTTCACAGTTTGACTGAAAGCTATTTTGCTCTCGTCGAACAAATTGAAGATGAACTCGAAACCATCGAAGATAATACACATGATAAAAAAATGAACGACCTGATGGAGGATTTGTTTACAATCCGAAAAAATCTGTTGCATATCAGCTATACGACGACTCCAATGAAAGACATGGTTTCTCAATTAATCGACGTTGATTTTGGCATGAACGATACGTATAAAAAGCAGTATTTCACCCGTATTTATGATCGATTGCTCAAACTTTCTGAAATGGTTACAACAAATCGGGAAATCACTGTTGATATACGAGACAATTACCTTTCTCTGAATTCGTATCAAACGAATAGGCTAATTACCGTTTTAACCATTATCGCAGCGATTTTCACACCACTCACTTTTATTGCTGGAGTATACGGGATGAACTTTAAAAACATGCCTGAATTAAATTGGAACAGCGGATACTTTCTTGTTTTGGGACTCATGGGTTTCTTGGCAATCTCTATGTTCATCTGGTTCAAAATCAAGGGATGGTTTAAGTAAACCTTCCTTTTTTCTTTATTTAAAGAGAGAAAAGTAGTCATCTCCTACACAATATAAATTTGTCCAATCATAGGACATTACCACTTGTGCAAACAACATAGCTCATCCTTTTTAGAGTGTCCTTCTTTGATTAGTTATTCGGTCGCCATCTCCCAAAGCCTCCCTCTGTATTGATGATTTGACCAGTAATCCATGAAGCCTCTTCTGTTAATAACCAAACAATTAAACGCGCTGGATCTTTCGGTTCTCCGAATCGTCCAAATGGAAACATAGGTTTAATAGTATCCCACATCTCTTCATCAAGATAACCAGTATTTACTGGCCCTGGATTGACAGTATTCACACCAATATTCTGATCCGCAAGCTGGTCAGATATCGTCATTGTTATATCTGCTAGCGCACCTTTTGCAGCTGCATATGCTATTTCCCCTGGCATCGGACCTAGTCTTTGTCCCGACGTCATAAAAATGATGTTGCCTCTATCCGATTGGTTATCATGCTGTTTAACGAAAGATTGCGCTAAAAGAATGGATGCTCTTGTGTTAATCGACCAATGTTTATCCAACATTTCAACTGTCAATTCACCTACTTTGCCGTCACTGCCACTTACTGCATGGTTGCAAACTAACGCATCTATGCGTCCACATTGGTCGACAACCTCTTGCATAATTTTTTCTGGAGAATCTGCTTCGCTAAAGTCACCATAAACATCGTGCAAAAAAGCCCCACTGATTAGATGCTTTTCTATCCCTTGAAATACTGCGTTTAAATCGTCAGCCCCCCATTCTTGCGCTTCGTCATGCGGTTGAAAATGATGAACAATCACAGATGCACCCCACGCAGCACTTTGACATGCAATCGCGTAGCCTATACCTTGACGTCGACTCACTCCTGTTATAAACACTTTCTTGCCTTTCAACGGATACCGTTCTCTCTGTAGTTCTGTCATCTTTAATACACCTGTTTCATTTTAAATTTTGGTGCTAATTTATAAACTTTGGTGGCTCATTCCATAATGAAGTACAACGGTTCAATCAATAACAAGTCAACATAAAAGTACGTATACTGATGATTAACAAAACACAAAATGTTCAGAAGAAATTTAAGCAGCTTACTCCTTTGATGTTATCGTTGGTTACGCTAAAAGACAGCATTCAACGGGATGGACGAGAAGAAACTGAAAGTGGTTCAATCCGGCTTTGGTTTTATTAAATAGGTTTCACCGAGTAATTCAACTGCACGCAATCGATACTTAATGTCAGGCATTAAAGGAATAACCAACAGTTCATCTGCTGAAAATTTCTCAGTTAATTCATCAAGTTGTGATGTTACAGATTTTACATCACCCATCACCATACGAGCTCGGTTTAATTTTATCGTCTCTTTTTCCTGCTCAGAGTAACGATAACTCTGTGCAGTTGCAACGGAAGGAAATTGCTTATAATACGAAAAATCATCCAATCCAAGCAACCAAAAATCTAATGCTTGCGCCAAATATTCCGCTTCTGATTGCGTTTCGCCCAATACTAAAAAAAGCGCTATACTCACTTGTGGTTTATTTAATAACTCTGAAGGCTCAAAGTGAGCGCGATAATATTCTACTGCTTTAAGCCCTCTTTCCATGTTATCACGACCTGCTAAAGGGAATAACCCAAAAGTATAGCCAAGCCCCCGTTTAGCTGCAATTTTTGCGCTCCGCATGCTTGCTGACAACAACCAGATGGAAGGCGATTGTTTCGTATACGGATTTGCAGTAATCCCTGCCATACGATGCGAGTCAACAACTTCTTTAGATGTAAGATAACTCAAAATATCTTGAATACTTGTTTCAAATGGCAACTTTTTTTGCTTCATCTCATTTAACGCTTTATTAACACGAGGCGTCCCGATTGTACTACCTATACCTAAATCTACACGTCCCGGAAATAACGTTTCCATCACTCTAAAATTTTCTGCTACTTTAAAAGGGCTATAATGAGGTAGCATAACACCACCTGAACCAATTCGTATACGCGAAGTTTGATTCAACAAATGCATCATCATCATTTCAGGTGAACTACTTGCAAATGCAGGAACATCATGATGCTCCGCCATCCAAAAACGTGAATAGCCATACTTTTCAGCCATTTTCGCCAATTGTATCGTATGGTGGAAAGCTTGATAAGCGTCCTTTCCTTCATCAATTTGTGCATAATCCAATATACTTAACTGCATAATGAGAAACCTCTCTTTAATTCAATTCACTCATGATAAATTTAATAAATGTTGTTTGATCCAGCTTTGCAATATATTCTGTCAGTTTAATGTCATCAAGCACATCATTTAATGCTGCTTTTTCAAGCCGGGTACCTTTAAGATGTTCTTCTAACGTCTGAATTTCTTTTTTTCCAAAAAAGTCTCCAGTAATCTGTATTTCATCAATTTTAGCATGCTCTACTTTCATAGCAATTCGTAACGTGCCTACTTTATCAATTCGACCTACCACATGATTTTCAAACACTTTAAATCGTCCATAATTCCAATCCCAATTGCTGTATTTGTCACGATTAATTTGGTCGATTTTTTCCCAATCTTCAGGTGTGAGTTCATATCTCTTCGCTTGGTCAATTGTGTCTATATTCATCAAGGAACAAATCATAAATGTCGTAAAATCATCTAATGTTATTTGTTGATACTCCTCATTAAAATAATCGCGTAATGACCCTACGCGACTCCGAATTGATTTAATACCATGAGAAGTGATTTTCTTTTGATTTGGATTGAGTGCAGCGACCATCGCTTCATAATTTGGATCTGTTAACAATGAAAATCCTGCATAAATCCGTCCCTTATATAATGTCATTGCAGCGCCAGACACCTTCTTGTTATCAACAACTAAATCATTTCTACCTTCTTGAACGACATCACTTACGCCGAGTTTCTTCAATGCTTCCACAGCAGGAGCGTATAATTTTTTGTAGTTTCCATAAATATTTTGATTATCATCATTGAATAAAAATGAAAAACTCATATTACGCTCGTCTAAATAAATCGCTCCGCCTCCTGTTTCGCGCCGGACAATCTTAATATCATTTTCTTCTAAATAAGGTACATTGACCTCTTCATAAGCATTTTGGAACTTGCCGATTTGAATGGCTGGTTGCATAATGTAGGGCATTAAGATCGTTTCATCTAATACAATTTCCGTTTTAATATATTCTTGAAAAGCCATGGCGAGGCCAGGATCCATGATCCACTTGCCATCACGTTTTGATTCAATTAAATACATAGGACACCCCTTATTTTAAAGTGATTTTATGTAAAACGGCTTCAATATCCTCGTCTATTCGCACAGTTTGTTCACGAATTCTTTTTGGGATAAAATATCGTTTTTGATTCATTGTGACAAATAAAGCTGCAGGGTTCTCTGACGTCTTTTTTTGAAATGGATGTTTAATAAACTGTGGGGTCGTATGTCCAACACCAATTTCCAAATAGAGAACTTTCCCTTGTTTATGCTTATTTAGAAAAGTTTCATACCGTGATTTTTGCGCATGAAATTCATCGTCTTCAACCATTCCTTTTTCTTCTGTTCGCTTATTTATCTCAAGTGGCGCACTACATTCTGGGCAATAAGGAATTAAATTTTCAGGCACTTGCATATTCGCTTGCATCCGGACCATCTCTTCCATTAACGCACGGTTTTGATATGTTTGTTGGTGGCAATGTTTGGAGCATTGCATTAATCCATACTCGCCTTGAATACGAAACACTTTATCCATCTTAAAATCCGCTGCATAAAATGCATTATCAGCATTGGTTGT
The DNA here is from genome assembly GCA_035301845.1 of Pseudogracilibacillus sp. Taxonomy (GTDB): domain Bacteria; phylum Bacillota; class Bacilli; order Bacillales; family Amphibacillaceae; genus Pseudogracilibacillus. The sequence continues at coordinate 10,561 of DATGTM010000026.1, read as the reverse complement.
AATAATATGATGAGGTTTATTTTTCATCCTTTTTTTCAAGTCAACATACGCTTGGCCAACAGGTTGTTCAAAAAAGTTGAGCATGCAAAAACGACTTTGAAATGCCCAATACTCTCTTAGGTTTTCGAATTCAAATAAGCTTGCTTGTAACATATCCAAGAAGTTATATTTTTCAATAAAATCAGGAAATGCATTCGTAAAACGCTCGCCCACATAAGTAAAACCTGCGGCCGCTGACATGCCTGCGCCGATACCAATAACTACAGCATCTGCTTCGTCAATCAATTTTCCTAAAAAATCAGCTTGCGATGGTGCTGGATTTCCAAATGCGTGCCATTCTTTATTTTTAGCTAATACATCCACAATTTAAACTCCTTCTGTTAACAAACTTTCATAAATATGTTTATCTTCATCTTTAAAGACATTGAACACTATTTTCAACTGCGAAGACGTTTTTTCAATATATTTTTTAACTGTTTCCAGTGCAATTTCAGCTGCTTGCTTATTCGGAAATTGAAATTCGCCTGTTGAAATACAAGGAAAAGCAATAGAACTTAACCCGTGTTCATCTGCTACTTGTAAGCATGCATAATAAGCATCTCTGAGCAACTTCTCTCTCAGCGGCGTCACCCCTCGCGCATCAATAAATGGTCCAACTGTATGAATCACAAATGTGGGAGGCAAATTAAATGCAGGTGTTATTTTTGCTTTACCTATTGGTTCTGATCGCCCTTGTTCTGTCATCAATTGATGGCAGGTAAGTCTCAACTGTACACCTGCTTTTGTATGAATGATATTATCAATACAATCATGATTCGCTCTTGTACAACCGAGTAACGTACTGTTTGCTGCATTTACGATACCATCGACTTTAAGATGTGTTATATCTCCTTGCCAAAGGTAAAGATGTGGGGTGTAAGCTGTCATATCATTCATTGTAATCAGAGTTTCTTCCCGATTCCACTTCGTAAGGAAATCATTTTGTATTTCGAGAAATACATCTGTCACAGGCTCTGGTTTGCGTTCATTACAAAGCCCTCGAAAAACTTCCCACTTCTCAAGTATGGAAAGGTCACTTAGGGATGGGAAGTGTTTTTCCGGTCGTTCCTTTTGTAAATATTCAATCAACGTGATGAGTTGGGTATCGTAGGACACGTTTATTCGTCCTCTAATTCCGCAAATGCTGAAGAATCTACATCTGTTAATTTCACAATCCAATTTTCATTTTTATCCGCAGCATTTAATAGTGCTGGTTCGCTGTTTAAGTGATCGTTTTTTGCTATGATTTTCCCAGCAAGAGGCGCTTCTACTTCTAATACTGTTTTCGAAGCTTCAAGATTTAAAATAGGGTCGCCCACTTCTAATTCATCTGCATCTACAAACTCAACAAAACCTACCGTACCAATATCATCTTGTAATTCTGGTGTCATATACAATAAATATCCGTCATCTTGCTGTTCAATAAATAAAAAATTAGCTCTTTTTATCATCGTAATACCCCTTTTATCTGTGTTATTTTCATATATTTTGAGTATATCATATAATTTAATTTATTTAATTATTTTCAATAATCTAGAAGCTTAAAATTGAATATGATAAAATAACTATGATTTATCCTATAAAAATGTAAATGAGGATGATGGCCAAATGTCAGTCACTGAGAAATATAAATCATTATTTAAACCAATCACTTTGCCCAATGGAGTAAAGCTTAAAAATCGCTTTGCACTCTCGCCAATGATTACTAATTCCTCAACTGAAGAAGGATATGTTACTGAAGAAGACCTTGCGTACGCCGAACGACGCGCTCATGCCGCTCCTATACAAATAACAGGTGCAGCGTACATTGAAGATTACGGCCAACTTTTTGAATATGGCTTTAGCATTAAAGAAGATAAGACAATAGAAGGTCTTAAAAAACTTGCTACAACCATGAAAAAAGATGGAGCAAAAGCAATTATTCAATTAACGCATGCAGGACGTTTTTCAAAAATTTCGTTAAAAGATTACGGGGTGGTTTATGGCCCAAGTCACATGGAACTTAATACGCCTGTAAAACATACGGTACTATCCATGTCTAAGCGTAAAATCAAACATGTCATCGAGCAATATGCTACAGCGACAAGACGTGCAATAAAAGCTGGATTTGATGGCGTTGAAATTTCTGCGGCACAGCGTTTACTGATCCAAACCTTCTTATCACAGTTTTCGAATCAACGTGAAGATGAGTATGGCTCTCAATCACTGGACACACGCTGTAAGCTCGGTGTAGAGGTCTATCGTGCGGTACAAAAAGTAATTGAAGAAGAAGCACCATCTGATTTTATTCTCGGTTTTCGCGGTACCCCAGAAGAAACGCGTGGTGATGCAGTTGGGTATAGTGTAGAAGATTTTCTCTATTTTGTTGATCGACTCACTGAAGTTGCAGACATTCAATACATTGCTTCAGCCAGTTGGGGGAAAAACATTTTCAAACAAACTATTCGACAGGGACCACATCAAGATGAATATATGAACAAAGTAGTGCATAACCACTTAAATGGTAAAATTCCTTTAATGGCGACAGGTGGCGTGAACTCGCCGGAAAAAGCATTAATGGCCATGGATTTTGCGGATATGGTTGGAGCGTCAACGCCATTTGTGACAGAACCTGAATTTGTGACAAAGCTTGAAGCAGGAAAAGAAGATGAGATATTTTTAGGTTTAACAGATGAGAAAGTCGCTGATTTAAAAATTCCTGTGCGTGCTTTTAAAGATATTGTCGAATTAATGGATTTTGGCGGCTCCCTATCTCAAGAAACTCGAGATAATTTCAGAAAAAGAAACTTATAAACAAACACCGCTTTATTACCTTTGTATTTGACAAAAAATGTATAAGAGAAGTTACTTACAGTTATATTAATGGACTATAGCCTAGATATAAATGAAATAGAGCTGAAAAGTGTTCATTTTCTCTACAAGAGATGGTGTGTCACATATAGAAAAAATGAAGGAATTGGCTTTCCAAGCTCAAAAATGGTAATTCAGAAAGGACTGGGGTAAATAAGAGGTACGCTTGTTCTTTCGCTTCGTTGCAAATTCTTATTGTTACTTTAAATATTTTCTTACTCTATTTTCACAGAAATCTGCATCTTGCTTCGCAAAACATCTTTCCTTCCTGTGTTCGTCCCACAATGATATATTTTCTAATTGCAGTTTCTAAAGGTCATATTATCTGTTGAACACAGATAAACAAAAGACTTGTATGTTGTACACATAATACGGGAGAATATAAGTTATAAAGTATGAAAAGAAGGATGATGAGCAATGGAATTATCAGGAAATACCGTGTTGATAACAGGAGGGACCTCTGGAATTGGATTTGCTTTTGCAAAACGTTTTATAAATGCAGGAAATACCGTTATCGTATGTGGTCGAGATGAAGAAAAGCTTCACGAAACAAAGCGTCAGTTTCCAAGTATTATTACACGAGTATGTGATGTGGCACATTCAGAGGATCGAAAAGCTTTGTTCGAATGGATAACGACTCATTACCCAGATGTTAATGCGCTCGTCAATAACGCTGGAATGCTTAAACGATTTAATATGCTGGAAGTTAATGCAGTGGAAGAATGGGAAGATTATAGTAAAGAAATCACGACAAATCAGGAAGGCGCGATACATATTGCTATGATGTTTGCACCGTATTTTGCGAAGAAAGAAAATGCGTTTATGATCAATATAACTTCCTTCCAAGCATTTACCCCAGACCCATTTGCGCCCATCTATGCAGCGACAAAAGCAGCCATACACTCATTCACCATTAGTTTAAGGCATCAGCTTTCAAAAACGCCTGTAAAGATTGTTGAAGTAGCACCGCCTTTAGTAAATACGAGCGGCTATCATGATTCAGCTGTTCCGACAGACGAATTTGTGGAGAAGGTTTTTCAGGATTTACAGCAGGGGAAACTGGAAATTGGTTATGGTTCTAGTGAAGCATCCTTTCGTTTATCTCGAGATGAGATTGACGAAAACGTTAAACAAATCTTCCAAAAGAAAAATAATGAATCCTTTGGAAGTTAAGGTGCAACATGAAGTAATAGTAGAAAGTCTTCTTTATGAAGCGCGATGAACAAATGATGGATTCTGTTTCTTGAAATAGGATTCATCATTTTCATATTAACTCTGAGTTAATATATATGTATTAGAGAGAACAACATTAATACTAGTACGTTGAGTTATCGTACCTTTGTAAACAAGTTCTACTAATATAAGGACTGTATTAAGATAGGGCTTTTATTGTATGATTCTTACTAAGCGATTGTGAGCGAATTCTTCTGAAAATATGAATAAAGGCTATGCTCTTGATTATCTGGCATGATTCAGCAAATAAGTATGAACAACTTTAATTGCGACATTTCAAATTATAGTAAAATTGAGTTTTATAACCTTACAAACGTAATATAATTATTTTCAAAAGATAAGAAATTCATTTTATTTGAGGATGTTTTATCTTAGAAATGCATGAAGGCATATTAAGGTCCACTCTATGTATAAACTATTGCCGAAAAGTGGATTTCACTCCATCAAAAATGAATTCATTGACCTTGATGAACGGTTTTCGTTACACTTACGTCAATTAAAGGAGGAATAATAATGACAATATTAAAACGGCTTGGAAACACGAATCTTGAAGTAAACCCCATCGGGCTTGGAGCGATGGCTGTTGGAGGACAGAACCTTTTTCCCCAAGTTGATGAATCAATGAGCAGAGAGGTCTTCACAACGGCCATTCAAAACGGCATGAATTTCATTGATACAGCTTTTTATTATGGATTCGGCCGGTCTGAGGAACTAATTGGTGAAATATTAAAAGAAACTGGGAAGCGACATGAAACTATTCTCGCTACTAAAGCGGCGCATGAATTCGTGGGCGATGATATCATTCTGAACAACACACCGGAGTTTTTAACGAAGTCTGTGGACGAAGCGTTACAACGACTGAAAACCGACTACATCGATTTATTTTATATTCATAATCCGGATGACTATACTCCGAAAGACGAGTCGGTTGGCGCCTTAAAATTGCTTCGTGACGAAGGTAAGATTAGATCTATCGGAGTATCGAAATTTACACCAGATCAACTAAAAGAAGCGAATAAAGACGGCTATGTGGATGTTTATCAAGGTCACTATAATTTATTGGAGCGTAGTGCAGAGACAACCTATTTTCCATATATGGTGGAACATGGTATATCCTTCGTCCCGTTTTTCCCTTTTGCTTCCGGTATTTTAGCTGGTAAATACAATAAAAACATGACTTTCGATGATCATCGCGCTCAAAAATCCCATTTGCAAGGAGAAGCGTTTGCCAAGAATTTAGATAAGGTGGAACAATTACGGCCTATTGCTGATGCCAAACAAGCTGACATTGCACAAATCGTACTTGCTTGGTATTTAACGCGTGAAGCTATCGATGCCGTAATCCCCGGAGCCAAACGACCTGAACAAGTACTGAATAACTTAAAGGCAGTTGAAGTCAACCTGACAGATGATGAGATTAAGAAGATAGATCAGATTTTTCGCTAAAAGGCATGTTCAACTGGCGGGATGCTACTAAAAAATAACCCCACAATGATACAAAGAAAATCTAAGCAACAGAATACATCATAGATCGAGCTTATTCCAGTCTATGTCAAAAAGAAGAATCATTTACAGTTAAATAAACCTTATCTCAGCGCTAATCATTGATATCGTATAAGGGAAGCAAATTGCGTGTCGATAAGATATAAAAGCTTCTCTTGCATAACTCAGTGCCAGTTTTTATTACTTATTGAATCCCTCTTTCGAAGACAGCTAAAAACTTTTATTTCATCTTAACTTTTTATAGCTGGTCTTTCTTAAATAAAAATACATTTAAAATCCGAACAAATTAATTCTTCTCAATTGTTCGGATTTCTTTCTGGTTACATCTAACATAGTGTGCAAAAAAAATGAAACAAAGGAAATGTACGAAGACTCCTCCAGGATGAGAAGCCTTGGTAAGACGCTGCATTACAGAGCCGAAGGCGGCTTAACAGCGCCGGCTAAAAAGCGAAGTACATTTCCGAAGTGACATATTTACACGTTATTTTAGTCATAATCTTTCTGTATGAAGGAATGTATTATATAACCTCATTTTTCCACTGCGTAGATGATATTATTTTCTTTCCTTCCTTTTTCGGTAATTTCTAAAACGGTGGCACTTATTTCTTTTAATCCTTCATATTTCTTTTGGTTATGTTCTTTTATGATGTTAATAAAAGATTTTACTTCATAAATCATATCATGATGCGAATATCCATTTATCAATGTCGCTTCATCAACTGTATGATTATCTTTAAATGTAATATTAGCAAAATCCCCCATATCATCAACAACAAATGTACCTTTTTCTCCTTGAATCTCTGAAGAATTATGAGATGTAGATATCTTCGAGCATAAAATAGTACAAATAAAAGTGGGATAGGTAAGTATTAATGTTCCAGATCCATCAACGCCTGTTGATATTTTAGTTGGATAGTAAGCTGTATCAATTGGGGTGCCGAATAGTGAAGTGGCCGCGGATAACGGGTATACACCTAAGTCTACCAAAGCACCTCCTGAAAAATTCAATGAAAATATATTCGGTTCTTCACCATCTAATACCTTTGTATAACGTGAAGAGTATTTCGAATAGTTCAGCACAATACTGCGAATATCCCCACATTTATGTAAGTTATCTTTTAATAATTGAAAGCCTGGAGTGACTATATTTCGCATCGCTTCAAATAAATACACATTATTCGCTTCCGCTACTTCATAAGCTTTTACGAGTTCTGCTTTATTTGAAAAGATCGGTTTCTCACAAATAACATGTTTTTTATTTTTTAAAAACAATAATGTTTGTTCAAAATGCATCGAGTTTGGCGAGGCAATGTAAACACAGTCTATGATTTCACTATTAGCCATCGCTTCAAGATCTGTAAAATAGTGATCTGCACCATGCTTTTCAGCAAAATTAGCTGCTTTTTCCTCTGTACGCGAATAGACAGCAGTTAAAGTGAAAGAACCCTCTTCTTTTAACGCTTCAATAAAGTTATCGGTAATAAAGCTCGTACTAATTGTGCCTATATTCATGAAAAGCTCCCCCTTCCATTCACTTACTGGATTGTCTTCAGACCTGTTTCTAAAATTTCTAATTGCCAAATGGTTTCTTCATCTTTTATTGCTTTTTCTTCCCCATTTACAATGGCTTCGTATAAATCATCATAAATTCTACCATAATCTCCTGGTACAGTAGGTACTTTTTCTTCTTGATAAACATTAGATTGATCAACATATGTTAATACTCCAAAATGTTCTAATGTGTCCAAACCAAAATCTTTATGATGTGGCATGTAGAATAGTTTTAAATGTTCTTCTTGACGGTCTTTGGTTTGTTTAATAAAACACCCCTTTTTACCATATACTGCAAAACTTGGTCTTTCTTTTATTCTAAAATAGCTCGATTTAACAGATATTTTCAAGGAATTATAATAAAAATCCAGATCAAAATAATCGTTCATTCGATTTTTACCGAGCAATTGCCGTATATCATAATGAATATCATCAGGTTTTCCAAAGTAACTAATTACTTGGTCAACTGTATGCGTGCCATGTGCATACAAATAAGCATCATCTACAGTTAGCTCCGTACTTGACTCTGGCACTTCGGGTCGGAAATAATCATAATGCATTTCTATCTCATGCAAATCCCCTAATACTCCTGATTCAATCACTTTTTGCACGGTTAAAAAATCACTATCAAATCGCCTGTTTTGATAAGGTTGAACAATTAAACCATTCTCCCTTGCAAGATCAAATAACTCTTTTGCTTGCTCAGAAGTTTCCGTGAATGGTTTTTCTACTAAGCAATGTTTATGATGTTGCAAAACCATTTTTGCGTATTCATAGTGACTATTCATTTTTGTACACACAACTATTAAATCAATAGTTTCATCATTTAAAAGTGTATCTAAATCTGATATATAATTGACGTTTGGTATTCGATTCCAGCTTTCATTCTCAGGGTTTCTTTGATAAATCGTTTTCACTTTAATATGATTTCGCTGGATAACAAAAGGTAAATGATAGCGATTTGTACTCTTTCCATTTCCAATATAACCAATCGTAAGCATACTTATCTCCTTCATTTATTTGAATGATTAATGACATGTATATCCATTTTATTATACAATAATTATGCGACCGAATGAATAGATTGGCCGCATAATTTAATAAACTATTTACGAAGCCTATGTAGCATTACATTGCTCCTATGACATGCAACACAATACCTGCGACGAACAGTCCTAGAATAATCGTAATCGGCGATATCCGCTTACGTAATAACCACATACACAAAATTGTTAACAGTAATGGTGCAAGACCTGGTATGAGGTCGTCAAGATTATCCTGTAAAGTAGTGACGTCTACTTGACTCAAAGACTTGTCATCCTCATACTGCTCAAATGCGCTTTTAATACCTTCTGGACCTGATGGTAAGTTATCCCAATCGATATAATCCCCTTCAGTTAATTTTACGGAAGCAACGGTCGGTGTAAAGGTCATGTCAACCCACCTATTCACAAGCGCCCCTATGATAAACATACCAAGTATAGATGCACCTTTGGTTATATCTTGTAAGATACCACCAGATAAATCCTCCGTAATTTTAGAGCCTGCTTTATATCCACCTTCTTGTGTATACCACATAAAAAGAACTCTAAATAAGTTCCAAAATATAAAATAAATAAGTGGTCCTAGAATACTTCCCGTTACTGCTAATGAAGCGGCTATTGAACCGAGCATTGGTTTTAATGTAAACCAAAACACTGGGTCACCTATTCCGGCTAAGGGCCCCATCATCCCAACTTTAATCCCTTGAATGGCTTTATTCTCAACAGGCGCTCCATTAGCACGTTCTTCTTCAAGTGCAAGGGTAACACCAATAATTGGTGAAGCAACATACGGATGGGTGTTAAAAAATTCTAAATGACGCTCTAAAGCAGCTGCGCGGTCTTCCTTTGTTTTATATAATCTTTTAATAGCCGGAATCATTGAATATGCCCATCCGCCGTTCTGCATTCTTTCATAGTTCCAAGAACCTTGTAAGAAGGTAGAACGCCACCAAGTAGCAATCCGGTCTCTTTTGGTTAGTCTTATTTTTTCTTCACTCAATATCAAAACCTCCTTATTAATAACTGTCTATTAAATCGCCAACTGGGTCACCTGTGTTTCCGCCATTACCTGGACCAGATCCTCCCATTTTAGAAAGAGAAAGATAGATAAGTGCTAAGGATGTTCCAATGATACCGAGTCCAATAAGTGTAAATTCAGAAACAGTTGCTAATACAAATCCAATTGCAAAAAATGGCCAAACTTCTTTTGTTGCCATCATGTTAATAACCATTGCAAAACCAACAGCTACAACCATTCCACCACCGACTGCTAAACCATCGGTCAACCAATCTGGCATTGCTTCAAGTAAAGCTCTAACAGATTTTGCACCAAGGATCAAAATTAAAGCGGTAGGCACAACAATTCTTATACCTTGCATACAAACAGCTATAATATGCCACATTTCAATTTGCCATATATTCCCTTTTTTTGCAGCAGCATCCATAAAATGAACAATACCAGTAGCTAGTGTACGAACAAAAATGGTTAGGATTAATCCTGCAATTGCTAGCGGAATAGCGATTGCGATAGATGAATTTACACCGTCTGCTCCTTGACCGCTAAGTACAAGAATGAGTGCAGAAGCAATCGAAGCTAACGCTGCATCCGGCGCAACCGCAGCTCCAATGTTCGCCCAAGCTAAAGCAATAAATTGAAGTGACCCACCTAAAATAATACATGGTACTAAGTCACCTGTGACTAACCCAATTAAAGTACAAGCGACTACAGGCTGATGAAAATGGAATTCGTCTAGTATACCTTCCACACCTGCAAGGAAAGCTACGAATAAAACTAGTATAATTTGAATAACCGTTAATCCCATGATTTTTCCTCCCTTACTTTGGTGTTAAGCATTTCTATTTAATTCATTTTGAGCTCTTTCAAGAATATTCTGCATATTTTCGCCTGAATCACCAGGAACTTTGCGAACATCAAATGTTAGTCCATGTTCAATTAATTGATTAAAAGTATCAATATCATCTTGGTTAAAGGCTAACGTTCTATTCGGCTGTACTTTTCCAGGGGAGTGTGCCATTGAACCGACGTTAATTGTCTCGAGTGGAACACCTCCTTTAACCGCTTCTAGCACATCTTGAGGATTTTCGAAAAGTAATAAAGCTCGTTGCTTTCCAAAATGCTCATCATCTTTAGCAATTTTAACAAGTTGTTGAATAGGTATAACATGTGCTTTTATACCACCTGGTGCTGCTTGTTTAATTAACTTTGTACGCAACTCATCTTCAGCAACACTATCTGATACAACAATAATTCGAGTTGGATTGGCTTCTTGTGTCCATGAAGTAGCTACCTGTCCATGAAGTAATCGCGAATCAATACGAGT
>DATGTM010000025.1:0-5375 GCA_035301845.1 Pseudogracilibacillus sp. | reverse complement strand
GGATATGGAAGTAGAAGGTGAAAACCTAAATACGCAACAAAATATAGATATGGACTATATCAGCATAAATGAAGTAGACGCAATTGAAATTCCTGAAGATGTAAAAGACGAAGCAATGGACGAGGAAGAATTTCAGGAGCAGATCGAAGAAGAATTTGGCGATGACTTTGAAGACGATCTTGACGAATAAAATAAAACGGATGTAGGTAAATTGCCTGTTGGAAGAGTTTTAATACTCATTCAACAGGTTTTTTATTTTCGCTGATTTTATTTTTTGAGGATTTAGAATATCATCTGCCATTGATCTCAATCATAGAAGATAATCGTTATGTTAAAGCAATGGACACTGCATCTATAATAACGCAGTGCCCGATTTGAAAATTGATGAAATATCAATTATATAGCGATGACGCTTTATAGACTTTTTGTTTTTGGTTGCAATTTATCCGTGTTTTCTTCATCATCTACTTGTCTTTTAGACCAAAAGGTAGCCAAAATTGGGCCTGAAATATTATGCCATACGGCAGCAATTGCACTTGGAACGGCTGCCATTCCTCCTAGATGAGCAGTTGCCAATGCTACTCCTAAACCTGAGTTTTGCATGCCAACTTCGATCGAAATTGCTCGACAGTCACTTTCTTTTAATCGGACTATTTTTCCTAAGACATATCCCAGTAAAAGGCCAGCTGCATTATGTAATAGCACAGCGAAAAATAGTACAACTCCTGCAACCGCTAGTGTATCCACATTTCCTGCAACGACTGCTGTAACGATAATGATGATCGCAGCAACTGAAATCAAGGGAACGACCCGAATACTTTTATTTACGATAACTGGCATAATGCGTCGAATGATTAATCCAAGAACGATTGGGACAATAATCACATACACAATATCGAGCACCATATCTAAAGCGTTGATTGGCATCCATTGATTGGCTAGCCCCAGTAAGATAAAAGGCGTACAGATTGGTGCTAAGATAGTGGAGAAAGAGGTCATCGCAATGGAAAGTGGCAGATTCCCCCGCGCTAAATAAACCATCACATTTGAAGCTGTTCCACCAGGGACAGAGCCAAGCAGGACTAAACCTGCAGCTAATTCATTTGGTAATTGTAATACGTATGCAATGGCCAGCGCTGTAAGTGGCATCACGACGAATTGAGCTATGACTCCAATAATAACCGGGAGCGGGTTTTTAAAAACAAGCTGAAAATCAACTGGTTCTAGGGTTAATCCCATGCCAAACATAACGATTCCTAACAATATCGTTATATAACTTCCCAGGAATAAAAAACCTTCTGGTAATAAAAATGCAATAACTGCCGCAGCAATAACGAGGAAAGAAAAATATTTCCCCGCAAGACTGCTTATTTTTTCTAACATATTCATGTTCAAGTTCCTCATTTCTTTCCATTATTTTCTCTTTGCATCTCTTCTAGCACTTGAAGCTATGTAATAGGTGTTAACGCAGATTGTATATATAAATGATTCGTATAAGTTAGTTCCACTATTAAAACGCCCTATTAGAAGGTAATGTCTTATATGCTTCGTTCAGCTCTCTTACATTAATCCATTTGAATTAATTTTCCGGGGTTTAAAATGTTATTAGGGTCCATCGTTCGTTTTAATTGTTGCATCAATTTATATGCTTCGCCATGTTCTTGCTGTTGATATTTCTGTTTACCTACACCTACTCCATGTTCTCCTGTACAGGTTCCTCCTTTATTCAAGGCATCCATGACTAACGTTTCGTTAAATGTATCTGCCAGTCTTATTTCGTCGGGATCTTGCATATTAATCATTAATAAAACGTGGAAATTTCCATCTCCGACATGTCCAACAATCCCGCCTGCCAGCTCTGTTTTATTCAATTCTTCTCGGGCAAAAAGAATTGCATTCCCCAGTTCAGAGATAGGGACGCATACGTCGGTGACCATCATTTCTTTCCCCGGATAGCCATGAATATAAGCATAAGCTAATTGATGCCTCGCTTCCCAAAGTTTTAACCGCTCTCGATGATCTGTCTCGAAGAATATCTCCTGGCATTGATAATCCTCAACAATCGATTCCATAAATTCAATATCTTGTTGCAAACCTGCTTCATTGCCGTGAAATTCCATAAATAAAGTTGCTGCAACTGAAAAAGCAGTGTCACTATGTGTATTTATTTGTTGAATCGAAGCTTCATCGACCAGTTCTACTCTTGCAATTGGAATACCTGCTTGCATAATTGCAATAACAGCCTCGGTCGCTTCTTTAATATCCGGAAAGGTTGCTCTTGCTGCCATTGTATGTTCTGGAATACCGTGTACTTTCAATGTGATTTCTGTAATGCAGCCTAAGATTCCTTCAGAACCAGCAAAAAGCCCATTTAAATGTAATCCGGAAGCTGATTTTTCTGCAAGGCTTCCAGTATGTATAATGGTTCCGTCAGCCAGCACAACTTCTAAATTTGCAATTTGATCCCGCATGACACCATATTTCACAGTAGTTGTACCACTTGCATTCGTCGCAGTCATCCCGCCAATTGTAGCATCCGCTCCTGGATCGACAGAGAAGAATAGTCCATATTTTTTAAGTCGTTCGTTAAGCTCTCCTCTTGTTAAACCGGGTTGCACGCGAACTAAGAAATCTTTTTCGAGAATGTTCTGAATTTTTTTCATTTCTGAAAAATCAATGGAGATGCCTCCTTGATAAGGGATCGTATGTCCTTCTAAGCTGGAACCCAATCCAAAGGGAGTGACCGGTATTTTGAGTTCGTTTGCTAAAGCCATAATCTCACTTACTTGAGTAGTTTCATGCGGGAAAACGACGACGTCCGGCAAATGCTCTTCATGATAAGATTCATCCTTCCCATGCTGAGTCCGTATCGTCTCATTCACTGTTACTTGATTAGGCGATAATTTTTCTTGCAATTTTCTGACAATTTCTTGAGTGTCCAATTATTTTCCTCTTTTCGTATGTAGTCTGTACTTCATTATGAAAAAGCAGATGCTTTCTAGAAAACAAGCAAGCATCTGTAAACATAAATACGTCAAAGCTGAAGGAAATCGTTTTAAGTTTTGTATCAACGAAACCTTGCCGAGAGCGCTAGTGTTCATTATATTATTTTATATAAATTAAGCAAGTGAAAAAAATTCACATAAGCAAAAAGATAATAATATAAAAAAAGTGACACTGTGTCATTTTATAATTGACTTCACTTATAATATAAGGTATTGTCGTAGTGTGATTAAAAATGACACAGTGTCACAAATGAATGGAGGTTATGTATTGCCAAAAGAAACGTTTTTCAATTTACCTGTTGAAAAGCAAAATAATTTAATAGAAGCTGCTCAAAAAGAATTCTCTCGAGCCCCGTTGAACGAGGCTTCTATTTCTAATATTTTAAAGCATGCGCAAATTCCAAGGGGAAGTTTTTATCAATATTTTACGGATAAAGAAGATGCTTTCTTTTATTTAATAGAATTAGCTACGATAAAAAGCCGTGATCAATTCCTTAATTACTTAGAGGAAGTGAATGGAGACTTAGTGGCTACATTTACAAAACTTTTTAAACAGCTCCTCCTTGAATTTAAAAAAGAAGAAAATCGTTCCTTTTTCAGAAATATTTTTTTAAATATGAATTACAAAACAGAATGCTTTTTTGCAAAAGGAATGGAATTGGAAGACAGTTCTGCTCAGCTTATAAAAGTAACAGACATGAAAGCTTTAAATGCTAAAGACACAGAAGACCTCATTCGTATTTCTAAAATTTTAAGGACGGTTACTATTTGGCATCTCATTGAACATTTTGCTAAAGAACGGTCTTATGAAGAATCATTGATTTTTTTCGAAAAAGATCTGGGTTTATTAAAACAAGGGCTTTATAAAAAGAGTGAATAGAATATAAAAGAAGTAGTTCAGAATAGAATGGAGTGATTATGTTGGCAATCGTTGTGTATACAAAGTCATCCTCTTCTTCAAGTAGAAAAGCGAAAAAATGGTTGAACGAAAATAATATTTGTTTTGCGGAAAGAAATATAGATAAAAAAGTACTCACTGCCGATGAACTTAAAGAGATTTTAACATTAACTGAATCCGGGGTGGAAGATATTATTTCTTTTAGATCAACTGCATTTAAAGAATTACAATTGGATGTTGAAAGTATGACATTCGAAAAAGCTGTTCAATTAATGACGGAAAACCCCGACTTATTACGCCTGCCAATTATTAAGGATAGAAAGAGACTGCAAATAGGATTTCATGCAGGAGATATTAGACAGTTTCTTCCCAAAGAAACCCGAAGAAAACAACTTTCTTTATTAAAGCATTTTGAACTCAGCATGGATTCTTTTTAAATAGGCTACTATTTAAAAAATGTGTAGCATATAACGTAAAACCAAAACGGTACAGTAGAAAAGGAAAAAAGTGAAGCTCAGGGTCGCCTCTTCTTTATTCAAAGATGAGAAATAAACGATATGAGGGACTGAATCGAAATAGGCGTAAGGAGGAAGAATAGTGGCAAATGTTCTATACAAATTAGGTTCGTTTATTGCAAGACATAAATGGTGGAGTATTATTGTTTGGATTATTTTATTAGCGGCGATTATTACACCGTTAAGCAATAATTCTCCTGACTTCGATAATGATATAAAAATGAATGGGTTAAAATCATTAGATACAAATGACAAAATAGGAGAGGAGTTCAATCAGGATAGTGAAAAAGCGTCCGTGCGTGTCGTATTAAAATCCAATTCTGATAACGGCATTACGGAAAAATCAACCAAGAAAGATATACGAAAAGCGCTCGAAAATATTAAACATAACGACGATTACGTTGAAAATGTAGTAGACCCATACGATAGCGAT
The DNA here is from genome assembly GCA_035301845.1 of Pseudogracilibacillus sp. Taxonomy (GTDB): domain Bacteria; phylum Bacillota; class Bacilli; order Bacillales; family Amphibacillaceae; genus Pseudogracilibacillus. Next base: position 524 of record DATGTM010000025.1, on the reverse strand, counting down.
CAAATTAATGATGAAGAAACAACAGCGATAGCTGATATTCATTTTCTTAATTCCCAATCGTCTTTAAAAGATGAGTCCATCTCGAAAATAAATCATGAACTTGATGACTTAAAAGACGACCATATGATTCAAACAGAATTAGCGGGTACTAGTATGAGCGATATCGATGTAGGTGGCGCTTCTGAAGTTGTCGGTATTGTAGTTGCATTTATTGTGTTATTAGTCACATTCGGGTCTCTGATTGCTGCAGGCATGCCAATTTTCAGTGCATTGCTGGGATTAGGTTCAAGTATTGGTATTATTGGGTTGTTAACCTATACCTTTAATATTCCGGACGTTACATTAACGCTCGCCATCATGATTGGTTTGGCAGTCGGAATTGATTATGCACTGTTTATTTTATTTAGATACCGAAAAATTATTAAGACTGAAACAGACCATATTAAAGCAATTGGGCTAGCTGTTGGAACCGCAGGGAGTGCAGTTATTTTCGCAGGGATTACTGTAATTATCGCTGTTTGTGG
>DATGTM010000024.1:0-19745 GCA_035301845.1 Pseudogracilibacillus sp. | reverse complement strand
GATAAAGCGAATGGTCGAAATACCTTCGCAATTTTAGTAGGCAGAAAAAAAGCAACAACTACATTAGCTGGTATGTTCATAGTCGCTTACCTTTTAACAGGTTTGTACATCATAATGGGGATTCTTCCACTTGTTTCAATTGTTATTTTTATATCGGCACCCAAAGCGAATAGTGTAGTCACAAAACTTCGTGGGAAAACAGAAGCAGCTCAAATGATGCCAGCGATGGCTGCCGTCGGGGAAACGCATGCGATTTACGGGGCGCTTTTAAGCTTATCATTATTCGTGCAGTTGTTGTTTTAAATAGAGATGGATGGTTGCTACTTCATAAGAAGGATATAACAAAAAACCTGCATTTAGTGCAGGTTTTTAAATTATATGTTGATTATGTTCAAAATTTTGTGTAAATATGTCACTTCGGAAATGTACTTCGCTTTTTAGCCTGCGCTGTTAAGCCACCTTCGGCTCCGCCGTGCGGCGTCTTACCGAGGCTTTTTATCCGGCAGGAGTCTCCGTACATTTCTTTCGTTTCATTTTTTTACACACTATGTTGGATGTAACCATGAATCGACCGTACTTTCTTTAGTGTATTTTAAATAACGCCTTGTGCAATCATCGTGTCTGCGACTTTAGAAAAACCTGCAATGTTTGCTCCCACTACTAGATTCCCGGGGTGGTTGTATCTATTAGCCGCTCGCGTACAATTTCGATAGATATCTTTCATAATCGTTTTAATTTGTTCATCTACTTCTTTAAAACTCCAACTTAAGCGCGCGCTGTTTTGGGCCATTTCAAGAGCGGAACAAGCAACGCCACCGGCATTTACTGCTTGAGCTGGTCCGAATAAAACGTCATTTTCGATAAAGGAGTCAATTGCTTCCTTGGTACAAGGCATATTTGCCCCTTCTGCAACCACTTTAACACCGCCGTTAATCAGCAGGTCTGCAGCTTCTTTATCGATCTCATTTTGTGTCGCGCAAGGAATAGCAATATCACATGGAACAGACCAGATTTGTGCACTATCATCAAAATACTCTGCTTCGGGATGTGTTTCGATGTATTCACTGATACGCGCGTCTTCATCTAATTTTAGTCGTTTAATGGTTTGTAAACTCAGACCGTTTTTATCATACACATATCCTCCGGAATCACTGCAAGCGACGATTTTTGCGCCTAGCTTGATTGCTTTTTCCATTGCGTAAACAGCTACGTTACCGGATCCGGAAGTAATTACGTTTTTATTTTTTAAGTTCATGCGCCGGTCTTTTAACATTTCTTCGACGAAATAAATCGTGCCATAGCCGGTTGCTTCGGTTCTACCTAAGCTGCCGCCGAAGTCTAGGCTCTTTCCAGTTAATATTCCTGCTTGAAAGGCTCCTTGCAAGCGTTTATATTGGCCGAACATATAACCAACTTCACGTTTTCCGACTCCGATATCACCAGCTGGAACATCGGTGTCAGGCCCGATATGGTTGTATAATTCGGTCATGTAACTTTGGCAAAAGCGCATAATCTCTCCGTTGGATTTTCCTTTAGGATCGAAATCTGCTCCGCCTTTACCACCACCAATGGGTTGTCCTGTTAAAGAGTTTTTAAAGATTTGTGTTAAAGCAAGGAACTTCATCACACTTAAGTTAACCGACGGATGAAATCGTATGCCGCCTTTAAAAGGGCCGATTGCACTGTTGAACTGGACGCGAAACCCACGGTTGACTTGCACTGCCCCTTTGTCATCTTCCCAAGGGACGCGGAAGGTGATAATTCGTTCCGGCTCCATGAGGCGCTCAATAATATTATGTTCCATGTATGTGTTGTTTTTCACAAAGACGGGTATAAGAGAGTCTAATAGCATTTCTGCGGCTTGCAGAAATTCTGTTTCATGAGGATCGCGCTCTTCTAATTTGCGGTATGCTTCGTTCATATAATCAATAACAGCTTGTTCTTGCTGTGATGCGTTTTCAGTTGTTTTAAGCAATGGTGCTTCCCCTCCATTTGTAACTATTCCGGCGCATATTGTTTTTTGATTATTTCATCAATATTTCGTTATTTCTATTATATCTAAAAAAATCAATCGAAACAATACAAAACATAGATATAGTTGATGCTTTTATGAGATAATGAACGTGAGGTGACAATAGATGGAACTGAGACAGATCAAATATTTTATCGAAGTTGCCAACCGGGAACATGTAACGAAAGCCGCTCAAAGCTTGCATGTTGCTCAGTCGGCGGTAAGCAGGCAAATTTTTAATTTAGAAGAAGAATTGGGTGTTAAATTATTTATTCGAGATGGGCGAACGGTTAAATTAACGAAAATCGGCGAAGTGTTCTTAGAACAAATGAAGCAGGCGGTCAACGTAGTCGATGATGCAAAGCAAGTCGTCGAAGAGTATTTGGATCCGGAAAAAGGGACCATACATATTGGCTTTCCAACTAGTTTAGCATCTTATATTTTACCAACGGCGATTTATTATTTTAGAAAACAATATCCGAACGCAAAATTTGAATTATATCAAGGAGCGTACAGCGAATTAATAGAAGCGGTGGAGAAAGGCGATATCAATATAGCTATTTTAGGGCCGATTCCACAAGATAACGACAAAATTTCCAGTAGTATTTTATTTACGGAAGAAATAGTGGCTTTACTGCCGATGAATCATCCATTGGCTCACCGGTCCACGATTAAGCTGAGGGAGTTGCAGGAAGATTCATTTGTTCTGTTTCCGGAAGGGTATGTGCTTAGGGATGTAATTATTGAAGGGTGTTTACAAAGAGGATTTCATCCTACGATTTCTTTTGAAGGAAGGGATATGGACGCGATTAAAGGATTAGTATCGGCAGGGCTAGGGGTTACGTTAATTCCAGAAGTGACAATTGTTGATTCCTTGCCGCGTGCGACCGTACAGGCAAGAGTGGTGGAGCCTGATTTACATCGTTCTGTTGGTGCGGTTATTTCTAAAGATCGGGCGCTTTTACCGACTGAAAAAATGTTTTATGATTTTATTAAACAGTTTTTTATACGCATTGAAAGCTTCCAGCAGTAAAGTGATGAAGATTATATATAAGGAAAGGATGAGAGGATATGAATATTATTGATACACACTGCGATGCATTATTAAAAATGCAAATTGAAACAAGAAAAGTATGGGATGAAAACCGTACATTATTGGATTTTAAAGAGGCACCCAGCCTGGACACCAATTTGCAACGCTTAAAAGCGGGCGGCGTTCAAACGCAGTTTTTCGCAATATTTATTGAACCTGATGTACCACAAAATGAGAAGTGGCAACATGCTTTAGAGCAAATTGATTTATTTTATCAAGAAATTATTGGAAAACACCCAGAAATGAAACATATAAAAAAATGGGAGGAGCTTCATCAACTACAACCTGGTGAAATCGGTTGCGTGCTAACGTTGGAAGGAGCAGATGCTTTTGGAAACGATTTGACGAAACTTCGCCACTTATATCGGCTTGGTGTACTTTCTATTGGTCTCACTTGGAATAATGCCAATTTATGTGCAGACGGTGCCGGGGAGCCGCGAGGAGCCGGTCTAACATTATTAGGGAAAGATGTTGTACAGATGAATAATGAACAGGGCGTATTCACAGACGTTTCCCATTTATCATTAGCCGGCTTTTGGGATGTGATGAAGCTGGCTGATTATCCATTTGCCAGTCACTCAAATGCAAGAGCACTGTGTGATCATCCAAGAAATTTATATGATGATCAAATAAAAGCAATGTTTGAAAACGGCGGCCTGATTCATGTTGTCTTTAATCCTCCGTTTATTCAAACGGCCAAAGAACAACCGACGATTGATGATTTAATTCGCCATATCGATCATTTGTGTACATTGGGTGGAGAGAAGCAAATTGGATTTGGTTCTGACTTTGATGGAATAGATACTTTTATCAAAGATTTAGAGAATGCCGGGAAATATAATCAGCTTGTTGATAGATTATTGAAGTATTACAGTGAAGAGCAAGTGCGCGGTTTTTGTTCTGAGAACTTTTTAAAGCATCTGCCTAAACAATAATTTACTCCGGAATATAGCTGTCGTTGATGGTTATGTTCCGGATTTTTATGATTAATGTGCCCAGTTTGATTAAAATTCTTTTCACTTAGTCAATGAAATGATGGACTCTTTAGTCGCGAAAAGATAAACTGCATATTGGGGATTTAACGAAGTGTTTGAAATACTCGTTTAGTCATCCGTTGTTGATGAATTTAAAATAAATTTTGCGGAAATATATTGTAAAAGGTATATGGATATGTTACGATTGAAACACAATATATAGATGATATATATTTAATAAACACCATATATAGTAAAAAATGATGAAATCATGCTTTGCCAAAGATTTGCAATACCAAGAAACAAATATGAATTGTTTTGCTGGTTTTCTTAAAAAAAGAAAGGCAGATAGAAAAAGCAAGCAGCTTTCATAAAAACATTTTTGAAGTAGTGATTTCTTCTTTCTAAAGAAGAAAACGATAAAACAGAGTTATCATTAATTCGTTTGTTTTTCACTTTTCACTTTAGAAATCAATTTTACAATAAATAATATTGTATTCTATCAATTTACATACAAAAGAAAATGGGGCACCGGCCGTTCCTAAACTGGTAATGCCGCATTTTCTAATGAGGAAAATGAAAGGGGCATGTATACAAATGACAGTTGTAGCAGATTATCAGGAGAGAATAGACCAATACATTGACCAGGCGAACGAAGAGCTTGAATTACCCGTTGAAGAAATGAAAGAAAAAGCGAAAAGACAATTATCAGCTGAAAGTTCAGAAGAGATGCAGGCTGATGTGTTAATAAAACTTGCTTTAGAACAAATTGACGAAGCAAATCCTGATTGGACCTTTATAGCAAGTCGTTTATATGCAAGAGAGTTATATCGTCAAGCAGCACTGAACCGTGGTTATACAAAAGAGAACAAATATGGCGATTTCTATGGCCTTTTACAACAATTAACAAACGAAGGTATCTATACAACGGCTTTATTGGATGTCTACTCCAAATCTGACATAGACTATTTCGCAGCTAATATGGATGAAAAACGTGATAGATTATTTAATTACTTGGGACTTCATACATTGGCTACGAGATATCTTGCGACAGACCATGAGAAGCGAGTGTTTGAGCTTCCACAAGAACGCTGGATGGTCATTGCTATGCACCTTATGCAGGAGGAAGCAGAAGAAAAAAGAGCTGAACTCGTGCTAGAAACGTATTGGGCTTTAAGTAATTTGTATATGACAGTAGCAACCCCGACACTGAATAACGCAGGGAAAACACATGGACAGCTCTCCAGTTGTTTCATCGACACAGTAGATGACAGTCTGCGATCTATTTATGATGTGAATTCAGACGTGGCACATTTATCGAAAAACGGTGGCGGTATTGGTGTTTATATGGGTAAAGTACGCGGACGTGGTAGCGCAATTAAAGGCTTTAAAGGAATGTCAAGCGGTGTAGTTCCTTGGATCCGCCAGTTGAATAATACAGCTGTAAGTGTTGACCAACTGGGAACAAGAAAAGGTGCTATTGCGATTTATTTAGACGTTTGGCACAGTGACATAGAGTCCTTTTTGGATTTGAAGTTAAATAACGGAGACGCAAGAATGCGTGCACATGATATTTTCCCTGGCGTTTGTTTACCGGATTACTTTATGGAACAAGTAGAAAACCGCGGAGATTGGTACCTGTTTGATCCTCATGAAGTGGAAAATGTAATGGGGTATCGCCTGGAAGATTTCTATGATGAAGGACAAGGTAGTGGTTCATGGCGCGAGAAATATGAAGAATGTATCAATGAACCTCGTTTACAACACCGAAAAGTAGCTGCAATCGATATAATGAAACGAATTATGGTTTCGCAGTTGGAAACAGGAACACCATTCATGTTTTATCGAGATCAAGTGAATCGTATGAATAACAACGCGCACGAAGGTATGATTTATTGTTCAAATTTATGTACAGAAATTACACAAAATATGTCTCCGACAGAATTTCTAGGGGAAGTTTCTGAAGCGGATGGAACGATTACGAAAAAGTACAAAACAGGCGATTATGTCGTATGTAACTTAAGTTCCATTCATTTAGGTCGAGCAGTTACAGACGACGTCTTAGAGCGTTTAATCCCGATTCAGACACGGATGCTTGATAATGTGATTGATATTAACACCCTGCCGATTCAACAGGCACAATTAACAAATGAAAAGTATCGTGCAGTGGGCTTAGGAACATTTGGTTGGCATCATTTGCTTGCACTCAAGGGAATTCAGTGGGAGTCCGAAGAAGCCTTAAATTATGCGGATGAACTTTATGAAAAAATTGCCTATTTAACCATTGAAGCATCGATGAATTTAGGAGAAGAAAAAGGGAGTTACCCTGCGTATAAGGGAAGTGCTTGGGATACAGGTTCTTACTTTACGAGCCGTGGCTATGAAGATGAAAAATGGACAGCACTAGCAGAAGCTGTACAAGAAAAAGGAATGCGAAATGGATATTTAATGGCCGTGGCACCGAACTCTTCTACGTCGATGATAGCAGGATCGACTGCCAGTATTGATCCGGTTTTTGATGTCTTTTATTACGAAGAGAAAAAAGATTTTAAAATACCTTTTACAGCACCAAACTTGACTCCTGAGACGTATAATGTTTATCGCAGATCTGCTTATATACTAGATCAAAGATGGTCTGTAAGCCAAAATGCACGAAGACAAAAGCATATTGACCAGAGTCTTTCTTTCAACTTGTATGTACCAAACACAATCCGAGCTTCTGTTCTATTAAACTTGCACCTCCAAGCGTGGAAGGAAGGTTTAAAAACAACGTATTATGTTCGTTCTACATCAAATGACATAGAGGAATGTGAGTGGTGTCATTCATGAGAATTCTAATCGCTTATTTGACGTATAGCGGGAACACGGAAGAAATTGCTCAGCATATTGAGAATAGATTGGTGCGTGACGGAACAACTGTCGATATGCATGAGATTGGCATTGATCTCGTACCTGATGTGCAGCAATATGATTATATCTTTCTTGGCACGTTTACTTGGGACTATGGCGCTACACCAGATGAAGTGAAGGATTTTATATTGGAAGTTGGTTATAAACCAGAATCGATTGCTATTTTCGGTTCTGGGGACACCCAATTTGGCGGCGAAGATGTTTATTGCAAAGCTGTCGATAAATTAGTGACGTTTTATGAAAGTAAGTGGGATGGTTTAAAAATTGAGCAATCTCCAAGAGGGTCTCAAGAAGCATGTATTGATCAATGGTTAGAAGGAGTGTTGGAAGATGTCTATAGTACAACTTGAAAAAGCCAAAACTTTAGAGCCTCGTAATCCGAATAAATCGACAGGTGTTTTTGGGGGAAAATCAAGCGGAATATTAAATTGGAACGATATTGCATATCCGCATTGGTATAAGATGTATAAACGCTTAATAGGAAACTATTGGCAAGCAGATGAAGTGAATATGTCAACAGATGTAAAACAGTTTGCACAACTGACAGAAGATGAGCAGGATGCCTATTTAAAGATTATCGGTTTACTTTCTACGCTGGATGCACCACAGACAAGAACGGCGCTGTTATTTTCTTTATACGCGACTGATCCATCTGTACAGTCCATCATGGCGGTTATTGCACAACAAGAAGCGGTCCATAATGAATCATATTCCTATGTTCTTTCTTCAGTTGTCTCTTTAAAAGAACAAAATAAATCATTTGAACTTGGCAGACACGATGAAATATTGCTTAAACGGAATGAAGCCATTATGCATCACTATAATGCTTTTGTGGAAAATCCAACAATCGACAATATTTTAAGAACAATGGTGTATACGATTCTTCTAGAAGGAATGTTCTTTTATTCAGGGTTTGCGTTTTTCTATAATTTAGCACGTGAAAACAAAATGGTTGGTACCTCAACGATGATTTCCTATATTAACCGGGACGAATTAGAGCATGGGCGTTTCATCAGCGAAATGTTCCGTGCAACATTAGGTGAAAATCCGGAGTATAATACACCTGAGTTTATCGAATGGGTTTATGAAGCGTTTCGCGAGTCTGTTGAATTAGAAATAGAATGGTCAACATATGTATTAAGTAATGTTAGCGGCATTGATATGGAAGAAATGGAAGGCTATATTAAATATCGCGGCAATAAAATGTTGCGTATGATGGGATTAGAAGAAATTTATCCTGAACATGTCGAAAATCCAATGAAGTGGATTCGGGCTTATGTGGACAATTTTGACGGTACAAAGACAGACTTCTTTGAACAAACATCTCGTCAATATACTAAAACAAGTGAATTAAACGGGTTTGATGATTTGTAAAAAACAATCAAACAATATGTTGTAATATAAAGTCAAGTAGTCTCTCCTCTAAGGGGGGCTGCTTGACTTTATTATATTGGAAAAAAGGGTGCACCATATTTTTTTAGCTCCATTTATCAAAAAGAGGATATAATTTTTTAAAATAGATTTTCCTTCATGTATACTATGAAGCAGAAGGAGACGAAAAAATGGAATCCACGGCAGTAGAAAAGCAAGCTAAAATATTTACGAAAGATTTTATTTTGATTTTGTGTGCTAACTTCTTTGTATTTTTAGGTTTTCAAATGACTTTGCCAACCATCCCCATCTTTGTGAATGAATTAGGGGGGAGCGATCAAGTCGTTGGGCTGATTGTTGGTATATTCACATTTTCTGCTTTATTATTTAGGCCTTATGCTGGAAAAGCGCTCGAAACAAAAGGCAGAGCTACGGTTTTCTTATTTGGCCTTGCTTTGTTTGTGCTATCAGTAGGTACGTTTGGGTTCATTACTGCAATGGCCTTTCTTGTTGTCATGAGGATTATTCAAGGGATTGGTTGGGGGTTCTCTACGACTGCAGCAGGAACAATTGCGACAGATTTAATTCCGCCTGAGAGACGCGGGGAAGGTATGGGATATTTTGGTCTATCAGGTAATCTTGCATTAGCTTTTGGCCCAGCTCTGGGACTTACGCTCGCCGATAAAATTTCATTTGCATTATTATTTTCTATTTGTGCATTCTTTGGACTAACAGCTTTTATACTAGCCTCTCGGGTAAAATATAAAGAAACAGTCGCTCCGGAAACACAAACCAAAGTGGCCCGTTTTGATGTGTTAGAAAAGACGGCGGTTAATCCATCCATTCTATTATTTTTCATCACCTTAACATTTGGTGGTATTACCTCCTTTTTACCGCTTTATGCTGAAGTAAAAGAGGTGGGTGGTATTCAGTATTATTTCATTACGTATGCAGCGTTTTTAATGATTTCTCGCCTCTTTGCAGGGAAAATCTATGATAAACGAGGAGATCTTTATGTGATTCCTCCTGGTGTCATTTTAATTTTTATTGCGATGTTATTATTATCTTGGCTGCCAAGTACGACGATGATGTTAGTCGCCGGAGCGTTATACGGCCTCGGCTTTGGAATGGTGCAACCCGCTCTGCAAGCTTGGGCAGTCGATAAAGCACCAATGAACCGTAAAGGTATGGCTAACGCGACCTTTTTCTCTTTTTTTGATTTAGGAGTGGGAGTAGGAGCGATGGTCTTTGGTCAATTAGCGTTTATTTTTAATTATGGTGTCATTTATAAAGTGGCTGCAGGATCGGTTTTTATTGCTTTATTGATTTATCTATTTATGATTTTAACAGGCAGAAGAAATCCTAAAAAGGTGTCTTAATTTATAAAAAGGTTAGGGATGTCAGGTGAAAACAATTAATCGTAACCAAGTGAAAGGTTTATTTCCACAACATATATACGAGCGAGGCTTTGATTACTATATGAAAAACCGGGTATCCGGTTTAAGCTATAATCGGAATACGAACACATGGTTTGCAGAAGTGGATGGTACACGTATGTATTATGTGGAAATCGATTTGAGCAAATTGGAAAATGGTGTCATTGTTCCTTTTTGTGAATGTCCGGCGTTTGAAACGTATCATTCTTGTAAACATATTGTAGCGACTTTATTGGAGGTCACGGATCAAAAAGAAGATGGAGTGTTGGATCAGCAGGCAACAATGGATTTTATGAATGGTTTACTGGAAGAAGCAACAACAGAAACAAATGTATTAACAGATCGATTACCGATGCATGTTGAATACATTTTGAAAATAGATAATGAAGCTAAGCTGTGGTTGGAGATGAAGACAGGAGTCAGTCACCGCTATGTCGTGCGTAATATCCGAGACTTTTTAACAGATATTGCAAGCAATTATACTTATTTTTTTACAAAAAAATTCTCATTTGATCCGGATGAACATTATTTTTTAGAACAAGATGAAGCCATCTTTGATATGTGTCAGACGTTTATTGAAACAGGAGATTTATATTCTGACAATGGTATGTATCAAATGACTCATTACGACAGGCGTTCGTTGTTAATTCCCACCTTTGCTTTAAAAAGCTTGCTTGAAAAATTACAACACCGGGATGTATCGATCGAAACACCACGTCATCACTATAATGGTTTTGAGTTGGAAGAAGACACCTCTCCTTATATGTTTACTGTAACGTATGATCAGAATAATCACTTAATGATGGAAATAGATGATGTAGAAGAAACCTTATTTTTAGAGACGTATCGTACTGTATTTGCGGATGGTGTTTTTCATTTCCCTGCCCGGGAGCAAATGAATATCATTCAGCAACTCCAAAAAATTGGTACAAAAAATCAGGCAATGCCGATTTCTGAAACACAAAAAGATCAGTTTTTCTCTGAAACGTTACCAATTTTAAAAAGAAACGCTGAACTGCAAATTGCCGAGACTGTACGAGATGAAATTGTCGAATATCCTTTGCGCGCAACCCTTTACCTGCAATATAAAGAAGATATGATTGTTGGCGATTTAACCTACTACTACGGAGATTACAGTATCCATCCTTTTCGCGAAGAAACGAATAAGAACGATGTAATTATTGTTCGGGACAGTGAAAAAGAAAAACAAATTATGAACTTAATTGAACAATCAAACTTTCATTATAATGGGAAAGAATTATATATTAATATGACGAACGATGAGAAAGTATATGAGTTTTTATATACGATTTTACCCATTTTAGATGAATATGTAGAGTTGTATTTAACGTCTCAAATTCAGCAATTTATTGTAGAAACAGAGCCTGTTCCGAGTACGACGGTTCATGTGGAGCAAAAATCGAATTTATTGGAAATTGGCTTCGATATTAGTGGGATCAACGATGATGAAGTGGACGCGGTATTACAAGCAGTCATTGAAAAACAACGATTCTATAAGCTGGATAGTGGAGCTATTATGTCGCTTGAAGGGGACTCGTTTCATAAAATGGGTGAAATGTTTCAGGACTTGCAAATTGAAGGCTCAGACATGAAAAATGGGGCTGTGCAAGTACCGGTATATCGTGGTTTAGAAATTGATGAAATGATCGACACGAAAAAATATGACGATTCTTTCCGTAAATTATTACACACATTGCAACACCCGGAGGAACAAATCTTTGAATTGCCGGATGATTTACAAGCAGACTTACGGGCTTATCAGGAAGTGGGTTTTCAATGGTTTAAATCTTTAAGCCAGTATCAGCTTGGCGGTATATTAGCAGATGATATGGGGCTGGGCAAGACAGTCCAAACGATTGCTTATTTATTATCTGAATCAAGTAAATATCCGCATCTTATCGTTGTTCCATCTTCGGTAATATATAATTGGCGCAATGAATTTGCTAAATTCGCTCCGAATTTAGAAACAGTTGTGATTTCTGGAACACCTCTTGAAAGAGCTGAAATTATAGAGGAGTCCCATGATAAACAAATTTGGATTACGTCTTATGGAACGATGAGACAAGATGTTCCGTTATATGAAGGGATTCAGTTTCAAACACTCATTTTAGACGAAGCACAATTTATTAAAAACTATCAAACGAAAACATCTAAAGCAATACGGGCTTTAAAAGCGACGCGTTGCTTTGCACTAAGTGGCACTCCAATTGAAAACTCAGTAGATGAATTATGGGCGATTTTTCAAGTTGTGTTACCGGGATTAATGCCGAGTCAACGTGAATTCAGAAAAATGAAGCCAGAAAAAATAGCTTCTTTAACGAGGCCGTTTATTTTACGGAGACTAAAAGAAGAAGTGTTACAAGAATTACCAGATAAAATTGAGACAGTGCACCATTCAGAGTTAACGAAGGAACAAAAAGATTTATATGTCGGCTACTTACAAGAGCTGCAACAAGTAACGTCTGATTCGATTGCCCAAAATCATTTTCAGCAAAATCGCATGAAAATCTTAGCCGGATTAACCAGATTACGTCAGCTCTGCTGTCATCCTTCCTTGTTTATCGAGAATTATGAAGGCAGATCCGGAAAGTTAGATGAACTGATGCAACAGGTAGAAACGATGATGGAAAGTGGCAAACGTATGTTGATTTTCTCGCAATTTACATCCATGCATGAGCTGATTAAACAAGAATTGGAAAAAAGAGATATTGATTACTTTTATTTACAAGGTCAAACGTCTTCCAAAGACCGCGTAGAGATGAGCGAAGCCTTTAACGAAGGAGAAAAGAATGTCTTTCTTATCTCGTTGCGAGCAGGGGGCACTGGCTTAAATTTAACTGGAGCAGATACGGTGTTGTTATTTGATTTATGGTGGAATCCAGCCGTAGAGGATCAAGCTGCAGGACGAGCGCACCGTTTCGGCCAAAAAAATGTGGTTCAAGTCATTCGTTTTATTACGGAGGGAACTATTGAAGAGAAAATTTATGATTTACAACAGAAGAAACGTGAACTGATTGATCAAGTAGTACAGCCGGGGGAAACAATGCTGTCCAGCTTGACGGAAGCAGATGTGAAGGAACTGCTTAGTCTATAATGAAGAGAGGCACTTATATTCTTGATTAAAAGAATAAGTGCCTTTTTTGTTATTTAAACCATATTACGATAACTAAAGTAGTTGGAATTATCTCTTTCTTAACAACGAGTTTTCTATCGCGATGCAGAAATTCAGTCGTCTTACTTTCTGCAGAAACCAGGTATATATAGAGAGAATTACATTATAACTTCTAATACAATTTCCTGGATATAATCGTTAAACTAAGAATAACGAACAAAAAAATAATACATAAAGCGTAAAAAATAATCATGAATCGATTATATGGGGAGCCCTTGCGATAATAAGCTATAAAATGTTTTTTACCAATTCTCCAAAACGTTAAAATAGCTTGCATTGTACTTGAATAGATGAATTTTTTTATGGTAATAAATATTATTACTACGATCATTATCATCAATGCTTGCGTTATCAATTTTGCTATAATGATTTCTACATTAAAGAATACAGCTGAGATTAGTGCGATACATAAATAGAGCACGGCAAAACTGGCAGCGTAAAGTACTAAATGAATAAGATTGTGTTTGTCTAATTTTTTCGTCAAAGAACTCCTGCTTTCAAGTGATAATTTTTAACATATTGAATTCACTGTACCATAATGAGCCAAGAAAGACTGTTAAGTAGAAATTTGAACATCAACGTTTATATTATATTAAAACGGGAATAGATAACATAAGAAGTGTATCAAGTTTGCTTAGAAAAAATGTAATCAAAGAACTTGAAATTAATAAAATAATAGTTTAGAATATTCTTATAATTCAGGTTAAATCGTAAAGGAAAGGGGCTGGACAATCATGAAAAAACTAGTTGGAAATTTTGCAAAGGTTATTGTGTCTTACCTGGCAGTTATCCTTGTAATCATGCTAACGCCCATCTTTTTGATTTCCAATGATACTTCTGTATTAGATGGTATGATGGATTTTATTTTTGAGCATAAGTTTTAACCATATATGTTAAGAAATAAATGTAACGGAGATGTAACGATAAAACGTTGCATCTTTTTATTGCTACATAATAAATAATGTTCTACAGTGCTGGCGTAGTTAGAGAAAGCACGTATAATTTAATGAAATAAGCTTTATTTTTAATGATTCTCCCTTAGAATGAGCTAAGGTGAACGAGACATATTTAATAGGGTTTTATAATAAAAAAGAGTGAATCTTTATGGATTCACTCTATTCCTTTTTCGTATGTCTCTTCTGTCATAGCGCTATATTTTAATATCTAATTGTTCATAAACTAGTATTCGCAGCTCCCGCTTTAAGAATTTTCCAACAGATGATTTTGGTATTTCGTCTATGAAAAGAATTTGATCCGGGATCCAAAATTTAGCAAACTGTGGTTCTAAAAAGTCTAATATATTGGCTTCATTCACCTTTCCTTTGGCATGTTCATGTAACACGACACAAGCAACAGGGCGTTCTCCCCATTTTTCGTCTGGAATAGCTATTACAGAAGCTTCAAACACATCTTCATGTGCCATAATAACATTTTCTAGCTCTACAGAAGAAATCCACTCGCCACCGCTTTTAATCAAGTCTCCGGTGCGGTCGACAATCTTCATCGTTCCTTCTGGATCTAGCGTAACAACGTCTCCTGTATGAAACCAGCCATCGATGAACGCCTTTTCGGATCGTTCGTCTTTATAATATTCGTTAGCAATCCAAGGTCCTTTTAGTAATAATTCTCCCATTGTCTTATCATCCCAAGGTACTTCTCCTTCTTCGCCAACTACCTTCATTTCAAGTCCCGGGACTAAGATACCTTGACGTGTTCTTTCGATAATCTTTTCTTCGACTGGTAAGTCCTGCTGGTAGCTTTTTAAGCGGGAATAGGTAGCTAAAGGAGTTGTTTCTGTTGCGCCATACGCATGAAAGAAAGGAATTTGATATTTCTCTTCAAATGTACGAATCATACCGATCGGAGCTGCTGAACCGCCGCACAGAACACCACGTAAACTGCTCGTGTCATAGCTGTTTTTTTCTAATTCATTTAATAACCCGAGCCAAATTGTAGGAACCCCTGCACTGACTGTTACTTGGAACTCTTCAATAAAACGTGCTAAGCGCTCTGGCGTAAATCTCGGTCCTGGCATGACTTGTGTAGAGCCGAACCAAGTACAAGCAAACGGCATCCCCCATGCGTTTACATGGAACTGAGGGACAATAGGCATTGCGACATCGGATTCAGACATGGCAGCAGTGTCTGCAAGTCCAAGAGCATAACTGTGCAACGCGATAGCCCGATGTGTATAAACAACACCTTTGGGTTTCCCGGTCGTTGCGGAAGTATAACACATCCCTGCAGGCTGGTTTTCATCAAGATCTGTCTTAAAAGGAAATGTCTCATCTTCCTCTTTAATAAGTTCTTCGTAGGAATATACATTACTTAAATTATTTTCGGGTATAGTATCTTTATCCGTCATAACAATATAAGCTTTTACGGTTTTGAGATGGTCTTTTAATTGGTCGACAAGTGGAAGGATATCTTCATCAACGAAAATAACTTGATCTTCAGCGTGGTTAATAATATAAATAATATGTTCTGGAGTTAAGCGGATATTAATAGTGTGTAAGACAGCACCCATGCCAGGTGCAGCGAAGTATATTTCTAAGTGACGGTGCGTATTCCAGGCGAGAGTTCCTACGCGATCTTCTTGTTGGACGCCTAACTTATGAAGCGCACTCATCAGCTTTCGAGTTCGTTTGCCGATTTCTTTATAGGTGAGACGGTGAAGTGTATCATGTGTTTGTGAAATGATTTCTTTTTTTGGGAAAAACTTTTCTGCACGTTCCATCATCATGCCAATCGTCAGCGAATAATCCATCATAAGCATCGACTCCTTCAGTACTGTTTTTCTTTATCATACCATAGACGGAATAGTTTGAAAATAAAATGAATAAGATAATAACTGTTTATGAATCGAATTTCATGTAAAATGAAAGCATTAGGAGAAGGTCTTTATGCAAAAACAATATGATTTTACGAAAGGGAACATTTTAAAACAATTAATCTTTTTTTCAGGTCCGATTATTTTAGCTAACCTTCTGCAAACGTCTTATCAATTAATTGACAGTTTGTGGGTTGGCAATTTATTAGGGGCTAAAGCGCTTGGAGCAGTATCTGTTTCCGGCGTGATTGTGTTTACCGTACTGTCTTTTGTTATTGGTTTGAATAATGCGGCTTTGACCATTTTGTCTCAGCAAAAAGGATCCGGTAATGTACAGGGCTTAAAGCGGTACCTTAACGCATTTGTGGTGATTTTAGTCATGATGGCTTTATCGTTTACACTTTTAGGCGTTCTATCAGCTGATTGGTTACTTCACATTTTGGGGACACCTAGTGATGCTTTTCTGATGGCTAAAGGGTATTTACAAATTAATTTTATTGGCGTAATTTTTTTATTTGGCTATAATTTTATCAGTACAGTCTTGCGAGCGATTGGAGACAGTAAGAGCCCATTGGTCTTTGTGTTTATCGCTGTTTTGTTAAATGCTGCTTTAGACCCGCTGTTTATTGCTGGGTTTGACATGGGGGTAAACGGGGCAGCGCTTGCAACTATTTTATCTCAAGGCGCAGCATTTGCGTATGGCTTATATTTTGTGTTAAAAAACAAATTAGCTCCTTTTCAGTTGCCGTCGCTTCCAAAGTGGGAAGAAGTAGCTTTAATCCTTAACTTAGGCATTCCAGCTGGTTTACAGATGGCTGTCATTTCTGCAGGATCTGCAGCAATTATGAGTGTCGTAACGAAGTTTGGTTCAAGTGTTGTCGGAGGATATGGAGCAGCTCAGCGCTTAAGCAGTACGATTATGCTTCCAGCTCAATCTCTAGGAACTTCTGTGAACAGTATGGCTGGACAGAATATTGGAGTAAACGACTGGATGCGTGTTAAACAAATCATGAAAAATGGGTTACTTTATAATGTGCTATTTATGTGTGCCATTGGATTAGCTGTTTTATTATTTACAGAGTCACTTGTTCGCTTATTTATTCAAGATCAAACATCTGTCACATTTGCCAGTGATTATTTACGCATTATGGTATTTTGCTTCCCTTTTTTAGGGATTAATTTTGTTTTAAATGGTATTGTAAGAGCATCTGGTGCAATGTATCAAGTGCTTTTTTTAAATATTATTTCTTTTTGGATGTTACGTTTTCCGCTTGCTTGGATTTTCTCTGTTTTCATGGATGAAAGAGGAATTGCAGTCGGAATTGGCTTGAGCTTCATCGCAAGCAGTTTGGTGGCAGCTACTTACTATCGTTTTGGTAAATGGCGTCAAAAAGAACTATTCAAAGGACATTAAAGGGATGAACAAACAATGAAGCTTAAAAAACGAAATAAAATAATAATTCAAGTGCTTGGAGTAATAATAGGCATGATTGTTTTGTTAGTTGGCATCTCTCTTTATACGCACAAAGACAATGTCAAAAATTCCAGTATTGCAGAACATATCTTCACGAAGCGGGTTGAGCAACACCGTCCTCTGGTAACAAAATATGCAAAAGAATACGATATGGAAGAGTACATTGATGTCATTCTGGCGGTGATGATGCAAGAATCAGGTGGCAGAGGAGATGATCCTATGCAAGCCTCTGAAAGTAAATGTGGTGAGATAGGTTGTATAGACAATCCGGATGATTCAATCAAGCAAGGAGTCGCCTATTTCTCAAAAATGATGGAAGCAACCAATGAAGATGTCCCCTTAAGTATTCAAGCGTATAATTTTGGTTTGGGATTTGTTGATTATGCTCAAAGTAAAGAAAGAGCGTTCGATCAGGAAATGGCAATCCAATTTTCTCAAAAAAAGTATGATGAAGCAGAAGACCCTTCACAGTACACATGTTTAAGGAAAGAGTCTAAAGAGTATGATGCTTGCTATGGTGATATTTATTACGCGAGAGATGTCATTCAATATCAAAAGAAATTTGCTAAGGAAGAGTAAGTCTTCCTTCATAAAGAAGCATTTTCAATCTAGGAGAAAAATTGATATGATAAAGAAGAAGAATTATTGAAAAGAAGGGAAGTTATAATCATGAAGGAAATCTTTACTGAAAAAGCGCCTGAAGCAATCGGACCGTATTCACAAGCAATGGTGGCGGGTGATTTTGTATTTGCATCGGGAGCAATTGGTGTCGACCCGGCAACAGGTGATATTGCTGATGACGTTCGCGGCCAGACGAATCAAGTGATGAACAACTTAAAAGAAGTGCTTGCTGAAGCTGGAACAGACTTCTCTAAAGTCGTTAAATTTACAATTTACTTAAATTCGATGGACGATTTTGCTATAGTGAATGAAACATATGGAGCCTTCTTAGAGAAGCCTTATCCGGCAAGGGCAACGGTAGAAGTTTCGCGCTTGCCGAAGGATTTGCTAGTTGAAATCGACGCGATTGCTTACTTGAAATAATAAAAAAGAATTAGCTGCCTATTAAGCATAGACGGCTAATTCTTTTTTTATCGCTTCGCGTATATTATCTAAACATGCTTCTGGTGTCTTACCGTGGATAAGTTTTCCATTCACATGAGCATAAGGTGAGTTCGCACATAGTCCACAAAAGGACAAGCAACTGTTTATGATTACAGCAACTTCTGGAAATTCTTCCTCAATAATTCCTTCTATATCAATGGATGTAATGAGGTTGGCACTGCAAACATCAACAAGGACAATTCCCATAATATATCATCACTTTCTTTGATAATGTTCGTGCATAGTAGATTTAAGTGTCGTGTTTACTTCTCTATTTGTATCATATACAAAGCAGTGGTGCAATGCATATGCTTCTAGAGCAAACATAGCGATCGTTGTCATCACTTCTTTATTGTATTCATAGATGTTTTGGAATAAAATATAATTATGAGAATGAAAGGAGAAAACCAATGCGTAAATTATTCTATATTGTTTTATCGACAGCGTTGTTATTCAGTTTGAGTTTTACAATAAAAGAACAACCCGCTTCAGCAGCCGACAGTTACAATGAGTTGCTAGGCGAACCAGTAGTAGTTTACGGAGAACAATTAAATGACAGTCAGCGTAAAGAAGTAAAAGAATTATTAGATGTAGATACTTCTGACACGGAGGAATTAACAGTAAGCGGGGAAGATATTGCTAAATATATCAATGGAAATCCGAATTCAAATATGTATTCTTCGGTTAAAATTATTTATGAAGAAGAAGGAGAAGGCATTGATGTTGATATCGTTACCGATGACAATATTACAGAAGTGACGACGGATATGTATGAAAATGCTTTATTAACGGCCGGGGTCGAAAACGCAACCGTTGAAGTTGCTTCGCCTGTAGAAGTATCGGGACACTCTGCTTTGACAGGGATTTATAAAGCCTATGATGAAGATGGGGAAACGCTCGATGAAGACAGAATGGAAACGGCTAATGAAGAATTAGATGTTACGACTCAATTGTCTAAAAGAGATAATGTATCGAAAGAAGAAGTTACGGAATTGATGACAGAGATTAAAAAAGAAATTGCCGAGCAAGACCCTGCTACAAAAGAAGAAGTGGAAGAGATTGTTAAAGAGCAACTCGACAAACAAGATATAAATTTAAGTGAAGAAGACAGACAAATGTTAACAGATTTATTCGATAAGATTCGCGATTTAGATATTGATTTTGGAAAACTGAAAGGACAATTAGAAGATATTTCTGACAAGATACAAGATAAAATGGATGACCTTGATATTGACGAAGGATTTTGGGAAAAAGTTAAAGAATTTTTCAGCGATATGATTGATAGTCTTTCCTCTTTATTTAAGTAGTTGAAAAAGAAGATTCTACTTTGTCTGAGATGATTATAAAAG
>DATGTM010000023.1:0-8593 GCA_035301845.1 Pseudogracilibacillus sp. | reverse complement strand
GTCGCCAATCGTTTGTTTTACTTCTTCTCTGCTGTGACCAACAATCGATACGGTTTGCTTAATGGACGTCGGTTTTAAAGCATCCAGTACATACTGAATCATCGGGCGTCCTAATATAGGATGAAGTTCTTTTTTTAGTTTTGATTTCATTCTAGTTCCTTGCCCCGCAACTAAAATAATCGCATAACGATCTTTCACCAGGTTCCCCCCTATCCATCAAACTGCATGATTAAAATGAACTTTCTAAAAATAATATGCTAAAAAGCATTCATTACTTTCTGATAAGTCTTCACAAATGTTTATTAACTCTTCTAAAAAAGGTTTTTTATCTTTCTTGACTGCTAAAATAATAACTGAAATTGCACTTTAATTCAAGAACAACGGTATGATTTACACTAAAACTATGTTTATTATACCAGAAAATACCAACTAACGTTAACAAATTCTTTAGATCTATTTTCAAAAAGACGGCTTTCTCCAGAAAATATTCACCTATTTTTCGGTTCATTTGCTCTTTTTAAACAAAATCAACTGGTGATAGATTTTTTCGCTACAAACGAGCTTAGCTAACCCAAAAAAGACTAATGAATTCATTAGTCTTTTTCAGTCTTCCTTTCATAAGCGCCTTGTCCAGTATGAACAGCGTTTTTTTAGTTTGATATCGCTTCCATAGAACGCGGATGAATCGATACAAATATCACATTATGTTTCATAAGCAGTCGGCTTTTTCTTCCACTAAAAGCTATTCAACTCCTAATGCACGCCAACGCTTTCGTCGATTTCTGTCTGTTCTTTTTCTTCTATCGCACTGTATGTTTGTAACACAGCGTCTTGAATCATTTCACGAGTCTCTGAGTTAATCGGATGGGCAATATCACGAAACACTCCGTCTGCCGTGCGCTTTGAAGGCATCGCAACAAAGAGGCCATTGTTCCCATCGATAATGCGGATGTCATGAACAACGAAGCATTCGTTAAACGTAATGGATGCAATCGCTCTCATTTTTCCTTCAGAAGTGACCCGGCGTAAACGAACATCAGTTACTTCCAACTAGTTCACCACCTTCTACAAATTCCCTTACCTATACTATACGAGGTCAATATAAAAAAATCCTGCTAAAGATTTAAAAAAACATCTTCTCTAACAGAATTTTCTAGTACCGGCGATATTTTAGGATTCTTCAGAAAAATAATTGCCTTTTTCAATGGAAATGCGCTTTTTATCCATCTCAATATGAGACACTTTAATCAAGGACGTATACTCTTCGACCATTTGTTCATTTTCTTCATCTTGAGCCTCAGCAAGCACGCCTATCCCAACAACTTTCGCATGAAATTCATCCTCTAATAAGCTAACCATGCCTGAGACGGTCCCCCCGCCTTTCATGAAGTCATCAATGATACATACATTCATACCTTCATTTAGAAACCGCTTAGGGAGCACCATTGTCTGGATGCGTTTTGACCTCCCTGATACATAGTTAATACTGACAGAAGGCCCTTCGGTAATTTGCATGTTGCGTCGAATTATCACAACAGGTACATCTAATTGAGCAGCTACCGCATAAGCAAGAGGGATTCCTTTCGTTTCTACAGTAACTACAGCTTCAACCGTTTGGTTAGAAAAAGCAGAAACAAATGCTTGTCCAATCTTGCGTATCGTTTGTGGATCTCCTAATAAATCACTCATGTATAAATAACCACCAGGCAAAATCCGGTCCGGATCTTCCAACGTGTTACATAATTTTTCAATAAAAGCAGTCGAGTCTTTTTTGCTATAATAGGGAATGTAACTAACCCCGCCGGACGAACCACTATAACGGTGAAGTGACCCTATTCCTTCTTGTTCAAACATCGTATGAATAATGTTCACATCTTCACTAATAGATGATTTGGACGCGTCATACCTTTCTGTAAATGTGCTCAAGCGCGTTAATTCATGAGGATGTTCCAGGAAAAAACGAGTCAAGCTGATTAAACGATCACTTCTTTTCATACATTCACCTCTAAATCCGAATATTCAACTCTTAATATAGCATCTTCATACGGTTTTAAGCAAGTAAACAAAAACGAACAATCATGGACTTCCATCTCCTAAAAGCTGGCACGCTCAAGAATCGATGCACGATAGCCCCGCCTCGCTTACTGACGCAGGACTATCCACTCGATTCGTCCTCCAACTTTTACAAGGATTCCATTGATTGTTCGCATGTATATAGAAATATTCTCACGAGCATGCTTTTATGTTAAGGCATTTCGTCTAATTTCTCTTCGATTTCTTCCATGATGCTTCCAGCTTCTTCATAGTTTCCTTCTGAAGTTGCCTCCTGATAGTCATCAAACAATGTACCGATTTCTTGAAGCTGTTCTTCTGCTGATTCAATCGGTTCTTCGTCGACTTCTCCTTCTGCTTCATCATTGGAAGATTCTTCTTCCTCCGACTCTTCATCTTTATCCGCTTTATCCTCTTCTTCGTCTTCAAATTCAGGATCAACAGAAGAAAGGATTTTTTCTAATGCTTTATCAAAAGTCTCTTCCATCACAATTTGGTCTTTATAAGCTAACACCACTTGCTTCACTTCAGGAAGAGAGGACTCATTCGACGATTCAATATAAATTGGTTCCACATACATGACAGTGTCTCCAATCGGGATCACAAGCAAATTACCACGCAGAACATCCGATCCTCCTTGCGACCAGAGGTTTAATTGTTGGGAAATGTTACTGTCCTGGTTAATTCGGTTCTCAATTTGCTGCGGTCCATATATATTTCTTTGTTTAGGGAAACGATAGAGGAATAAATCTCCATAATGGTCTCCATCATTTCGAGCCCCCATCCAAGCAATCATATTTTGTTTCTTTTTCGGTGTATAAGGTGACATTAGAATAAACTCTTCTTCCTCTGTCTCAGGTAGTTTCATCGTAATATAATATGGCTCCATCTCCATATCCTGATCAAAATATTTTTCTGTTGGAATGTCCCAGAAATCTTCCCGATTATAGAAGACTTCCAAATCAGACATATGGTACGTTCCATACATTTCTGTTTGAATTTTAAACAAATCTGTTGGGTAACGGAAATGGTCTTGAATATCATCCGGGATATCTTCTTCAAATAATCCCGGGAACATACTATCATAAGTTTGAGCGATTGGATCATCTGGCTGCACATTATAAAATTCAACTTCACCAGAGTACGCATCAACAGCTACTTTAATCGAATTTCGAATATAGTTTTGCTTGCCTTTATGCGCTTCGGAATATGGATAGTTTTCCGCAGAAACATAAGCGTCCATCAACCATACCAGCGATCCGTCATCTCGAACAACAATGTAAGGATCATCATCATACGTTAAAAAAGGAGCAATCGAATTCACACGGTCTTTAATATTCCGGCGTTGCAACAATTGACTGTCTTTATTCAACTGATCAGATACAAACATGCGGAATGATTTTTCCTTAATAGCAAATAACGCTTTGTTTAACCCTCGCAGAGGAATACCTGAATCCTCTTCATATTCATTTGTTTCATTTTCATCCCCTGTTGGATAATCGAATTCTTTCACATTCGAATTAACAATCACATTCGGGTAATCTTCTTCCCCAAAATAAATTTGTGGACGAGTAACATCGATGTCTCCCTCAACCGGGATATTTTGCAGCATGTATTCCGGTTGTCCCTCTTTCGTTGTCTTATTCACATGACTCATCGCTACTCCATACCCGTGCGTATAGCGTAAGTTCTTGTTCACCCACGTTTGCGCCTGTTCAGGTAAATCTTCCGTACTAAGCTCTCTTGCGCCGACAAACACTTGCTGGTATTCTCCGTCGACCTTATACCGATCGATGTCCATTCCATTAAACTGATAATACGTCCGGAACGTTTGCAACTGATTATAGACATCTAATAATGGTCGCGAATCATTCAGACGCACGTTATCAATTGTCAATTGATTTTCTTCCACTTTATCATCGGTTAAACTGCCCGCCCCGTCTGTTTCTTTTTCTTCAATATCGTCCAGGTCATAAGCAGCTCTGGTAAATTCTAAATTGTGCTCTAAAAACGGCTCTTCTTTCGAAAACTCATTTGGCGATACGATAAAGTTTTGCACTAAAATTGCAGCTACTTGACCTAAAACAAGAAATGCGACGTAAAAAATCAAAGGAGTTAATGCTTTATGAACTTGGCCTTTAAACAGTGTGTATGTAATCCAAATCGCAGCAATTAATACAACAGCCGCAAGCACATATGCTTTTGGCACATTGATGAGTTTATCCGTATAACTAAGCCCGTGTACAACACTCTTCTGCGCAACGCTCACCTGATCTGTTAACAGTGTACTAAACTTACTTAAATAATGAATAGCTGCCACTAACAAACCAATTACAATAACAGTGCTTGCCATATGAATTTGAGCAGGCCGGCTCTTTCGGTATACTTGAAACACAGAATAAGCACCTGCTTGTGCTAGAGCAAAAAAGATAAATAGGTTTAACAAAGTATATAAAATAAATTCGATAAATGGTAAGACAAAAATATAAAAAGAAGCATTCTTATCAAAATACGGGTCTACTTGATCAAAGTCTGCGTAGTTTAATAACTTTAACGTTGGCTCCCAGCCCACTCCTTGAATAATGCTTGAACCAATCAGGCCAATGACAAGAGCAGCTAGCGCCATTAAAGCATAAGCGTATTTTTTTTGCTTTACTAACGGAGGAAGTTGTAAATAACTGAAGTGATTCATATAACTATGACGAATAAAATATGCAGTGATAAACGTTAAAATAAAAAACAACACAAAGCCAGACACTGCAAGAAATAACTTCGTATATAAAATCTTTGTATAAATGCCACCAAAAGAAAGACTATCCATCCAGATGTATTCTGTAACAAAGTCAAAGGCTGTAATGCCTAAAACAACAATTAAAAGAATAACAACACCTATGATAGTCCACATTTTTGTATGTTTAGGAAACTTCATTTGTCTCATTCTGTCTACCATACTTCATGCCTCTTTTCTATTCTTTGTAACTCTTCTATCACAATAATACCAGATACCTCTTCAATTTTCACCTGGTCTTTGTATTATCATGAAAAAAGCCATCGAAGCTGTTTTTGCTCCGATGGCTTGTAAAATCTCCTACGAACGAAATAAGATAATAAATGCTTGTTTCATTATTCTTCAATCAATTGATGCGATGTTTCTTCCGTGAAATGAATTTCTACAGCTTCTGTCAATACGTCTGCGTAACTATACGAAACGCGTTCAAAAGCATTTTCATCCTGGTCCAACTCAACTACGAAAACAGCGGGATAAATTTCAGATAGCGTTCCAGATCGTACAATTGTTCTTCTTCTACCGCCGTTTGCAATTAATTCCAAACGATTTCCAATCTGATTCTCTAGAGCTTGCTTAATTTCCTTTAATGTTTTCATTGGGACTCCACCTCACTATACTTTAGTATACTACGAAATGATGGATAAGTCAAATAAACGTTTCATTATAACAAGCTTTAAATTGTTATGCAAGCTCTTAAATCACAGTTTATAGAAAAATAATCCCTATTGAAATAGTAGGGTTAACGGGACCTTATACCTGTTCTAATTGATGAAAGCTGTTCGCCAACACAGCAAACTCCTCTATAGACAATGATTCTCCTCTTCTCGTCCCCTCTATATTTGAAGCTTTAAGCAAACTGTTTACAAATTCTTGCCCATGAGATTGACGGTATTTTGCCATAAAATTATTTTTAATATTTTTCCGACGATGTTGAAACGAAGCCTGCACCAACTCAAAAAATTGCTCATCATCTGGCACATCTACAAGCGGCTCCTCTCTTCTCTCTAATTTTAAAACACTCGAAACCACATTAGGCTGAGGCATAAAAGCAGTTTTCGGTACATCTGCAACTAAACGTGCTTCCGTATAATATTGAACAGCAATAGATAAGGAGCCATACGCTTTTGTGTTCGGGACAGCAGCCATTCGCTCTGCAACTTCTTTTTGTAACAAAATTGTCATACTTTTTATTGCCGTTTGTTTCTGCAATAATTGCATCACGATTGGGGTCGTAATGTAATAAGGCAAGTTGGCTACTAAGTGCACATTCTCCGCTTCTTCAAAAACATCTTCAATCGCTTGATTCACATCCGCCTGCAAAATATCTTCATGTCGAATGTGGACATTAGGATAATCTGCTAATGTATCTTGTAACACAGGCAGCAAACGCTGATCAATTTCAAAAGCCAACACTTGTTTTGCCAATATAGCTAACTGCTCTGTTAAAGCGCCTATACCTGGACCAACTTCAATCACATTTGAAGCAGCATCTATTCCAGCAGCTTTTACAATATTCGACAAAACATTCGCATCAACCATAAAATTCTGTCCTAAACTTTTCTTCACATGAATATCATGCTTTGTCACTATTTCTTTCGTTCGTTTCGGGGATGCAATGTATCTTTTATTCATAAATGTTCTCCTTTTTCTCTACATACGCCATAGCTTGGTCTAACTCTTCTTTGTTAATCTGAAACATATTTAAGCGTTTCACTAATTGCTTCCCATTTGTGTGACCAATATGCAAATATTCTCCCAGTATTTTCCGACGCGCTTTCGACCCTTGCCCCGCTATTAATCCATAAGGCAGGAGATCTTGTTTTCGAATTTGACTTTCGAGAGGGGTGGCTTCATACACTTCATACACTTGTTCCAACGATGCTTGAATAGCTTCCTTAGACGCATGTTCAATCCCAACACTTCTTCCTGCTTGATTGGCTCGAGCTTCTTGTTTTGGTAAAAATGCGTGTTTACAGCCTGGGACACGATCCTTTATGATGTGACGAATTCGTTCACCAGGGTAATCCGGATCTGTAAAAACAATGATTCCCCGCTTTTTTTGTGCATGTGCAATCATAGCTAAAGTTGACTTATTAACCGCCGAACCATTCGTCTCAATCGTATCTGCTTCTACTGCTTGTTGTATTTTAGTTGTATCATGTTTTCCTTCCACTACTATGATTTCTTTTATCCTCACGTTATTGCCTCTTTCCTGTATTATCTTTCTACATTTTACCATAACCGCTTTGAAAAGAAATCCAGAAAGGGCCTTCTAATTCTCCCGAAGCGTTTTGAGAGAATAAAAAAAGATTCGATAATCATCACATAGATTACCGAATCTTTATGTTACTTATTTATTAGTCAAGTACTTTTACCTCTACACTACGACGACCCCAGTCACTGGAAGCTTTCGATTCTGAGTCCATCAATACATCAATACGATCCCCTTTAATGTCTCCACCAGTGTCGCCTGCAACTGCTTCTCCATAGCCTTCTACCCATACTTTAGATCCAAGCGGGATCACGCTCGGGTCAACAGCAATCACTTTGCCGCCATCTGTTAAATCCATTCCTGTAGCAGAAACACCAGAACAACCTGTACAATCCGGTCCGTAGCCTGTTGCTTCCATGGTCATACTTTCACCAGATGGTTCCTCTGATTTTTCATCGTCATCCTTGGAATCAGATGAGCTGGAAGAATCCGAGGACTTTGAGTCGTCTGATGAGTCCGAAGAAGATTTACTTGAATCCGGCTTCTTAGGAGCCTTCTCCTTTTTCTTTTCCTTCGTTCCAATTGCTACGACCTCATCTTTGCTTTCTTTTTTCACGTCTTCATCAATTTTTTCACGGTCTACTTCTTCCCCGTTTTCAAACGTTACTTCAAATGTTTTAACAACTTTACCTTTTTGACCTTCTTCTTTTACTTTTTCTTTCCCTTTAAGTAAAGAATCGTCTTCTTTTTCAACTGTATCATATGATAGCGTTTCTTTTTCTGTTTCTTCTTTCTTTTCTACATGGATCACATTAATTTCCATATCTTCTTTTAAATCTGTGTCTAAACCTGGTTCAATTTTATCTGATTTCTTATAATCTACGTCTTGTTCTTTTAATAGATCTTTTACTGTATCTTCTGTCGTATGAATCTTTTCTTTATCCCCGCCGTCTACTAACGTAACAGGAAGAGATGTTTCTACTTCAATTTCCATATCATAATCAAGAAGTTCTATATCTGAATGAGAAATATCATCATATCTTGAGAAATCTAAATCTTCGTCCTCAAAAAATTGTCCAACAGTTACAGCTGTAGAATGGTACTCCTCTGTATCTCCATCTATTGTTAACAAAACTTTATTCGCCTTTTCAAAGCGAATTTCCATTCCATCGACTATTGCTTCATTTTCTCCGTGGGACAGTTCATCGTAATCACTCACGTCAACTCCTAAATCTGCCAGCAGCTCACCAACCGTTTCTCGGTCTGTTTTAATTGTTTCCTCATCACCATCAGCTGCAAAGACAACTTCAGTTTTCGCTTGATCGAATACCATCCAAGATGAGAATAGAACAACCATGATTCCTGCGAATACTGTATATCCAGTTTTTGTTTTAAATGCAGAAAATGGTTTTAAAAGTTTTTGCATGTATATTTCCTCCTTATTCCGACACTAATTATAGGGAGTATTTAGTCTTAAGTCAAAATCAATTCGATTACGTAAACATTACATTTGTTTAACACAATTCGTGAGTATATTTAAA
>DATGTM010000022.1:0-5937 GCA_035301845.1 Pseudogracilibacillus sp. | reverse complement strand
ATGAACCATCTGAAGCGACCGAAAAAAATTCCCCAAAAAGAAAGAAACAGCATCTATACTAAAATAAGAAAACCCGTGTGAATTCTACTTCCGAAATTAGTAGGCTCTCACACGGGCTTTAGAAAATTTATGCTTTTTTGTCTTCTCCGATAAATGTAACAATTGCGAAAAGGAAGAAGCTGACTAATAAGATGACTCCGCCGCCAATGTAAACGGGTAGAATAATTGCTTTTGAATCACCGAATGGCCGGACAAATTCTAACCACATACCAACAGTTAATCCGATGACGCCAATCATTCCGGTCCATCCTTGCCAGTTCATTAATTTCTTTGCTTTGACTTGAAATACTTTATAATACATACCCCACGCAAATACAGATAACCAGCCGACAACAAGAATATGCGCATGAACTGCTTTAAATGCAGGAGACCCTGCTCCAGCCATGTGCGATCCAATCACAGCACCGATTAATCCGAATACTGCAGCGAAGCGAATTAGTCGTTTACTCCAAATTTCATTCATTTTTCATTCCTCCTGATAAATTCTATACCTAGTATACAAAACAAAGATGAACGGAAGATGAACAATTATTTATTTTGGTAATGTAATTGTAAATGTCGTTCCTTCATCTGGATGACTCTCTATGGAAATTTGCCCACCATGGAGTTCAATTACTTCCTTTACAATAGCAAGCCCGAGTCCTGTTCCTTCAATAGCTGTATGTCTGGCAGTATCTGCACGATAAAAGCGATCAAATACATGAGTAATTGTTTCTGAATCCATTCCGATTCCGGTATCTTTAATGACAAAACGAATCTCCTCTGCTTCATTCGACAATTGAATATCAATCATGCCGCCAGGGTCCGTGTATTTAATGGCATTTGATAACATATTTTCCCAGATTTTTTCGAGAAATCCCTCGTGACCTTTGATTTCAACTTCATCTATTTCTAAAGATACGGCGATGTTCTTTTCTTCAATTTGCCATCTGACCCCTTGCAAAGCGGTTTTAATTTGTCGGTCTATCGCGACTACATTCATTTCGTTATGTTCCGTCAAGCTATCCAGTGACGTAAGTAGTAAAAGTTGTTTGGTTAAAGAGGAAAGTCTGTTTGTTTCGGTTTGAATAATTTGTCCGTAGTAAGTTCGATCTGCTTCATCTGTTTCAGGTTCTTCAATCAAAGCAGCATAGCCTTTAATATTTTGTAAAGGGCTTTGGAAATCATGGGACACATCATTTATAAATTGCTTTCTCATTTGATCAGATTTTTCCAACTGATTGGTCATCGTTTGAAAACTGTTCGCTAATTGACCAATTTCATCCACCCGGTTTACTGGTAAATCAATGGCAAATTCCTCTTCTCCGACTTGTTTTGTAGCTTTGGTTAATTGCGAAAGCGGCCGGATTAAATTACGGGCGACAAACAACATAAATATGATACTGATAATAGCCATACCAACGAATATTCCACCTAATATATAATGCACTTCCTGAAATAAAAATTTGATATCAGGGCGAATAAATAAAGCGTAGTTTTCATCGTCAATAAGAAGGGGCACACCGGCCGTATTTGCAAGTTCATCGGAAAAGAAACCTGTCACAAACGTTTCTTTAGGTAAATCCCGCATGCCGTGATACATATTTCCTTCTAATACTTGATCGATACTCTTTTTTGATAAATTCTCTTCCCGAAATTCTTTTCCAAAGAAATCCGCTTGTCCTTTTCCATCTGTAAGGTAAATTTTATATCCTGTATCAGCAATGGAGGATAAGTAATCTGAGACGTCTGTATCGGGATGCATCTCAATGTATGCGGCTATATCATGCGCTATCGTAATATTTTTAGCGTCGTTTTTCTCTTTTAAATATTGATGATAAAACGTGTTTACTAATAGAAAAGCTAAAAAAAAGCTGATCACGAAGGCTCCAATCGTATAGAATACGAATTTACTATATAAGGAGATCTTCATGGCTGTTCCACCTCAAGTTTATAACCTACTCCACGAACTGTTTTAATTTCTGCACCTGTATCATATAGGCGGAATTTTTCCCTTAATCGTTTAATATGGACGTTTAACGTTTGATCATCTCCTTCATAATCCAGTCCCCATACGCGTTCAATAAGCATGTCCCGAGTAAATACTTGATTGGCCCGGGAAGCTAAAACAGATAATAATTCAAATTCTTTTAAAGGGAGAAATAACGTTTTTTTGCCTATTTGAACTTCGTACGTTTGACGGTTAATGGTCATAGAACCGATTTCCATGATTGTATGAACTGTTTTGTCATAACGTCGTAAAATAGCTTGAATCCGGAATAATAATTCTTTAGGTTCAAAAGGTTTAACCAAATAGTCGTCAGAACCTGCCAAGAAACCGGCTTCTTTATCTTCTATTTCTCCTTTTGCAGTTAATAAAAGAACTGGTACGTCCATTTCTCGTAAATGTTTAGTGAGTGTGAAACCATCCATCTTGGGCATCATTACATCAACTACAGCAAGGTCTGGCAAATCATCTACGGTTTCATCAAGAGCTTCTTCTCCGTTTGCTGCTTTAATGACGTCATATCCCGCTTTTGTTAAGTGGATCGTGACCAAGTCAAGTAGTTTTGGATCATCATCGACAGCTAATATCGTTAACATATTAGATTTCCTTTCTTTTCGTATTGACTCTCTCGTTACGTTATGCTTTATAGTAAGTAACGAAGGAGGCATTCAGATGCTCATTAAAGAAGTTGCTACTTTAGCAGGAGTAAGCGTACGAACGTTACACTATTATGATAAACTCGGATTGCTCACACCTGATATGACAACTGATGCAGGTTATAGAGTTTATTCTGAACGAAATCTTACTGACTTGCAATAGATTTTATTTTTCCGGGGGGTTGATTTCCCATTAAAGAAAATCAAACATTTGCTGCAGCATGAGGAATTTGAACGGCTGGAAGCATTAGAACTGCAACAAGAGAAATTAAAACCTTTCGTACAATCATTTCAGTAAAAGGAAAGCAGATGTAAATAAAGGTTTAAAATAAAGAAAAATAGGAAATAATACTTTTTAGGGTATGTAGTGAAATAATGCATGATTACACTATACTCAAATTATAAATAAGATAGAACAAGTCATATAAAGTACAACATAAAAGGAGTAAGATACTATGCGCGATTATGTAAAGCATTACATTAATGGAAAATGGACAGATTCCACAGGTACTGAAACATTAGCAGTAAAGAACCCGGCAACGGAAGCAGTTATCGGACATATTAGTGCAGGAACTGAAGAAGACTTAGATAAAGCAGTACAAGCTGCCCGCAAAGCGTTTCCGCGTTTCTCGCAAACAACGCGTGAATACCGGGTAGATTTATTAGAAAGCATTGCGGAGGAGTACGCGAAGCGGAAAGCAGATTTAACAGAAGTGATTACGGAAGAACTGGGAGCTCCCAAATCTTTATCCGAAAAAGTTCATTATACGATGGGCTATAATCATTTCAAACAAGCAGCGGAAGAACTGCGGAACTTCGAATTTATGGAAAAAAGGGAATCATCGACGATTGTGAAAGAACCGGTTGGCGTCAGCGGGCTAATTACCCCATGGAACTTTCCAACGAATCAAACGTCTACGAAAATTGCCAGTGCACTTGCAGCGGGAAGTACAATGGTCCTAAAACCAGCAGAAATCACGCCGTATGCTGCGATGATACTTGTCGACATTTTTGAAGCTGCGGGTGTTCCAGAAGGTGTCTTTAATCTGGTAAATGGTACCGGAGAAACAGTAGGAAATGCTATTAGCAGTCATCCTGATATTGATCTCGTTTCCTATACTGGATCTGGAACGGCAGGCAGTCAAGTGATGAAAAACGCTTCGGAAAATATTAAAAAAGTAGCGCTTGAACTAGGAGGAAAGTCTCCACTTGTCATTTTAGACGATGCTGATGTTGCAGAAGCTGCTCGTATCGCAGTTCATAACATTGCTAATAATACTGGGCAGGTCTGTTCAGCGGCAACGCGCGTTATCATCCCTTCTACGATGAAAAAAGAATTTGAAACCGCGATGAAAGAAGAAACGGATAAACTTACGGTTGGTGATCCTATCCAAGATAACAAAATTGGTCCGCTTGTAGCAGAAAAGCAATGGGACCGTGTTCAAGGCTATATCCAAAAAGGAATGGACGAAGGGGCGACCGTGTTAGTCGGCGGAAAAGGCAAACCTGAAGGACTTGAACAAGGTTATTTTGCCAAGCCGACTGTCTTTACAGATGTGGATAATGATATGACGATTGCACAAGAAGAAATATTTGGACCCGTCACCACGCTAATTACGTATGATTCATTGGAAGAAGCAATTGATATTGCGAATGATACCATATACGGATTGGCTGGCTATGTCGTTGGTACAGACGAAGAAAAACTGCAAAAAGTCGCCTTAAATATTCGGGCAGGACGGATTGTGATTAATAGTGCTTCTGCTGACTTCTCTGCGCCATTTGGAGGATATAAACACTCTGGAATTGGCCGTGAATGGGGCGATTTTGGCATCGAAGAATATTTAGAAGTGAAGTCTGTATTGGGCATGCCTTAAAATGAAAGAAAACAGTTAATCTAAAGCAAGTAATAACTAACTCATGTAAAAACAGAGTTAGTTATTTGTATATTTTAGAAAAATAAAGCTGGATAGATTTATAACAACTATACATGTTAAAGGGGTTCAATGAAGATGCCTTTTCAAAACCAATCTATTTTACCGGCACTGCGCAGGATGAAGGATTTTGAATTTCTTTTACACAGCTCCTATACGTATATTGTTTTACTAGAAACACATATTAGTCAATTAGAAAGTATAATGAAGACGTTAAAAAAACACCATAAAAAGGTGTTACTTCATGCAGAGCTTGTCCAAGGACTGAGCACGAATAATCAAGCAGTGGAGTTTTTATGTCATAATGTAAAGCCGGACGGGCTCATTTCTACACGAACAAAGACGATTGCCCTGGCGAAACAAGCAGGGTTACTGACGATCCAGCGATTGTTTCTTTTAGACTCACTTGCCTTACATTCAGGGTATAAATTACTTAGAAGTTCACAACCTGATTATATAGAAGTATTACCTGGAGGCATGCCGCAGATTATTCCGGAAATTAAAAAGGAAACAGGTATCCCTGTAATAGCTGGCGGATTAGTTCGAACCGAAAAAGATATGAAAGAAGCTCTGGCATTTGGTAGTGAAGCAGTCACCACATCAAATAAGGAACTGTGGAAAAGTCAAACTCCCCGTCATTGACATCGCTTACAAAAAATGTTTAAATGGAGTTAACTTAATGAGCAAGATTTTGTGAAGAGACATGGAGAACCACAAAAGTTCCTGAAGTTACAAGGAACTTTTGTGGTTTTTTGTCTATTATATAGTCATAACATTTACCTATGTTCATTCTTAAGGAGGTGAGCTTGTTAGTTAAACAAATGGTAGCTCCCGTATCGCTTTTATTAGGTTTATACAGAAAGGAGTATTTATATGACGGCGATAGAAAAGAAAGTGAAAAACTGGAGAAAGAACGTTTGGGGAGAAATGTTATCAGAATTTTTCGGTACGTTTGTATTAATCTTGTTTGGTGATGGGGTTGTCGGACTTGTTGTAGCAGGTATGTACGGTTCAGGAAGAGCAGATGAGATTTTCGCTGCTGGTGGAGATTGGATGATTATCGGATGGGGTTGGGGTTTGGCTGTCGCATTCGGTGTATACGTAGCCGGTGGTGTATCTGGGGCACATCTTAATCCTGCCGTAACATTAGGGCACGCTTTTAAAGGACTGGTGGAATGGAAGAAAGTCATACCTTACTGGATTGCCCAAACGGTTGGTGCTTTTCTTGGAGCTTTAGTCGTGTATATTGAATATTATCAATCAATTGATATGTTCAACGCAGATCAAGGGGTAACAAGGG
>DATGTM010000021.1:0-6639 GCA_035301845.1 Pseudogracilibacillus sp. | reverse complement strand
TGCGGCAGCATTGTATAATGTATTTTTAATGAAAAGTAACGCAGCAGATGTCATGAAGACATTCCGTGAAATAGGGGAAGAATCCATGGGGGCTTGCCAAGCGCAATATGAAGATATTTGTTACCGGGAAAATGTAGACCCAGTAGGAAAAATAAAAGTCATGGACTACAATGAATTACTCGAACATGCTGTTGCCAAAATCGGAGCAGAAGCGGTGGAAGAAGTGAAACATCGTATTATCGGAAACACAACATTCGATGAGCGGGAAATGTCAATTCAAATTTGCGATGAACTGCTTTCTCTGTGTCAAGAGTTGGCGCCGGCAGTGGTTCTCTTTTTCGCGCCGCCATATTACCCAGCTATTAATTCATCGGAAGATCCTCTTGTTCAAGAGAAAATTGCTGAAACACAACGCATTTTACAAGACAAGTTTCAGAAAGAAGCGAAACAAGTTCATTATTTTAATGGGATTTCTGACTTGAGTTATGTGAATTATGACGAAGATGATATTGGGTGGAAAGATTTTAAAGACAACCTGCCAGTCTGGGAAGGTGTCTACAGTATTCCGTTTGAAGAAATGCAGCAACTTCAAGCTCCTGTATTAAACATAGGCCCATTTGGAAAAGATGCTCATAAACTGACGGAACGATTGCATAAAGAAAGTGCCTTTGTCCGTACTCCTTATGTGTTAAAAGAAATAATTAAAAGTATGTTTTAACTTTGTCTTTTGAATTAAAACCTTCCGTATATTACTAGAAAAATTATAATAATCCATTTAGTAAGTAATATAACAAAATTTTAAAAAACATGTCTAGTTTTAAATTAATGATATTAAAAAAACAGTTTTAAAGATAGTTATTAAAAATAGTACAATGAGTGTATAATCATTTAAAAATTTTCTTCACTACTTTTGCTAGTGAACAATGCACGGATATTGCATTGCGTATGAAAATTGTTATACGCAACACTTGCCTTAAAAAATATGATGGTGTAGTACTACCCAGATTAAGATCAAAAATTATTGTATTTCACTAAAAAAATCAAAATAGAGAGGATCTTGCAGTGTCGAGATAACTTGTAGCAAATAAGCTTTGCAAATAAGAGTTAAATAAAAGAGCAATTTAGACACCTGTTTTAAGTATGTCTAAACCGCCCACAACTTCTTATCTTAGGTAGAAATTTTTTATTCAAAAGCAAAAAGATCGTTCATATAAAAATATTAATGTAAACATGACACACTTGCGTTTATTTAAGTAACACTTGTGTTTTGCGTAGTTGCGTCACCAACGCTCGAACGAGTAAATGCACAAGCATCTCAGTCAATACGGATTTGGTTTCAATTACAGGATATGCTTTTACTAAACTTCCAGAAAACCACATTGCATTTTCGCTATCCATCTCAATCAATGTTCGAAAAAATTTATTTTTTGAACTCGAACTCGATTAAGACGGACAAGGTTTTAAATTAAAAATAGATAATTGTCTTCTCGTGCAAAGAATAGAATTCCATTAATTTATTGGTGTAATTGCGGGATTTCCTTGCAATACTCTTCTAACATTATGACATGCTAATTCAATCATTTTTGTTCGCGTTTCAACAGTTGAACTTCCTATGTGAGGTAAAGTCACGCAATTTTTATAAGTGAGCAAAGGGTGATTGCCAGATATAGGCTCATCTTCAAACACATCTAATCCTGCACCTAAGATTTCCTGGTTTTGTAAAGCATTAGCAAGAGATTTCTCATTTACTAAGCCTCCACGCGAAATATTAATAAATATAGCGGAACTTTTCATTTTTTCAAAAGTTAGATCATTGAATATATTTTTAGTATTTGAAGTTAATGGAGCTGTTGAAACCACGAAATCTGACTTAGCAAGTAAGTCTGAAAAAGCTACATATTTTGCATTATATTTTTTTCTGCTTCTTCTTTTTTTGTGCGGCTATTATAGATGACTTCCATTCCAAATCCTTTGGCTCGCTGAGAGATTGCTTCTCCAATCCTTCCCATACCAAAAATACCTATTGTTTTGTTATGAATATCTTTCCCTGCTAGCTGCATAGGGCTCCAAGTAGTCCACTGGTTATTTCTGATATAATCCACTGATTCTATTACACGCCTTGCTGTTGACATAAGCAAAGTAAAAGCTAAATCAGCTGTTGTTTCTGTTAAAACATCAGGAGTATTTGTAACTTTTATATTATATTTTGATGCTTCTGTGACATCTACGTTATCGTATCCTACAGCCAAATTCGAAATCACTTTCATATTTTTTGCTTGTGAAAGCAAAGTACCATCTATTTTCTCTGTCAACATAGTTATTAAGGCTGAAGCATTTTTAGATTTTGATAGCAATAACTCTCTAGGAATATTTACATCTTCTTTATCCCACATTTCCACTTCTGCTACGTCTTCTAGTATATTTATTGTTTTTTGTGGTAGTTTTCTTGTAATATAAACAAGAGGTTTTTTATTCATAATTCTCTCCTTTTGATGTATTTAAATACTAAACAGTAGACTCAATCAATTTTCCTAAGGGATGATTAGTAAAACCTCGATCCATATTGTAAACTTCATTACCTCGTACTATTGTGTTGGTTATCTTACAACCTATTTTTCTACCTACATAAGGACTAAACCTATTTTTATTATATAAATCTTCTTTTTTCAAAGTATAGGTTTTTTCAGCATCTAGAATTGCAAAATCAGCATCTTTATTTATTGATATCTCACCTTTATTCAACAAATTAAATCGTTTCGCTGGAGTATAAGAAATAGAATTTACAAATTGTTGTATTGGCATATTCTTATGGTTAACTGCCAAGTCAAACATAAGATCAATATTATTTTGAGCTCCTGCTATACCATTAAAAGCATCAAAAACAGGTTTTTCTTTTAAATCCCAAGTGCAAGGTGAATGATCTGAAGTCAACTGATCTATTTTCCCATCAAGATATGCTTCCCATAATTTTTCTTGTTGAACTTTGTCTCGCAAAGGGGTACGGAAACGATTCGCATATTGAGGGGCCACATGAATATAATAATGGTATTTTCATTGAATCCTGTCATTAGGCAGGATTTTCGTTTAAAATGAATTTATCTAAATATTCTAACATGGAGTGTATAACACAAATGCCAAGTATACAGGATACGACCTACCCCAGAATCAAGAGTACACTGACGGAAAAAGAATTAGATGACATTTATACGCCTCAACGCAAGGAGATTGGCTGGGCGGCATCCAAATCCAAAGGAAGCCTGCAACAATTAGCCTTATTGGTTTTGATGAAATCTGTCCAAAAGCTGGGGATTTTTACAAGCGTTGCTGCAATCCCGGAGGTGATTGTACGACATATCGCCCAAAAGGCGCTGTTACCTCTACCTGAAAAAGAAGCCTGGAAAAGTTATAGTTCCTCAAGAACAGCTAAGCGGCATGTCCGTTTTGTCCGGGACTATCTCCAAATTCAACCATTCGACCAAGAGGGCTCCAAGGTGATGACCGATACGATGACGGCACTGGCCTTTAGTAAAGATGACCCGGCTGACCTGGTAAATGCTGCCATTGAGGAATTGATACGACAGCGTTTTGAACTGCCTGTCTTTAATACGCTTAAACAGGCATCCAATGAGGTGCGGAAGAAATCTTATCGGGTTCTATATGATAAAATCGATGCTTCCCTTGATGACGAACAAAAGGACCGTTTAGGACGCCTTTTTCAAGTTGGAGAAGACGCCACATATACCCTGTGGAACGAACTGAAGGAAGATGCCAAAAGAGCGACTTTAACCCAATTAAGAAGTTTAGTTGCCCGCGAAAATTGGTTAACAGAACTTCGTATTGATACAAAGATGCTCCAACATATTCCGCATATCAAAGTAAAACAAATGGCCGCAGAAGCTCAGACTCTCAATGCTTACCGTATGACAGAAATGGAACCCAAGAAACGATATGCGCTTGCTATTTCGCTCGCATCCAGCCAATTAGCCAAAGTGTTGGATGACATCGGGGAAATGGTCATCAAAAGAATGATGAGTATACATAAAAAAGGGCGGCAGCGCCTCAAAGATCACCAAGAAAAGGCGCAAAAGCGAACAGACGCCTTAATCGCAACGTTTCACGACATGCTGTTGGCCTATCAGTCGGAAGGGGATGCCGAAGAACGCCTCCAAGCCATACAAACAGCCGTCGGCCAGGAAGAAAAACAAATCGTGCAAGACTGTGAAAGCCATTTGGCTTTCAGCGGCAACAATTACTATTCCTTCCTATGGCAGTTTTATAAAAGTCATCGCCCTACACTATATAAAATTTTTCGTGCCATCACATTTCGTTCCACAACGCAGGATAAGGCGTTAGAGGAGGCCATTTCTTTCCTTCTCACCCAGCAACGTTCCAAAAAAGAATGGCTTCCCGTGATAGCTGCGACAGATAACGAAGCATCCAAGGAAAAAGCCCCCATCTTGGATTTGTCCTGGATCCCTGAGGCTTGGTGGCGATGGATTAGCCCGAAAAAGAAAAAAGGAAAGGCCCCTGAAGAAATAAATCGTCGTCATTTTGAGGTCTGTGTCTTTTCCCGGGTAGCGTTGGAGTTGAAAGCCGGCGATTTATATATTGCAGGAAGTGAGAAATATGCGGATTACCGGAAACAACTTATCACGTGGGAGGAATACGAAGAAAAACGAACAGCGTTTTGCCATCAAGTCAATCTGCCTGTGTCCGGCTATGAATTTAGGCGAAAAACGCAACAAGCGTTGCAACAAGTATCCAGGGAAACGGATCAAGCCATCCCAAAGCATGAACAGGTAAAAATTGAAAAGGGAGAAGTGACCATCAAAAAATCTAAGAAAGCCAAACGCCCCGCCAAGTTAAGAGAACTGGAAAAGTATATTGCCGAAAAGCTTGAGAACGTTAGTGTCCTGGATATGTTAGCGGACACCGAATATTGGTTAAACTGGACCCGTTTCTTCGGTCCTGTCTCAGGCCATGAGGCCAAATTAGACAATGAAGTGGAGCGATATCTGACGAATACGTTTTGCTATGGGTGTAATTTAGGACCAACACAGACAGCTCGCTCCCTGGGAAATGCGGATCGCAAACAAATTGCATGGATTAATCAACGTCATGTTGGCATGGACGATTTGGATCAAGCTATCCAGTATATTACGAATGCCTATAACCAATTTGATCTCCCCAAACATTGGGGAGAGGGGAAAAGAGCATCAGCTGACGGGACCATGTGGGATTTGTACGAGCAAAATCTTTTATCCGAAAATCATATCCGGTACGGCGGATACGGAGGTATTGGTTATTATCATGTCTCCGACACCTATATTGCTTTATTCAGTAATTTTATTCCTTGTGGGGTATGGGAAGGCATCCATATCTTAGATATTTTGATGAACCAAAAAACACCCATCCAACCCAACATCCTTCACGCGGATACACAGGGACAGAGTGCAACAGTTTTTGGTCTATCTGCCCTGCTAGGGATTGAGCTGATGCCACGCATTCGTAATTGGAAGGACCTGAAACTTTTTCGGCCCGCACCAGATGAAGTTTACAAACATATTGATGATTTATTTTCAGATGAGGTTGATTGGGAACTCATCGAAACTCATTATCCTGATATGTTGAGAGTGGCTATGTCTGTCCAAGCGGGGAAAATTACACCTTCGACGATTCTCAATAAATTAGGGACCTACACCAGAAAGAACAAACTTTTTCAAGCCTTCCGGGAACTTGGCCGAGTCATACGCACGAAATTTCTATTAAAGTATATGTCAGATGAAGAGCTGAGAAAAACCATTCATTCAGCCACCAACAAAAGTGAATCCTTTAATCATTTTACGAAATGGCTAGCCTTTGGTGGCGAAGGCATTATAGCTGAGAACGACCGGGTCAAACAACGTAAATTTATTAAGTACAACCATCTGGTATCCAATTGCCTTATTTTTTACAACGTATTCTCTTTGTCCCGTATCCTCCAGGAATATATGCAAGAAGG
Organism: Pseudogracilibacillus sp.; assembly: GCA_035301845.1. GTDB lineage: Bacteria > Bacillota > Bacilli > Bacillales > Amphibacillaceae > Pseudogracilibacillus. The sequence continues at coordinate 638 of DATGTM010000021.1, read as the reverse complement.
ACATAGCTATGACGATGAATTGATTTCTTATTTAAGCCCTTATGTTACAGCTCATGTCAATCGGTTCGGAAAGTATCACATCAATTTCAAACGCAAACCTCCGGAACTCCCTTTTGACATCTCTGTTGCCCAGCTTAACGGTTTATCGACTTTATAACATAGTGAAAGGGCTCAAAAATCATGGGAAGGACCGAGTTAAAAATCTTCATGATGACTACGGGAACAGGGATGGAAAATATGTAATTTGTTTTGAAAGGGTGGCCGAATCTTATTCTCGCAACAGACTCCCAAAATTTGTTAATTGGTATTTAAAGCTTTCATACGAATTTAATTGAAATATGTTACAACAAGACCATAAGGGTGGGATGACAATGACCTCTTGGACTACTTGGGTTGTCGCGGGAGTTATGATAGCAGTATTACTTTACGCTATATTTAGTGTCCTTTTAAAAAAGCCAATAGGTTTGTTTATAGCAACAATATTTCATATTGTTTTAGGTGTTTTATCCCTTCCATCAATCGGATTGTATGTATTAGGGTTGGCAGTTATAGAATTAACTACAGGAATTATAATGACAGTAAAACTCCGAAAGTAAGGGGCTAAGAGTTATCCTATTTTTTGTTCCATTAGGGTCTAC
>DATGTM010000020.1:0-8446 GCA_035301845.1 Pseudogracilibacillus sp. | reverse complement strand
TGCGCCAATTTCACCAATGGGCGGTAACGCAGATTCATATATTCCAAGACCTGTTAAAGTAGAAGTAGGCGGAGCAACAGTGTTTATTTTACCAATTGAATCCTTTTATCGATTTTAAAAAGGTGAAAGGAGTCATGGTGGGTACAAGAAAGTTAGGATGTGCTCATTAATTTCGGCAAAAAACTTCAATCAAAAATGCAAGCAACCAGTCAATTTGGCAAGCTTGTGGCCCAAGAAGTGACATCATTAAAAGAAGTAGAACTGAAAGAGCTTATCGATGATATCCAAAAATGGATAACGGTTAAGTATGATGGATGAAAGAAAAGAGTTACTTGTAACTATATATGTAATGAGATAAGGATGTGCGAGGGATGCAAACATGGAGCGAATTAAGCAAAACGCAACCGCTTGCTGCGCAAATTTTGACGAACAGCATAGAGAAAAACCGTGTATCCCATGCTTATATCCTGCACGGATCAAGAGGTACTGGTAAGAAGTCTCTTGCTGAGTTGTTTACAAAGACCTTGTTCTGTGAATCACCTACAGGACATGAACCGTGCCAGCAATGCGATAAATGTGAGCGAATTGATTCTGGTAATCATCCAGACGTACATTGGATGGAACCGGAAGGAAATTCGATAAAGAATGATCAAATAAAAGAATTGCGGAAAGAGTTTTCTTTTACGGGGTTTGAATCTTCTCGTAAAGTATATATTATCGCTTCAGCAGACACCCTTACGGTGAATGCAGCGAATCGGATTTTAAAATTTTTAGAAGAACCGGATACACAGACAACAGCATTATTATTAACTGAAAATGTGCAAGGGATATTACCTACTATTCAATCCCGTTGCCAGATTATTGATTTGCAACCGCTGGATCCAACAGCGTTTCAACATAGATTAATCCAGGAAAAAGACGTATCGATTACTGAAAATAATGCACGGTACTTAAGTGCTTTAACGAATAATATAGAAGAAGCGATCCAACTTCATGAAGCTGGATTCGTGTATGAATGGAAAAATACAGTTACAGATTTGATATATACGTTAGTTACAAATCATGACGAGCGATATTTGTTTATCCATCAAAAATGGTTTGCTACAATGAAAGAGAAAGAGGAACAAGAACAAGGAATCGAATTATTATTGTTTGCTTTAAGAGACATAATGGACTATCAAGTAGGACGAGTAGATAATCTGGCTATTTTTTCAAGTGACGACGGGTTACTGAAAAGGGCTGCCAATCATTGGACTGATAAAAAAGTACTCAACATGATGAAGGCGGTGCTTGAAGCCAGACAGAAACTGAAGCAATATATTCACCCGACCTTACTCATGGAACAGATGGTACTTCAATTATAAAGGTGGTAAAGCATGATTAAAGTCATCGGCGTTCGTTTTAAAGAAGCTGGTAAAATATATTATTTTGACCCAAATGGGTTTGAGATAGAGTCGCAAGACCGTGTGATTGTAGAAACAGCACGGGGTGTGGAGTTCGGAAGAGCAGTTATTTCGAATCGAGAGGTCGAAGAAGAAGATGTTGTCCTCCCTCTTAAAAAGGTAGAACGTATGGCAACAGAAGAAGATAAGCAACATAAGGAAGAAAATTTGCAATTAGCCGAAACCGCTCTCCATGCTTGCAAAGAAAAAATTATCCAACATAAACTGGATATGAATCTAGTAAATGTTGAATATACATTTGATCGTAATAAAGCAGTTTTTTATTTTACAGCGGAAGGGCGCGTTGACTTCCGTAATTTAGTAAAAGATTTAGCGAGTGAATTTAAAACGCGCATCGAACTCCGGCAAATCGGAGTGCGTGATGAAGCGAAACTATTAGGGGGCATTGGTCCTTGTGGCCGGATGCTTTGTTGCTCCACTTTCTTAGGAGACTTTGAACCAGTATCCATCAAAATGGCTAAAGACCAAAATCTGTCTTTAAATCCTGCGAAAATCTCTGGGATTTGTGGGCGTCTCATGTGTTGCTTGAAATACGAAAACGACCATTATGAAGACGCTAAGCGGAATTTACCGGATATGTGGGAGAAGGTAGAAACAGATTATGGTAGTGGAAAAGTCGTCGGTATGAACATTTTAGAAAAGATTGTTCAAATTGAAATTTTTGAAAAAGAAACAGTCATAGAGTATACAATCGATGAGTTGATTGAAGAAAACATTATTGCTGCGCCAGTAACGAAATAAAGAGGTGGACCGAAGTGAATAAGAGGCAGTTATTTGATCAAGTCTCGCATATGGAGACTCAAATTGGTGAGTTATATGAACAATTAGGGAATCTCAAATCTCATTTAGGTGAAATGATTGAAGAAAATCACAAGTTAAGCGTAGAAAATAAACATTTGCGTTCTTATTTACAAGATCCGGATGCAGCAGAGGAAGATAACGAAACACATCATATTCTGCCTGGTGAAGGAGTCGATAATTTAGCACGTATTTATAAAGAAGGGTTTCATATTTGCCACATGCAATTTGGCAGCCCGCGTACAGATGAAGATTGTTTGTTTTGCCTCGAATTAATTGATGATTAGACGGATGTGCCCCGGCCCTATCTTGGGATTGGGGCACTTTATTGTGGGAGGGAGTATATGGTCACGTTATACGATGATGAACGAATCGATTATTTAATGACAAATGAACACTTGAAAATAATTCAAAGCCCTACGATATTCTCGTATTCACTAGATGCCGTCTTATTATCCTATTTTACATACTTGCCTATAAAAAAAGGCAATATATTGGATCTCTGTTCGGGCAACGGAGTGATTCCTTTGCTGATTTCTGATAGGACGGCTGGTGAGATTACCGGTCTTGAGATTCAGGAACGTCTTTATCAAATGGCTAAACGAAATATTCAGCTTAATGAACTGACAAACAGGTTATCCATGTTACATGGGGATTTACGTGAGCGCCAGAGCGAGCTTCAACAAAGTTATTTTGATGTAGTAACCTGTAACCCGCCTTATTTCCCAACTCCTAAAAAAACAGAGCATAACCACAATGAACATCTTACGATCGCCCGTCATGAAGTGACGTGCACCTTGGAAGATTGCATTAAAGCATGCAAGTTATATGTGCGGCCGGGCGGCAAAGTGTCTCTTGTTCATCGGCCGGAGCGTTTGCTCGATATATTGACACTGTGCCGGACGTATCGTTTAGAACCAAAACGTATGCAGTTCGTTTATCCAAAAGCGAATAAAGAAGCGAATACTGTTTTAATCGAAGCGGTTCGTGACGGAAAAGCAGGGCTGAAAATGGAGCCTCCTCTTTATATCTATCAATCCGACGGGACTTATACCCCTCAGGCGAGGGAGATTATTTATGGCTCATAATCATTTTGTGTATATGATTAGATGCAAAGATGCCACTTTATATACAGGATATACGACAGATGTTCACAAGCGCTTTGCCAAGCATCAGGCGGGAAAAGGTGCTAAGTATACTCGTGGTAGAGGTCCTTTAGAGTTAATGTATACAGAAGGATTTGCTACTAAAATAGAGGCCATGCAACGGGAGTATGAACTGAAACAACTGTCCAAACAAGCAAAGCTGTCACTCATTAACCAGAGAAAGGAAGAGTATCATGGTACAAGTACAACAGAGTTACCAGACGAATGAAGCGGGCGTGTTATATATTGTTCCTACGCCAATTGGTAATCTACAGGACATGACGTATCGTGCGGTCGACACACTGCAGCAGGTGGATACTATTTTGGCGGAAGATACACGTCATACGCAAAAACTATTGCGCCATTTTGCTATTGATAATCCACTTTTAAGTTTTCATGAGCATAATACAGAAAGCCGCCTGCCGCAGATTATCGAACGCTTAAAGCTAAAAGAGCAGTTTGCTTTAGTGAGTGACGCAGGGATGCCGGCTATTTCAGATCCAGGATTTGAACTCGTACAAGCAGCGATACAAGAAGAAATTCCTGTGATCGTTTTACCTGGCGCGGCCGCACTTGTGAATGCAGTAGTTGCATCAGGCCTGCCGACAGACGAATTTGTCTTTTACGGTTTCTTGCCAAAGAAACAAACATCCAAACAAGCAGAATTGGAACGATTAAGTGAATATAAAGGAACAATTGTCTTATATGAATCGCCTTATCGTGTAAAAGAAACAGTCCAATCCATTGTAAAGTATATCGGTAATCGCAAGCTTGTTATTGCCCGGGAAATAACGAAAATGTATGAACAGTTTATTCGAGGGACGGGCGATGAAGTTCTTACTTACTTGCAAGCAAATCAGATTAAAGGGGAGTGTTGCATTGTTATAGAGGGAAATACATCAGATGCTGACCCCACTTTAAAGCAGTGGTGGGAGGCGTATACGATTCCTGAGCATGTTGCTTATTATGAAACAGAGAAGGGCATGTCTAACAAGCTGGCGATGAAACAAGCAGCGAAAGACCGAGGGGTTTCGAAGCGGGAAATATATCAGGAAGTTCATGTGAAATAGAAAAAATGCTTAACATTCGTTAAGCATTTTAACATAAGTGAATTCATTAATTAGGTTGTTTGATTTTGAACATCGAAATTAGCAGTAATTTCATTGACCAACGCTTGTGCTCCTTGAGGACTCAATACCAATTTGCCATCTGCTAAAGATATATTATCTGCAGTACTCTTGCCCGTGATGCTGCAAGCAGTATCTGATGTGTGTTTTTGCAAAACAATTTGATCATCTTCTACATATATTTCAATAGGGTCCTTCTCTTGGATGCCTAATGCACGTCGTAACTCAATAGGAATGACGACCCTGCCTAGTTCGTCTACTTTTCGAATCATACCAGTTGTTTTCATAATTTTATCATTGTCCTCCTTTCTGATTACCAATTTAATTATAAAGGATATAAAACAAGAGGAAAAGGGCTTTTAGGTTTAGTTTGTGTTACGTTTCTATAACAAAAATATAACGAATATTGTATCTGATTGGAAAAGCATAAAGAAAAACTATACAATAGAGTATATTCCACGTGAAAGAAATTCCGATTTAAAGGAGATTGCATAATGTCAGAAGAAAATACATTTTATATTACAACGCCCATATATTATCCGAGTGGTAATTTGCATATTGGGCATGCTTATTCAACCGTAGCAGGCGATGCAATGGCTCGTTACAAACGTATGCGCGGTTATGATGTGCATTATTTAACTGGGACGGATGAGCATGGGGAGAAAATTCAAAAAGCAGCACTTGAAAATGGACAAGAGCCAAAAGAGTATTTGGATGATATCCTTGAAAACATTCAATCACTTTGGAAAAAGTTAAAAATAACCAATGATGATTTTATTCGTACAACAGAAGACAGGCATAAAGTAATTGTTCAAAAAATATTCCAACGCTTAATGGACCAAGGGGATATTTATTTGGACGAATATGAAGGCTGGTATTGTGTGTCTTGTGAATCTTTTTTCACGGATTATCAGTTGGATAATGGCCACTGCCCGGATTGTGGCAAAGAAGTGGAGCGTGTGAAAGAAGAGTCGTATTTCTTTAAGATGAGCAAATACGCTGATCGTTTACAAAAGTACTACGAGGATCATCCGGAGTTCATTCAACCGGAAAGCCGCAAAAATGAAATGTTAAATAATTTCATTAAACCTGGACTGGAAGATTTAGCGGTTTCGAGAACGACGTTTGATTGGGGTATTAAAGTGCCGGAAAATCCAAAGCATGTTATCTATGTTTGGATTGATGCGTTGACGAACTATATCACTGCACTTGGCTATGGTTCAGAAGATGATACACTGTTTAAGAAATATTGGCCTGCAGACGTTCATTTAATGGCTAAAGAAATCGTTCGTTTCCATACAATTTATTGGCCGATTATTTTAATGGCACTGGATTTACCATTGCCGAAAAAAATCTATGCACATGGCTGGATTTTGATGAAAGACGGGAAAATGTCTAAGTCAAAAGGAAATGTCGTAGATCCAGTTGTTTTAATTGATGAATATGGACTCGACGCCGTGCGTTATTATTTATTACGTGAAGTATCGTTTGGCTCAGATGGAGTCTTCACACCAGAAGGATTTGTGGACCGGATTAATTATGATTTAGCAAATGATTTAGGAAACTTGCTCAATCGTACCGTGGCAATGATTTCTAAATACTTCAGCGGGGAAACTCCTGCCCTTAAAGTTAGTGAAACCACGGAAGATAAACAGCTGGAAGAGTTTATTGACCAAAAAATAGCAAACTATACATCCAGTATGGACGAGATGAAATTCTCGGTTGCATTACAATCCGTGTGGGAGTTAATCAGTCGTACAAATAAGTACATTGATGAAACAGAGCCATGGAAACTAGCGAAAGATGAAACGAAAAAAGACCGTTTAGGCAATGTAATGGCACATTTAGCAGAATCTTTACGGGTAACTGCCGTCTTATTGCAGCCATTTTTAACGGAAGCACCGTCTGCAATCTTTTATCAGCTAGGTATAGAAAAAGAAGATTTGCAGAGTTGGGAGAGCATCTATGAACGGCAAAGCATTCCTGCCGGTACGAAAGTAAATAAAGATAAACCGATTTTTCCGCGGCTTGAGCGCGACGAAGAGATTGATAAAGTGAAAAATATGATGACTTCCACGGTACCTGCAGCGGAAGAAGCAGCAGATCAAAAGCCGGAAGTGGTCTATGATGATTTCATGAAATTAGATATGCGTGTTGCAGAAATTGTACATGCAGAACGCATGAAAAATGCAGACAAGTTATTGCAATTACAAGTCGATTTAGGCAGTGAGAAACGACAAATTATCTCAGGTATTGCTGAATACTACGCGCCGGAAGATTTACTGAATAAAAAAGTGATTTGTGTCACCAATTTAAAACCGGTGAAACTGCGCGGAGAGTTATCAGAAGGGATGATTCTTTCCGGGGAAGGCGAAGATGGTCAACTGTCTTTAGCCATGACAGACCAACATTTAGCCAATGGATCGAAAGTAGAGTAACAGAATGGCCGTCCTCCCTTCGAGGTGCGGCCATTTTTATTGTACAAATAAACTAGGCGTCTCTCCCTTTTTTCTAATTTAGGGGAGCTCTTTTGTAGATGAAAAGACGAACAAAACATTATTTGAAGTAAAGTAATAAAAGGAGGCACAACATGCTTTTTGACACACATGTGCATTTAAACGCAAGACAATTCGAGGACGATAGAGAAGCAACGATTGAGCGAGCCTTAGCGGCTGGAGTGAACCGGATGGTTGTTGTTGGTTTTGATGAAGAAACAATCTCTCTAGCTATGGATATTGTAGAAGATTATGATTTTATCTATGCAGCTGTCGGTTGGCATCCTGTAGATGCGATCGATTATCGGGACGAACATTTGGAATGGTTGGAAGAATTATGCAAACATCCGAAAGTAGTCGCTCTCGGGGAAATGGGCTTGGACTACCATTGGGAAACGTCCCCAAAAGAGGTGCAAGCCGAAGTGTTTCGAGAGCAAATTCGTCTCGCTAAAAAAATCGATATGCCAATTATTATTCATAACCGTGAAGCAACACAAGATGTGATTCAGATTTTACAAGAAGAACATGCGGAGGAAATCGGCGGAATTATGCACTGCTACAGCGGTACAGCCGAAGAAGTACAACCTTGTCTGGATTTAGGATTCCATGTTTCATTAGGGGGCCCTGTTACATTTAAGAATGGTCAAGAAGCAAAAAAGGTCGCAAAAATGATTCCTTTAGATAAATTGCTGATTGAAACGGATGCTCCATTTTTAGCACCTCATCCTTATCGTGGGAAGCGCAATGAGCCTGCGTATGTAAAACTGGTCGCTGAAGAAATCGCGCAATTAAGGGATATGACCTATGAAGAACTTGCGACACTGACAACCGAAAATGCAAAACGGTTTTTTAAGGTGGATTAAAAGGAAATGTACGGAGGCTCCTGCCGGATGAACAGCCTCGGTAAGACACCGAGCGGGAGAGCCGAAGGTGGCTTAGCAGCGCCAGTAGAAAGCGAAGTACATTTCCGAAGTGACATATTTACACATAATTTTGCACATAATCTATCGTGAATGAAAGTACAAAAAAATCAATTTGAAAAAGCTTACTTTACAGAATATCTTTCCTGGAGTGAGCTTTTTTTCTATAAAAATATAAATCTATGAAAGAATTTATCCAACCTCTTTAACTAAATTATAATGGAGTAGTGATGAAAAAAACCGTAAAACAAAAGGATGAAGTATTTCTAGTCATATTTTATGATTTTTTATTACAAAAAGATTACAAAGTATATTGTTATATATGTCTAAAGGCTAGTTCCTGACTGCGTGAATGCATTTAAATATACTCACGAATTGTGTTAAACAAATGTAATGTTTACGTAATCGAATTGATTTTGACTTAAGACTAAATACTCCCTATAATTAGTGTCGGAATAAGGAGGAAATATACATGCAAAAACTTTTAAAACCATTTTC
>DATGTM010000019.1:0-5049 GCA_035301845.1 Pseudogracilibacillus sp. | reverse complement strand
TGGGCGGAATCAACTGATTTGCTTGAAAAAGAGGTTATTGGTGCAGCGTTAATTGGGATGGTTATTCGAATCGTAACTGCATGTATTCTAGGTTTTTTCTTAACTCCTTTATTGGTGGTGTCTTAAATGAGAAATGCATATATTATCCATGCTGGGAAATTGGTAACGGTTAGTGAAGCTGGGACGATTTATGATGGCGGTATGGTTATCAATGACGGGTACATCATGGAAGTTGGAAAAATCCAAGAACTACAAAGGCAATTTCCTGCATTTCCAATAAAAGATTTTTCAAATAATGTTGTTACGCCTTCCTTGGTCGATTGTCATACACATCTCTTAGAATTTGCTCCAGCTAGTCTATATCCAATAACGGAAAATACGCATTTTATGGCAGGAAAGTCTATTCTACTTGATGCGCTAACTTCTGGAATAACTGCTGTTGGTGAACAAATATGCGGGCATCCGGCTAGTGACTTTTCGGTTGCAGATTATCGGGCTAATATTCATGGTCTTCCAATAGATGTTTCATTTGCAGCAGCAAGTGTTTCCATTGGTTTTGAAGAACTAGCACATTTTACCTCTGTAACCAAGTCAGAGAAGGTGCATTTAAGCGCCCTTTCTGATCCCTTTTTAGTTAAAAATATTTCCTGGCAAAATGAATATCCAGGAGAAAATATATTTATAAATGCTACTCCAGCAAATTTTACAAAGGATGAAGTACCAAGAGCGGGAGAAATCCTCTTTACACCCGAAGAATTAAAGCGAATCGTTAGCATCTATCATGAATCCGGTAAACGAATAGGAGTACACGTAGCTGGAGAAGAAGGTATACAGATAACTTTAGATGCTGGTGTAGATGTGTTACATCATGCACACGGTATTACAAAAGAGCAAATAAAACAGGCGAAACGAAAAGGTGTGAAAATAGTTGCAACACCGATGGGAGGTACTCACTTGGAACCAAATTCACCGGAAAACATACGGGAATTAGTCCGAAATAATATCGATGTTTCTATTGCAAGTGATGCCTATTTGCCACCGTATGATGCTTGGTGGCTAGACTTTCCGGAACAATCTTTACAAGGGCCTGATGTATTAATGCAGATAGCTCAGCCTAGTATGAAAGCTTTGGATCATGATGGGTTGGATGAAAATGAAATACTTGCTTTGCTGACAGCTAATCCTGCAGCAATTATGGAGAAAGAAAACCAATTTGGAAAAATCGCACGGGGAATGGATGCTAATTTTTTAATAACAAGTGGTGTTCCAGGATTGGAGATTACAGACATTGGTCAAATAAAAAAGGTTTATTTTAGGGGAGAAGAGGTTGTTGATAGAGTAAAATAATCTAGTTGAATGAATCTAAAAACAGTCCGTTCATGCATGGCATAAACGGACTGCTATTTATAAAATATTAATGTTGTCTTGGATTACATATGAATTTTTACATCTGCATCTTCGCGTAGTTTAGCTACTAAATCTTCGGTTACTTCTTGTTGATTTTGTTGTTTTAATTGTTCCTTCAATTGATCTTCCATTTCATCAAATTCAGGTACATCTTCATCGGTGTCAGCTTCTTCTTGTTGTTTTTTCATATCTTCATATGCTTCCTTTACCTCGTCTTCAGAAGGATCGAGGTCTCCGGATTCTTCTTCAAGAAGTTTGTCTACTCTGACTTGTGTTTCGATTTGTTCCATGAATTCATCCTCATCCATCCCTTGTTCTTCTAGGGCCTCAACGAGTTCATCCTTGGATTCCATACCATTTTGTTCAACTACTTTATCAATTGTTTCGTCTATATCATCATCTGAGATGTCTGAAACGCGATCATTCGCTTCCTGCATAAGCAACTCTTGTCCAACAAGTCCATCTGCAGTTTGTTCTTTTAATTCATCTTGATCTATTTCATCCATATTTTGACCAGACATTTGTGCTTGCATAGCCATTTGCTGGAATTGTTGTTGGTACGTTGCTTCAAAGTCTTCTTTTGTTACTTCTCCATCATTCACATCAGCCACAATATCCGGGATACCTTCTAAATCCGGTTCTGGCATTTCGGGCTGTTCATCATTTGCTTTATCTTCGTTGTTGTCATCTCCGCATGCGGCAAGTACACCGATAATTAACACTAGGGACAACATAAATAACCATTTTTTTCGCAACATAAATACTCCTTTTTTAATCATGTGGTGTCATTCTAACACAATATTATGTGTTGTAAAGAATTATATACCACATTACATCTTGTTATGAAATAGTTATCTTTTATTAATGTTATATGACTACTAATATTCCTTTTTACTCGTTAGAAATGAGGTGTTTTTAATGAAAATATCACTTTTCTTTTGTATAGTAGCACTAGCTGTCGAATAAAGAAAATCTAAATGTATCAAGGCATTAGCCGTTGAATAAAAAACATACTCGCAATAATAGCGATTGAAAGGAGCAACTTATGAATTATGATCAATACTTACCAAAAAATATAAAAGACATGCTTCCATCAACATGGAATTCAGATGATGATTTAACTTCGTTGATAGGAAAAACTGGATACGTTCCACCAGATGCGTCGTTATTAGTTGATGCAGTAACAGCCTTAGCAATGGGGAAAAACGTACTGTTAAAAGGACCGACTGGTTCAGGAAAGACGAAGTTTGGTGAAGCTTTGTCATATATATTCCATCAACCAATGTTCAGTGTGAATTGTTCGGTGGATTTGGATGCCGAGAGTTTACTTGGCTTTAAAACGTTGACCTATAAAGAAGATAGACAGGAAATTGAATTTGTCCCAGGTCCGGTTATAAACGCGATGGATAAGGGTACTTTTTTATATATTGACGAGATTAATATGGCAATGCCGGAAACATTGCCGCTTATTAATGGAATTCTTGATTATCGTAGAAAGATAACGAATCCTTTTACAAATGAAGTTATAACGGCTGAAAAAGGGTTTAACGTTATTGCTGCAATTAACGAAGGTTATATTGGAACAGTTCCGTTGAATGAAGCATTGAAAAACCGCTTTATCGTCATCGATGTACCGTACATTCAAGGAGAACAGTTAATGGAATTGATTCAGTCAAATACACGGCTGGAGAACAAATCGCTGGTAGAATCATTTGTAACATTATCAGGGGATCTTATCGAAGCGGTAGGACAAGGGAAGTTGTCTGAAGATGCAGCATCTATTCGTGCTTTGCTGGATGCTTGTGATTTAAGTACGATGATTCCGCCGAAACGAGCAATTTTAAGAGCGATTGTCGATAAGCTTGAAGAAGAACGGGAAAAAGAATTTGTAAAAAGTATTGCTGAAACACTGTTTGAAAGTTGAATGACTGTAAAGGTATAAAATGAGGAGAGAGGAGGAATTCCTTTGATTAAGCAATGGCATAGAACTGATGTAGATAGTGGTTTTTATTTATTATTGCAAGATTTAACATCCGTACTTATGAAGCAAAAAGCATTTCAATTTGTTTATAGTCACGGTGCTGTCGTCGATTTAATCAATCAAGAAGTGTCAGGAAGCAGTTTTTGGGATGTTCCCTGGCCAGATATGAAAAAAGCCGGATACACGACAGATGTTCTGCTACGTACGATGGGTACAATGCAACAATCAGATATACCCGCTTTGCAAGCCTATTTTAAAGAACTTGAACAAACCTCTTTACCCAAATTTGCTGCCCAACTGGTAACTTGTTTGGAAGATGTACGTCTTGAAGCCCTCATTCAACAACGAAGACCAGGAACGAAGAAGGACTTTTCAACACGACTGGAAGCAATGAAGCATCATTTTCATACGCAGTTAAAGGCGAACAAAGTACGGAGCCTATCCCTGGATGAGTTGTTTTGTTTAATATATTTGCAACTGTATGCAGAGGATCCAGATCCAAATTTTAAAGAGGCAAGCCCTAACCAGAAATTACAATTGGAAAAACTTCGCCCACAGCTTTTTGACGTTTTTTCATGTACGAATACAGAGGAAATTGTTCAAGTTGCTAAACGGATAGTGTACACTTTAGAAAATAACTATACCGATATGTTGCATGATTATTTTACATTTCCTATTAAACATTTGGGCCATTTTACCGAACGTACGCTTTTTGATGAGTTGACACGGACAGATCCCCTAGCCAATGATGATACAGAAAAGGTAAATCAAGAAGATCACGAAGTATTTGATCAACCTTTCTCTACATGGCATAGAGAAAATGAGAATAGTGACCGTAAACAGAATTTCTTGCAGTTTGAATTGGATGTAGGAACAAAAACGGAAATTCTAGGAGGGGGAGCACGTGAAACAGAAGAAGGAGATCAAGCTCTCGCGAATATACAAGGCGATTCTCAGCAAAGTGAGCAAAATGACTTTTCTGAAACAGGTGCATTGCAAAAGCAAGAATCTAAAGGAAGCGAATCAGCTGGTGGAGCATTATATGGAAGAGAGAATAAGTATGCCGTCGCTAAGATAAAGGAAGCCTCCACTCCAACCGAAACAGAAAAAGAAGCATATAGAAAAACGGTAGAAACAATCGACCCATATAGAAGGAAACTTGCCAACACAATAGAAAAAACACTTGAACATAAGCGAAATGCCCCACATAAAAATTTACTTTTTGGGCGCTTGTCGAAAAATCTTCTTCCTCTTGTAGTGGACAATAATCCACGTGTGTTTTATAAAAAAGCCTTTGAATCAAAAGAAGTGGATGCAGCATTTACCCTACTTGTTGATTGTTCTGCTTCCATGGATTCTAAGATGGAAGAAACAAAACGAGGGATTGTTTTATTTCATGAAGTGCTGGAGCAATTGCGCATTCCTCATTCTATTGTTGGATTTTGGGAAGATACAACCCGAGGAACAGAAACCCATCACCCGAATTATTTTCATGAAGTGCATCGATTCCAAGATAATCCGCACTCTAATACAGGCGCGACAATTATGCAGTTAGAAGCAGAGGAAGATAATCGGGATGGTTTTAGTATCCGTTTAGCTGCGGAGAAATTATTGAAACGTCGGGAAAAAAATAAATTTTTACTCGTTTTTTCTGATGGAGA
>DATGTM010000018.1:0-51152 GCA_035301845.1 Pseudogracilibacillus sp. | reverse complement strand
TAGAGTGAAAGCCTTACACATCTCATGATAATGACCGGTTTTGGAGCTGTCATTATATTATAAATTTGATTTATGTTGTTGGAAACTTAATTGTCAAAAAAAGGTCCGCTTTATTTCTCCCACAAGTACTTGACACAATCTCAAAAATAGAACGAGTTGACAAACCGCATGAAAATAAGTATACTAGTTTTTGTGTAAAATAATAGGTAGCTTATGTGTACTTATGCTTGTTTCTATTTTATTCCTCTGTAGGAGGTGTATCGCGTAACTCTCGGCTGCTGGAGCGATGATGCATGAAAATAAAATAGCCAACATCTAGTCACAACGTTTATTTATTTTATGCAAAATAAATATAAAGGAGGAAATGTCAAATGGCACGTTTTACAGGATCTTTATGGAAAAAGTCCCGTCGTCTCGGCATTTCATTAACTGGTTCAGGCAAAGAAATTTCTAAACGTCCTTATGCTCCAGGACAACATGGAGCGAATCAACGTCGTAAGATGTCTGAGTATGGTTTGCAACAACAAGAAAAGCAAAAATTACGTTTTATGTACGGTTTAAATGAACGTCAATTCCGTTCGTTATTTAACGAATCTGGCAAGATGAAAGGGGTACATGGTGAAAACTTCATGATTCTTTTAGAATCTCGTTTGGATAACCTTGTGTATCGCCTTGGATTAGCACGTACTCGTCGTCAGTCTCGTCAGCTAGTAAACCATGGTCACGTATTAGTAGATGGTCGTCGTGTAGATATCCCATCTTACCGCATGCGCCCAGGTCAAACTATTACGTTGCGTGAAAAAGCACAAAACTTTGACGTAATCAAAGAAGCAATGGAAGTAAATACGGTTATTCCAGAATATGTATCTTTTGATGCAGATAAAATGGAAGGAACGTATACTCGCTTCCCTGAACGTTCTGAATTACCAGCTGAAATTAACGAAGCGCTTATTGTTGAGTTCTACTCACGTTAATAATGCTTCTTATATGAAGATGTTTTTAAAAGCCTTTGAGGTATTGCCTGTCAATACTTCAAAGGCTTTTTATATTGGAGTGTTGAGTGAAAATTTAAAACAAAGAGAGCCAAAACGCTACTTATTTATGAAGGAAACTACAAGGAAAATCATCAAATTACTTTTTGAACTAGATAGGGAACGGGAAAAGTCTACACTATATTCTTGGTTTTACTGTTTGTTCTTAATATATTCTATTCCGTAGAGCTTGCATAATTTTCTATAAGATAAATACTCCTCAAACGCCACGCATGAGAACTAACAAGTACTTATATTATTTTTAATAAATAATATGAGTTAAAGCATTCTATCCATTTATAACTAATCCATTTATCTATAACCAATCATAAATAACTTAATTTTCACAATATTGATACATTTAAGTTGGAAATACAAAATATTATGTAGTAAATCAAAACGTACTTTTCGATCTAATGCACTAGAATAAACGTATTACTTCACAATGCTTAGAAAAGGAGGGGAATAATTAATTGGAACATTTGTTAAGACAACGGATGTAGGAGGTAATTAATCTGTGGTTTTTAATTAGCTTACAGTAGGGTGTACTATAAAAATTCACTTAATTGGAGAAAGTATTATGGAAATTACGACAAATCATTCCTCCATTTTTAGGAAGCTGGACGTTTACGAATAAAATGCTTGATCGATGCAGGTGAAAACATAATGACAAACACACACACTAGTAAACATTTACACAACAATGGTTATTTTATTATCTCATTAGATTTTGAATTATATTGGGGCGTACATGACGTATTTCGTAAAGAATCTTACGCGGATGTACTATACAATACCAGAAAAATCATTCCCAGCCTATTACAAATATTTACAGAATACCAAATTCATGCTACTTGGGCAATCGTTGGTATGTTAAATGTGAAAAACAAAAATGAGCTTTATAAGCGTATGCCGACTAAATTGCCAGCTTATCGCAATCAAAAACTTTCTTCTTATAATCACATAACACAAGTGGACACGTTACTACAAGAAGATTTGTATTTTGCACCGGAATTAGTTCGGGCTATTCAGCAAACGGGAGGGCAAGAGATTGGGTCCCATACTTTTTCACATTATTATTGCTTAGAAGATGGCCAAACAGAAGAAGATTTTCTAACAGATGCTCTGCTTTTTAATCAAGTGATGGAACCTGTAACAACAGACATCCACTCTATTGTTTTCCCGCGGAATCAAGTGAGTTTACCTTATCTATCGATTTGCAGTCAAGTTGGAATGAAAGCTTACCGTGGGAATGAACCAGGGTGGATTTATCAAATGAAAGGAAATGACCGGAAACATATTATTAAACGTGGCTTACGATTATTGGATATGTATGTGAATTTGTTTGGACATCAGAGTTATCAAATTACAGATGGGAAGGGGCTTTTAAATATAAGGGGGAGCAGACAATTAAAACCAGCTGCTAAACGACTAAGGTCGTTAGAGAAACGGAGGTTAAATCGCATTTTATCTTCGATGACTTACGCAGCTAAAAACAAAAGAATCTATCATTTATGGTGGCATCCACATAACTTCGGGGATAATCCAGAGCGCAATTTTGATTTTTTAAGAAAAATTTTAATCCACTATAAATATTTAAATAAATATTATGGTTTTGAAAGTAATTCAATGGGAGAAATAGCGAAGAAAATTTTATCTCAAACAGATTCTTTGAATGATATTCGTGATGTATCTAGAAAGAATGTGTCTTTACAGGGAGAATAATCTGATTAGACCATTGCTGTCTACACAATGAATGATCCAAACCTGGAACTATGTTACTCAACGTTAGGGAGTGAATGAATGGTTATCCATTGGAAGAAATATTTAGTAAGAGTGAATGAATTTTACGGGAAAGGTTCTAATATATTACTTCAGCCTAAAGCTGATATACATGCTTATTTCCAGTTATCGAGTCCGATGCAAACAACTAAAAAAAATTGCATTCATCGTCAGACATTACATTTACAGATAAATTTGGATAAGTCAGAACAAGCATTATTGCAAGATATGAGCCGAACGACACGGTACAAGATAAGAAGAGCAAAAAAAGATGGATTGACAATTTCGTATACTATAGAACCTGATTCAACTGATGTAAAAGCGTTTTCAGATTTTTATAATTCATTTGCTAGAGCAAAAGGTATAGAAAGTTGCAAAGATAAAAAACTAATCGCTTTAATGGAAAGTAAACAACTAATCATTATGTCTGTGTATCAAAAAAATGGGCTTATGCTTGCCTCAAGCGCTATAATTGCGAACAACAAAACAGCAATAGGTCTTTATACAGCCTCCGCTCGTTTTGCATACCGAGAAATATCAGGTCAGCTAATGTCACGTGCTAATCGATATTTACATTGGGGTGAGCTGATATATTTTAAAGATAAGGGGTTTCATACGTTTGATTTGATGAGTTTAACAATAGACAAGAATAACACTGATCATCAGAAAGTGAATCATTACAAAAGAAGTTTCGGTGGCGAAGAAAGATATGTCTATCAAAGTTTTATTCCACAAAGTGTATTTGGGGTGTTGAGTGTCTGGGGACTCAAGATTCTCTGGAGGAACAACTCAGAAATAATCAAAGGAAGAAAGCAGACAACTGTAAAGCAACTGGAATGAGAAAGTGATGCGTCTATCATTAAAAATACATCGGAACCTGCGAGGTATGTCTATGAATATTCATTGGAAGAAATCGATTTTTAAAATAAATGATATATATGGAAGCGAGACCGATTTTTCAACAAAAGAAAAAGCAGATGTTTATTGCTATTTTCAACAACCTGATTATAAAGATGCTCATAAGAAAAGCAGTCTGCATAAAAAAGTGAAAACATTGTGTATTGATTTAGAGCTTACAGAAGATCAACTTCGCAAAGAAATGAACCGAACGACGAGGTATCAAATAAATAAAGCTGGAAGAGATTCATTAAGAGTAGAACAGATAAAGCATCCGACCAAACAGGATATTAGAGAATTTTCATTATTTTTTAATGAATTTGCGAAAGAGAAAGGAATAGAAAAAACTCGTGATGATAAATTGGAAGCTCTACGAATAACAAAACAAGTATTAATCAGTTATGTGCTGCACGAAAATGGAAAGAAATTAGCGAGTCATTTATATATTGTAACTAAAAAGCGAGCCACTATGTTTTATTCAGCTTCCGCAAGATTTGAGGAAGAGCAGATGAAACCTATCGAAATAGGCAGGGCAAACCGATATTTGCACTGGCAGGATATATTATTTTTTAAAGAGAGACAATATCAATTTTATGATTTTTTAGGAATATCTCAAGAAGCAAATAATCAAGAACAGCAAAATATAAATAAATTTAAAAAAGGATTTGGCGGTAAAGAGGTAACGGAATATCAGAGTTACGTTCCGCATACAATAAAAGGTACTATCATGTTGTTTATTTTACGTTGGCTCTGGAGGAATCAAGCGGAATTAGTAAAAAGAAAATATATAGAAAAAAGCAAACAATTAGACAGTAAACTGCTTGATTAATGTAGCTTTTATCTGAAATGAATTCGAAAGAAGGTGAACATCGTGAAACAACGAGAAATGGAAACAGTTCAATTGGTTCGGTATTCAAAGAGCTACGTATTTTTTAAACGAATATTGGATATCGTATTAAGCACTGTATTGCTTCTCTTGTTAAGTCCTGTATTGTTGCTGGTTAGTCTCTTATTGTATATGGATGATGGTTCTCCGGTCATTTTTAAACAAACTCGTATTGGCTTGGGGGAAAAGCCGTTTGTCCTGCTGAAATTTCGAACAATGCCTTGGGTCGCTCCATTCTTAAATGATGAAAAAGAAGACTCCAAAAAACACTGGATTCACGGCGTTCCTGATGACTTTGTTTTTAAATCAAGTTGTCCGAGCGAAACGACTAAATTAGGCGAGTTTCTCCGAAAATACAGTGTAGATGAATTGCCACAGTTAATCAATGTAGTTAAAGGAGATATGAGCTTAGTCGGACCACGTCCTGAAGTTTCAAATATTACGGACTATTATAATGTAGAACAAAAAAAACGGCTGCTGGTCAAACCCGGTTTAACTGGATATGCACAAGTTCACGGGCGTTCTGGATTAACGCACGGTGAAAAAATTAGCAGTGACTTGTATTATGTAGAATCCAGATCTTTAAAGTTGGATATACGCATTTTGTTGCTAACCGTCAAACATGTTTTTAAAGCAGAAAATAGTTTTTAATCAGTAGGAAGATTAAAAGAAAGGGTTGCGCCGATGAAAAATACATTTAATATTCAGGACTTTCTGTATATTATAGGGAAGCGAATCAAGCTTGTCATTATAATCCCTATAGCGTGTGCAATAGCAGGGTTTTTAATTAGTGTATATTTAATCAGCCCAGTGTATCAAGCTCAAGTCGATTTACTTGTGAACCAAACATATACAGAAGAAACAGATACCTCAACCACAACGGATGTTGAAATGAATCTTCGTTTAATTGAGACATACCAATTTATTATAAGCAGTTCTAAAATAAGAGGAATAGTTTATGAGGAATTAGATGGGAAATATAGTCTGGACGATCTAAAGAAAAATCTAGTAGTAGAAACGAGCCCGGATAGCCAAATTATTAACTTGCATGCAAAAGCAGATACTCCTGGAGATGCGAGCAAACTTGTTAATACATTTGCTTTAGCTTCCCAAGAAGAAATAGCTGACTTAATGGAGATGGAAAATGTTCGTATATTGAGCGAAGCTAAGCCGGACAATTTTCAAAATCCTGTTCGCCCTAACCCTATTCTAAATACGGGTGTTTCATTTTTGGCTGGTTTGGTTTTTGTATTTAATTTTATTGCTATATCAGATTATTTGAACACGAAAATCCGTTCACGTCAAGATGTAGAAAGATATTTAAGGGCGCCTCTGCTAGGTACCATAGGTATGTTCGAAAGTAATAAACAAAAAGAAATTAGCTTAACTAATATAGGCTACCTTGTATCGAAGGTAAACCAAAATAAATTAAATTTAGAATCATTTCGAAATTTAAGAGTCAATATTCAATTTCAAAAATCAACAAAAAAATTAACTTCCATTGTTGTTACTAGCACGGAAAAAAATGAAGGGAAAACAATTACAGCAGGAAACCTTGCCATGTCAATGGCGATGGATTCCAAGAAAACATTATTGATTAATGCAGATTTACGAAAAAGCTCTTGGAAAGAATTCGATGGCAAAGGACATATAAAAGGGTTATCAAATTATTTGAGTGGACAAACAGAAATAGAAGAAATTATACAAGCTACATCTTATAACAATCTGTATTTGCTTCCTGGAGGGCCACTTCCACCCAACCCGACAGAACTTATATCTTCTTTGCGTATGGATAAATTGTTAACGAATCTGGAGAAGCAGTTCGATATGATTATTATCGATAGTCCGCCAATGTATTTTTCAGATGCAGCAGTTCTTTCTACAAAAGTAGACGGCTGTGTTTTTGTCAGCCATGCAGGTAAAACAAAAGTATCCCATGCTCAGCAAGCAATGAACCAATTATCAAACGTAAACGCAAATATTTTAGGAGTAGTCCTAAATAACAAAAAGGAAAAAAAGAAAGCAGTCAGTTATTAAAGAGATCGGATTAAAAGAAAAAGTGAATAACCTGATTCCTGAAAGAAACAATAAACGAAGATGATCAGATAAAACTTCCGTAACATCACAAATACAAGTGAAAAAGTGGTGATTATATGAAAATCATGCAATTGATTACGCACATGCATGAACTTGGCGGAGCTCAAATGCATCTTTATGAACTTTCGAAACGGTTATCTGCTGATGGGCATGAAGTGATTTTAGCGGCATCCGGAGAATGCATGCTGACAGAGGAACTCGTGAATGAAGGGATTGATTATCTGCAATTGAAATGGCTGGGAGTTACTATTAAGCCGTACAATGATGTTCGTGCGTTTCTTGAAATACGAAAAATACTGAAAGAAATCCAACCGGATTTAATAGCGATTCATTCTTCTAAAGCAGGTATCATTGGTAGGTTAGCAGCAAAAAGTTTAAACATACCTGTCATGTTTACAGCGCACAGTTGGTCTTTCGCCGGGGAACCTTCCAAATGGAAGCGGAAATTATTTCTTACATTGGAGAAATTGGTTGGGAAGTGGACTGATGGTGTAATCGCCGTGTCGACATTTGATTATAACCAAGCGTTGTCTCAACAGGTTGTTCCAATCGATAAAATCCGAAAAATTCATAATGGTATTCCTGATGATGAGCGATGTTTTCAGAGGTATCGCACAAATGAGGGGTGTATCGATTTATTAATGGTAGCCCGTTTTGCAGAGCCGAAAGATCATTATTTACTGTTTCAAACCTTAAGTCAGATAACTTCTGTTCGTTGGCGGCTGACGTTGGTTGGTGGAGGGCCTTTACTGAATGAATACAGACAATTGGCTCAACGATTGGAGATTGACAGAAAAATAAATTTTGCGGGTGAAACTCGAGATGTAATTGAATACATGAAACAAGCTGATATCTTTGTATTACTTAGTAAATCAGAAGGATTACCTCTTAGTATTATAGAAGCGATGCGGGAAGGTATTCCAGTTATTGCTTCGGATGTTGGAGGGGTCAGTGAGATTTTACAGCATGGAAGACAAGGTTTCCTGGTAAAAAAAGGGGATCGGGATTTTTTAACCAAAGCGCTACTCACTTTAATGTCGAGCGAAGAATTACGAAGGAAATATGGAAACGCGGGCAGAAATCGATTTATTAAAGAATTTTCGTTTGAAAAAATGTATGACCAGACAGAAATGTTTTATCGAATAGTAGCACAAAACAGCGTAAAAGCAGAACAAAAGGAGGTTCAATTATGAAAGCGCTTGTAGTAGGTGGGGCAGGGTTCATTGGTTCCCATATTGTTGATGCTTTACTGCAGAAAGGGTTAGAAGTAGTCGTAATCGATAACCTCTCCAGTAGCAATCATGAGCATATCGCAAATGGGGCAGTGTTTTATGAAATGGATATCTTTGATCCGGAATTAGAGAAAGTATTTGCTCAAGAGAGACCGGATTTTGTTTTTCATCAAGCTGCCCAAGTGTCTGTAGCGAGGTCGATGCAAGTTCCAGAAGAAGATGCACGGATGAATATATTGGGAACAATCCATGTGGTTCAATGTGCGATGAAGTATCAGGTGAAACGGTTCATCTTTGCTTCTAGTGCAGCTGTTTATGGGACGCCGGTGACGCTTCCAGTAGTGGAGAAAAGCCCACTTCAACCAACTTCGTTTTACGGGATGTCGAAAGCTTTTGCAGAAGAATATATAAGGCTATTCAGTTCTTTGGGGAGTATGGAATATAGTATATTTCGTTATGCTAATGTTTATGGGCCGCGGCAGAATATAAATGGAGAAGCAGGTGTTGTTGTTATCTTTTTAAATAAGTTGTTGGCTGGAGAAGCTTTAAATATTTATGGAGATGGTCTGCAGACCCGAGATTTTATCTATGTGAAAGATATCGCTCGTGCTTGTATAAAGACTATTTATACAAATGATTCTCATATTATTAATTTGAGTACTAATAAAAAAGTATCCATTCGTACTTTAGCAGAATTATTATCAGAAATAACAGGGATTTTGAATCCAATTAACCATCTTCCAGCTAAAGAAGGGGATATATTGCATAGTGTATTAGATAATCGACGGGCACAAATCAATTTGGATTGGGTCCCTGAAAAAACAATAGAACAAGGCTTATTAGAAACGTATGAGTATATACTTCACCAAAATAAAGTCAAGAGACATTTTATATCTTAAAAGGAGCGCTCGAAAATCACATGAGTCTATCATAATGAAGGTAGTGATTTTACTCAAGATCATAAAAGCATAGGCTGTCGATTGATTATATTTTATAAGAAGGGAGGGGAGCTATAAAATGAATCACCCACAATCCTCGTATGATTATATAAATATAGCGATTATTGATCCGTACCAATTATTTCGTGAAGGTGTGAAACAAGTTTTAGAGAATGATAAAACATTTAAGATAGCGATGAGCTCAGATGATTATTCTGTTTTAGAGTATATATTTGATTCTAAAAATATAGATGTGCTATTGATTGATTTAACACTGTTTTTACGAGAAAAATCAGCAATACAATTACTAATGGATAATTTTCACTTCAAAGTAATCGTCCTAAACTCTGATGAAAAGTCTATTCGTATTAAAGAAGTGACAGAAAGTAAAGTAGAAGGCTATTTAATGAAAGAAATGGATATGTTTACTTTCGTGGAGGCTATTAAAAAGGTCGCATTGGGAGGGACGTATTTTCATCCTATTGTGACAAATGAATTGCTTAAGGAGTACAGAAGAGTGCTAAAGCAATCAGGAAAAGCAGAAAAGGTGGAATCAGAAGTTAAGCCTCCGTTACATTTGTATACAAAAAGAGAATGTGAAGTGTTACAACTACTGACAGACGGACAAAGTAATCAGAAAATTGCCGAAACGTTACAAATCAGTGATAAAACGGTGAAGAATCATGTAAGCAGTCTTTTTAAAAAGATGCAAGTCAAAGATAGAACTCAAGCCGTAGTAAAGGCCATTCGAAATCATTGGGTAGAAGTCAAATAGAATAATCGAATGGAGTAAGTCTCCACTTGATTATGCGCTGAAGATGTGATCACAGGAACAGGAAGTTGTTTGAACCAACAACGAATTCTTAGAAAATATGTCAGAAACACCAGCTGGAAACGGTGATTCTTTTTATATAACATGGTGCACAGTTCGCAATTTTCCTGTTTCGTATAAATGAACCCTACTCACAAAATAGAGGAGATATGGGTGTTGGCATTTACAAGTAGAATGATGCGTTATATTGATCACATTACATTAAATACTTGAAGAAGGCTGGAATCTATCTTGAAATCTATTCGACGTTTATTTCAAAAACTGCTGGAAAATGAATTTGTTAAAAGTGTTGCTATACTTGTATCCGGTTCATCAGTCTCACAAATAATTGTCGTGTTGTTAACCCCTCTTTTAACCAGATTGTATACCCCGGAAGCTTTTGGTGTATTGTCAGTATATATGTCTATCGTATTAACCATATCTATTATCGCGTCTTTGCATTATGAAGAAGCTATTCCTTTACCAAAGCGGGAAGAAGATGCCATTCATTTATTAATTTTATCTTTCATTTTACTGGTTTTAAATACAATTATTATTACTTTGTTATTAAAAGGAATCGAACAACCGCTACTGAAGATGTTCCATACAAAAGGTTTACAGGAAATTTTATTATTTATACCGTTTAGTCTTTTTGGATTTGGTATCTTTCATTTGTTTGAAATGTGGATGATTCGTCAAGAAGATTATTTGCAAATCACAGTAGGAAAAGTTCGTATGAATCTTTCGCAAGTCTTTTCTCAAAGTGGTTTGGGATGGATCATACCATCTGCAAGCAGTTTAATGGTAGGTGAAGTGCTTGGTCGTTTGGTTGGCGGAGCCGGGATGGCTTATGTATCTTGGAAGAGTGTGAAAAAGAAGCTGTCCGTTTTCACTTTACAGTCGTTATTAAAAATTGCTCGCAGATATATTCGTTTTCCTCTTATTGCAAGCTGGTCTTCTTTAATTAATGGGTTATCTCAACATCTTCCTACTTTATTTATAGCCTCGCAGTTGGGAGTAAAAGAAGCAGGTTGGTATTTTTTAGCCCTTAGAATTTTAGCCTTACCAGACGCATTAATTGGACATTCTGTCAAACAAGTTTATATTGGAAAGTCTGCGAAGTTATTGAATGGTAATTTTGAAGGGTTTGTTCATTTATTTTGGAATACTTTAAAAAAAATGGCGATACTATCTATTTTTATTTATTTAACAATCGATATAATAGCGCCTTTTATATTTCCTATTATATTTGGTGATTCTTGGGCCGAAGCAAGTGTATTTCTTCAATGTCTTAGTATCTTCTTTCTTTTTCAATTAGTTATTGGACCAATTAGTGCAACGTTTATTTTATTGGAAGAGCAATATTTAATGGCTCTATCGGAGATCATCAAACTGATCGTTTTAGTAATAGGAATGGTGATTGCATATTTGTTTTTGGAAAGTTCGATAGGCATCGTACTACTTTTAAGTATATCTCAAGCAGTTGGTAGCATTTTATTTGGTTTGTTTGCTTGGATAGCATTGAAACGTAATAATTATAAAATAAAAGCAATGAAAGAAGCTTAGCAAGAATTATTAAAAAACGATGTTGCTTATCTACTGAAACAATATTATCTGTGAAATGTTCAAAATAGATTAATAAGAAAGTAGTGGAAAAATATTGATGACAAATACTAGGAAATTTGTAAGTTGGGAGTATACAGTATACTTCATTTCTGTCTCTTTAAATGGAGCAACTATTGAACCAACGAAGGATTAATTGAGAAAGCAGTGATTAAATGAATGATTTTAATAGTATAATTCTATACATTAATGTTTTTATAATCTCAGTATTTTTTCTGCTTTTTTCCAAATTATTTTTGAATAAAAGTATCCTATACAATAGATTCTATGTTTTTATTTGTTTATTAATTCCTTCGATTTTAGCAGGATTACGATATAAAGTGGGAACAGATTACGAAGCTTATGTCTTAATATACAATAAAGTGAATGGTTTATCATATTTAGAATTTTTACAAACAAATAATTATGAAATTGGCTTTTTTACATTAGAGAAGATAGCCATGTGGACAGGAGACGTTAAAATATTGTTTTTCTTGTCATCTTTTATCACTTTATTTTTTATTTATCTTGCTTTAAAGCAACATATCAATATTTTTCCTATTACACTCGGATATATGTTATATATTTTCACTATATTCCCTGATTCACTAAATGCTGTCCGCCAGCAATTAGCAATTGCAATTGTTGTTTATTCATTGAAGTATATATTTGATAAAAAATTATATAAGTTTCTACTCTTCACTCTTTTGGCTAGTACATTTCATATAACTGCGTTGATTGTATTACCGTTTTATTTTTTATTTCATTATTCGAAAAACAGACTTGATACAAAAGATAAATATAAGACTTTTTTGAGAGGGATTATGCTTCTTTGCATCACTTTATTTATAGTAAGTTACGGTTACTTTTTAGATTTAATAGTTACTTTAAGTTCAATTGATAGGTTTGGAGAATATTCTCAAGAAATAGGAACTGGCAACAATAGAGAAGTTGTGTTGGGTTTTTTTATTCTCCTTTTTATATTATCTATGAAAAATCGATTAATTCATATTGATCATCGGAATAAACTTTATATTTATTTTCTGATCGTTGGTTTTATTTTGAGTTTAGCTAGTATATGGAATCCGATTATTTCAAGAATGGCCAGTTATTTTGATATTTCTCTTATTTTTCTTGTGCCTGCTATAGTTGCTAATTTAGAGACAAGGTTAGGAAGATATCTAGGCGGTTTATTAGTGTGTTTTTACAGCATCACTTATTTTGTATTTGTTTATTACATTTTAGGGCATTCAGAAATAATCCCTTATGGTATATAATTATGAAAATCACACGTATCATCTCCTGCTTATTCGAATAATTCTATCCAAAAAGAAGAATCAGTTTATTCTATGAAGACAAAACTTCAAGGAGGGCGCCGACAACAACTGTTTGATATAACGACATTTTACGTTGAAAGATATAACGCTTTAAGAAACTAGTTAATAGGAACATATGGAGGAGGAGACAAAATGATTAGTGTCATTATTCCTGTTTATAATGGCGAAAAGTATATAGATCGAGTTTATGATTCCTTTGTTAAGCAAACATACACAGATTTTGAATTAATTTTTGTCAATGATGGTTCAACTGACGAAAGCATAAAGAAAATAGAAACATTATCTGCTGAAAATACAGTTCCTATAACTTATATGACACAAACAAGAGGAGGAGTGAGTGCTGCGAGAAATACAGGATTAGCTTTGGCAAAAGGAGATTATATTTGTTTTTGCGATGTCGATGACACAGTAATGTCAACCTATTTAGAGGATATGCATACTTTATTGGTGAATGAGGATATCGATTTAGTTATTGGGCGTGACCAATTTAACAAAGATGGGGACAACCAGCTAGACAAGTACACTGGTAATGGGTATATTATGCCTGCTCAGATGGCGTTGGAAAAATATTTATATGGTAATATAAATACAAATTGTTGTGTCACTATGGTTAAAAGTAAGTTTTTACGTCGGCATGATTTGACGTTTGCAAACGATTATAAATACGGTGAAGATCTGCATATGCTTTGGAGAATGATTGCATATTCAACGAATGTCGCTTATTTGGATAAACCTTTATATATTTATCACTTACAACCAAATACAGCGATGAGTACATTTAATTCCGATAGATTTCATGCATATTATTTAATTCAAAAACTTGAAAAACTTATCCAAAAAAAGCACCAGATCTTTTATAATAAATTTAAAAAGCATGCCGCAAACAAAGTGCTTTGGTCTATTGCTTGGCAGTGGTCTACCAAAGTAACTAATCAGGAATTTCGGCAATTTATTGAAGAGAACCAAGTGAAAAGAAGCATGTATGATTTGCTGACGTTTAAAGATAAAAAAGTGGCGTTGTCTGCTTTATTATGTATTATTTCACCTTCTGTTTTTAGGAAAATAGCGATGGTTTTAGGCAAACGTTATATAGCCTAAAACAAAATGAGGCGCACTTTCATAAATTTCAAATAACTCAAGAATAATTTTGTACATGACAAAGCGTTTCATAAAAGAAAATTATCTAGCGATAATTTAAGCAGCAACTACAGTGCATATCTAAAATAGATTTGCACATTTTTTATTTGTGCAACAAAAAAAGCATTCTTGTTGTTTTTATCGTATACTAGAGAGAGGGGGCAAGAGAAATGGCAAAACCAACAGCAAAAGAAAAAGTGATGGAAGCAGCAGCTGCTTTATTTTATCATAATGGATTTCACGGTACTTCTGTCCGTGACATTGCAGATCGGGCTAACGTGAACGTATCATTAATAAGTTATTATTTTAAGAGTAAACAAGGATTATTAGAATCTGCGGTGACGACATATTACGATGAATATTTGGCTATTATCGAGGGTTATATGAATACTTATCAAAAAGGCGATGCACTTCCTGTTATAAAACATTTGCTACATGATGTCTTAACTTACCAAATGGAACATTACCAGCTAACAGCAGTTGTTTATCGGGAATTATCGTTAGACTCCACTTTCGCCAGAGAAATGTTGGTGACATATGTTGCCAAGGAAAACTTCTTTCTGAGAACTTTATTTTTTGATGCAATTTCTAAGGAGTGGAACAAGATGCGGGACGTTCTTTTTATTCAGTGGAAAGGAATGCTGGCCTCCCCATTTATGATGAAACATGAGCGTATCGAGCAAATTATGGACAGGTTTGAGAAAGAAAAATTTGTTACAGACTATGAGTTAATATTACATCATTGGGTTTATAATTTAGCGAAAAAATAAAAAAACCAAAAAAAGTTTTAATTTTTTCGCAAAAACAATTATAATCATGGTATGATAAAGAAGAGAACGATTTATAGAAGATATTTTACATAAAATAAGAATAATAGACCCTTCTATCAAAGGTTATTAGGAGGCAAAACATGGAATACTTTATTGGCGGAATTATTGCGATTATTATTATTGTTGCGATTGGTTTGTTTTTACGTAAAAAGTTATATGATTCAGTAGATTATTATGAACAGTGGAAATTAGATATTATGAATCGGGACGTTGCGACAGAAATCGCCCGTGTCAAAGCCTTGAACCTTGAAGGAGAGACAAAAGAGCAATTTGAAACATGGCGTGAGTCTTGGGATAATATTTTAACAAGAGATTTAGCAAATGTAGAAGAACTACTTTATGATGCTGAAAAGTCAGCTGACCGATATAACTTTCCCAATGCTAAAAAAATTATGAGTAAAATGGACACTATATTGTCAGATGTTGAAGAACAAATAGATGTCATTTTAAAAGAGTTACAAGAATTAATTGATACGGAAGAAAGTAATCGAGCAGAAATTGAAAGTATCGAGCCGCGGATTGATGAAGTAAAAAGTCATTTAACCAAGCATCATCATCAATATGAGCATGCTGCAGATCGATTCGAAGCTACGATAGCTGATTTGCAAGAACAAGCGATAATTTACCATGAACAAATCGAAGAAGGTAATTATGGACAAGGAGCAGAGATTATTCAGTATCTGCGCCAAGGAATAGATCAATTAGAGGAAGAAGT
Organism: Pseudogracilibacillus sp.; assembly: GCA_035301845.1. Classification (GTDB taxonomy): domain Bacteria; phylum Bacillota; class Bacilli; order Bacillales; family Amphibacillaceae; genus Pseudogracilibacillus. Next base: position 35,857 of record DATGTM010000018.1, on the reverse strand, counting down.
GGAAGATTATCCTGTGCTGTATCACAAATGTAACAAAGATTTAGCGCAGCAGCTGCATGAATTAACGCAAGGTTTAACAGAGATGAAGGAGCAAGGTTATATCTTGGCTGATTTACAGTTGGAAGAAGAAATTAGCCAATATGAAGGCAGGTTACAAGATTTAGTGAAAGAACTAGAGAACGAGGGTGTTTCGAATGTACGAAATGCTGTATTGGAAATGGAAGAGCGAATTACAGAAATATATGATGCTTTAGAAGAAGAAGTTTTAGCAAGAAAATATGTCGAAAAAGAAACGAAAGTTTGGGAAAAGAGAGCAGAACATCTTGTTTCAGCTTTTTCTGCAACAGAACAAGAAGTGGAAGAATTAAAACAAGCCTATTATTTAGAAGAGGCAGATGAAGAAAGATTTTCTTATCTTGTAGAAGAGATGGATCAATTAAATCGGGATAGAGCGAACTTCCGCGATAAAATGACAGCGCAAATGACGGCGTATTCTAAATTAAAAGAAGATTTAGAGTCATTATTTAACAAGCATCAAACTTTGCAGGAAGCGCATAGAAATTTTAAAGAAAGATTGCAGAATTTAAGACAAGATGAAATGGATGCGAGAGATTCAGTACAGAACTTACAGGAAGAAATTGCTAAGACAAATCGAAAAGTTCGCAGCAGTAATATTCCCCAAGTTCCTTCCTATATATGGGAATTATCAGACGATGTGAAACATAAAAACAATTTGGTAATAGAGGCTCTTTCAGAGCAACCACTTGATATGACACATGTTCAGCGTTTATTAGAAGATGCGAAAGCAGCACTTGATCAAACAAAAGAACAGACAAATGCAATGTTAGATCAAGCTTATTTAACAGAACATGTTATTCAATATGCTAACCGTTATCGCAGTTCGTATCAGGAATTAGCAGTTGCCCTTCTGGAAGCAGAAAATTTGTTTCGTAAAGCCGAGTACGAGCTCGCACTTGAAAAAGCAGCACGTGCTTTAGAAGCGGTTGAACCAGGTGCGTTAAAAAAAGTAGAAAAATATCAGGAACAAACGGTGTCCTAGTATGTAAACAGACTGTCTAATGTTATTAGTCAGTCTTGTTTATTGTGGATGATAAATGAAGAAAGAAGGAGTAGTATGATTTATTTAGATAATAGTGCGACAACAAAACCAGATGCTTCGGTACTCCATAGTTATCAACAGGTTGCTGAGAAATATTTTGGAAACCCTTCTTCCATTCATCAACTTGGTGCAGAGGTAGATCAACTCCAGATGAAAGCACGTGAACAAGCAGCTGAGCTTTTAAATATTCAACCATCTGAAGTTATTTTTACTTCAGGCGGAACTGAAGGAAATAACTTGGCTTTAAAAGGGATTGCTTTACAATTCCAATCAAGAGGCAAACATATCGTTACAACAGAAGTAGAACATGCCTCTGTCTATGAAACATGTAAGGCTTTAGAAAATCTGGGTTTTGAAATCACGTATCTTCCGGTTAATGAACAAGGAGTAGTGCGAGTTGAGGATGTGGAGGCTGCTATTGGCCCGGAGACTATTTTAGTTTCCATTATGCAAGTGAATAATGAAATAGGTGCTGTTCAACCAATTGAAGAAATAGGTAAGAAGCTGGCACAATATCCAAAGTTGTTCTTCCATGTGGACGCGGTGCAAGGTTTAGGTAAAGTTCCGTTGTCTTTATTAGAAGCTTCTATAGATTTATGTACTTTTTCAGGACATAAAATCCATGGTCTGAAAGGAACCGGGCTATTATATGTCAAACAAGGTACGTCCTTGTTTCCGCTTTTTCATGGTGGGGGTCAAGAGCAGTCTTTCAGGTCGGGTACTGAAAATGTTGCAGGAAATGTAAGTTTCGTTCGTGCACTTCGTTTAATTCAAGAAAAAGTATCAAATAAACGTGAGCTACTTCAAAACTTGAAAGAGCAGTTGAGATCGAAACTTTCAGCGCTTGAGGGAGTCTATGTCAATTCGCCGGCTGACGGGGCGCCTCACATTCTGAATGCCTCTGTTCCTGGATTAAAACCGGAAGTTGTTATCCACGCCTTATATGATAAGGGAGCTATAATTTCTACACAATCTGCTTGCTCCTCTAAGCGAGCAGATAAAAGCAGAGTATTAGAAGCTTGCGGCTTAACGGAATCCAGAGTTACTTCAGGATTGCGTATGAGTCTGTCATATGATACAACGGAAAAAGAAATTCAAGACTTTGTAGCCTTATTTACAACAGTCGTACAAAATTTAAAAGCAGTAATGGGGTAGATGAACATGCAATACGATCATATATTAATTCGGTATGGGGAACTGGGACTTAAGGGTAAAAATATTAAACAATTTATTATACAATTACAAAACAATATACGTTATGCTTTACGGGAGTATACGAATATAAAAGTGACTCGTTCGATGGGACGGTTGTTTGTTGTTTTAAATGGAGAAGCCCCTGAACCTATTATTGAAAAATGTCAACGAATCTTTGGTATTTACAGCTTAAGTTTAGCTATAAAAGTATCGAATGACATATCTGAAATAGAACAGGCTTCTCTTTATGCTTTACAAGAAAAAACAGCTGTCTCTACGTTTAAAGTAGCTGTTAAGCGGGCGAATAAAAGTTTCCCGATTCGTTCTCAAGAAATGAATCAGCGTTTAGGCGCTCATTTATTAAAAAATACAACCGGTATTACAGTAGATGTCCATCAGCCAGATGTGGAAATTAAAGTAGATATTCGAGAAAAGGCGACCTATATTACTTCAGCGACGTATCCAGGAAGTGGTGGATTACCTGTAGGTACTGCAGGGAAGGCGCTTGTTCTACTTTCAGGCGGTTTAGATAGTCCAGTAGCAGGGCATTTAATGATGAAGCGTGGTGTGCAACTGGAAATGATTCATTTTCACTCGCCACCATTCACAAGTGAACGAGCGAAACAAAAGGTATTAGATTTAACAGAAGAACTAGCGCGAAATAGTGGACCAATTAAGATGCATCTTGTACCGTTTACGAAATTACAACAAAAAATATTCCAACATATTCCGGAAAGATATGCAATGACGGTTATGCGTCGTGTTATGTTGCGGATAAGTGAACAAGTCTGTGATAAGCTGGGTATTCAAGCTGTAATTACAGGAGAAAGCCTTGGCCAAGTAGCCAGTCAAACTTTAGCAAGTATGCATACGATAAATGAAATGACCAATATTCCAGTATTACGTCCGCTTGTTTCTTTTGATAAAGAAGATATCATTGCACATGCGAAACAAATTGGAACATATGACATATCTATACGGCCTTATGAGGATTGTTGTACCATTTTTGTTCCAAAGTCTCCTGCAACGAATCCAAAAAGGGAAACAGTTCATAAATTTGAAATGAATGTTGATTTTACAGATGAAATCACAGAAGCGGTAAATAATATAGAACGGATGACTATTACGAACCAACAAACTGCAAGTTCCGCGTTTGATGATTTATTATAAAAGTTATACCCAATTTATGAAATATACATAATAAGTAAGAAAACTTGGGGTTTTTTAGCGAATCAATGGACAATGAACTTCACCTATTCCATAATAAGGGTATGAGTAATTAATAATGAAAGGTTGGATTTATATGACAAGCATTACTTTCAATAACGACCCAGTCACATTATTAGGTACAGAAGTAAAAGTAGGGGACAAAGCACCTAATTTTACAGTATTAGGAAATGATTTATCGGAAAAAACGCTTGATGATTACAAAGGAAAAGTCAAAATTATAAGTGTTGTTCCTTCTGTAGATACAGGGGTATGCTCTCAGCAGACGAAACGTTTTAATGAAGAAGCAGACAAATTAGATAACGTACAAATTTTAACAATCAGTATGGACTTGCCATTTGCCCAAGGGCGTTGGTGCAGTGCAGAAGGTGTTGAGAATTTAGAACTGCTTTCAGATCACCGGGATGCTGATTTTGGAGAAAAATACGGCACACTGATTAAAGAGCTTCGCCTTAATACGAGAGCTGTATTTGTAGTGGATGAAAATGATAAAGTTGTGCATGCAGAGTACGTACCAGAAGTAACAACGTATCCGGATTTTGATGCAGCGCTTCAAGCTGCGAAACAAGCATAAACAAAAGTAAACGATAAAAGCGGGTTCATAAGTAATTGGTGAGCCCGCCTTTTATTGTCTATTTTGAATGATAGAGAGATAGGGGTGAAAGGTGTTTTTTAAAAAAGCACCTGCGAAAAAATGAGCGAAACAAATGTAGTCGATTTATTTGAAAAGATAGATGAACAAACAATGAAGGTACAAGAATCAGAAAGTGAGCCTTATCTAGATAGTTTAGCGATGTGTATGGAAGTGCTATTTTATGGAACGTTTCAAAGAGAAGTATCAACAGATGTAAAAGAGTCGATAGAAACGCCACTCCAACAAATAGACCTGTCCACGTATAATACTGCCGATATCCATAAGGCTATTCAATTAACCATTATTAAAGGGATGCAAAAAACAACCCAGCATCAACATGCCATTACGCCTGAAACAATTGCTCTATTTATCGGGTATCTTGCAGAAAAATTGATGAAAGGAAAGGAATCCATCCGGATTTTTGATCCTGTGGGTGGAACGGGGAATTTATTAGTAACCGTACTGGATTATTTGAAACAAGAAACAAGTGCTTATGCGAGCGAAGTGGATACGACGCTTTTGCGTATCGCATTAATGTATGCTAACTTACTGAAAAAAGAGGTGGAATTTTTCCATCAGGACAGCTTACGTCCGCTGTTATTGGATCCAGTCGATTTAGTTGTAGCAGATTTACCAGTAGGATATTATCCAGATGATGTGCAAGCAGAAACATTTGAATTACGGAAAAAAGACGGACATTCCTATGCACATCATTTATTAATTGAACAGAGCTTGCATTATACGAAAGCTGGCGGATATCTTGTTTTTGTAATTCCGGAACATTTATTTTCAACGGAAGAAAGTGATACGTTAAATGCGTTCCTCCAACAGCATGCTCATATTATTGGTATCATTCAATTAGCAGAATCCACATTTAAATCCAAAGAGCACAAGAAAAGTATCTTTATTTTAAGGAAAAAAGGAGAAGAAACAAAAGATGTAAAACAGCCTCTCTTGGTTCAACTGCCTTCTTTTAAAGATACGAATGCTATGGAAGATATTATGAATAAAATAAATCAATGGTTTCAAGAAGCAGAATTACATCAATAACGAGGCAGGTGTCGTGCTTTGAAAAAAATCTTAGCTATTAACGCGGGAAGTTCTTCTTTGAAATTTCAATTGTTTGCTATGCCAGATGAGGTTGTTTTAGCGAAAGGGTTAATGGAGCGTATTGGGATGTCGGGTTCAAGTTTCAAACTTGTATCTAAATCTGCTGAAGAAAAAATTACCGAAGACATTAAAGACCATAGAGAGGCAGTAGAGTTCTTACTGAAACAACTTATTTCGTTAAACGTCATCAAGGATTATAAAGAGATAGATGCTATTGGCCACCGTGTTGCGCATGGTGGGGAGTATTTCAAGGATTCTGCTGTAATTGATGAAGGAGTCATTGAGAAAATTGTTGAAATGTCCGAATTTGCACCGTTACACAATCCTGCTAACCTAGTGGGGATTCAAGCGTTTAAAGAATATTTACCAGATATTCCAACTGTGGCCGTTTTTGATACTGCCTTTCATCAGACTATGCCTGAGAAATCATATATATATAGCATGCCTTATGAATATTATAAAGATTATGGTATTCGTAAATACGGCTTTCACGGGACATCTCATAAATATGTCGCAGAACGAGCTGCTGCTTTAATGGATCGCCCGCTTGATAAGATTCGGATTATCTCTTGTCATTTAGGCAATGGCGTAAGTATTACAGCGATTAATAAGGGCGAATCAATCGATACAACAATGGGCTTTACCCCGCTCGCAGGAGTGACAATGGGGACGAGATCAGGTGATATTGATCCAGCAATTATTCCCTATGTCATGCGCAAAACAGGACTAGAAGCACAAGAAGTAATTGAAGTATTGAATGAAAAGAGCGGTATGCTAGGCTTATCTGGAATCTCAAGTGACTTAAGGGACATTGAAGCTGAAGTGGATACCAATCCACGGGCAGAATTGGCTTTAGAAGTATTTGCTAGCCAAATTCACCAGTATATTGGGTCCTACGCAACAAAAATGGCGGGTGTAGATGCGATTGTATTTACAGCTGGTGTGGGTGAAAATAGTACGACTGTGCGTAGTAAGATTTTAAACGGACTCGAATTTATGGGGGTTTACTGGGACCCTTTAAAAAATCAAGACTTGCACGACGAAGGATTTATCACCTATCCTCATTCACCTGTTAAAGTGCTGGTTATTCCAACAGATGAAGAAGTAATGATTGCGCGAGATACGATGCGACTCGCCCAATCATAAATAGAGGATAAGCCGGAGGAGGGAAAAAGTGGTACATCAAGTAGAAGACAGACAAGTCTCTTGTCTCGTAGCAACTATCAGTGACACTCGTACAACAGAAGATGACAAAAGTGGTTTACTCATTCAATCGCTTTTACAAGAACAAGGACATCACGTTGTCAATCATGTTATTGTTCCCGATGACAAGACGCAAATTGAAACCATTTTAGAAACAGCTGTAGAAGATGATCGCATTGAAGCGATTTTACTGACAGGCGGAACTGGTATATCAAAGCGCGATATCACAATTGAAGCAGTGGAGCCTAAATTAGTGAAGGAAATCCCCGGTTTTGGAGAGCTGTTCCGTATGCTAAGTTATACGGAAGATATTGGTTCAGCTGCCTTGATGTCACGGGCGCTTGCTGGGATATTAGAAGAAGATAAAGCAGTGTTTCTGATGCCTGGATCTTCAGGTGCTGTAAAATTAGCTATGAATAAATTAATTCTTCCAGAACTATCGCATGTCCGAGAAGAATTGACGAAACACTCTTCCTAATCGTATCGTTTTAAAGATTTGTTATTCTAAAATGTTTTACACTTAACAGTTATCTCTGCCGTCGGAATGCAAAATAAATATAAAATGTTAGTCGTAGTAAAAAAGCCTCTCTGTAAAAAGAGGGGCTTTTTAAGTCCTTAAAAAGAAATGTATAATTAGCGGGAGATGAGCACGTCACATTTAGCATAACGAGAAATACTCTCGGAGACGCTTCCAATTAAGAAACGTTCAACAGCGTTCAAGCCTGTTGCTCCTACAATGATTAAGTCTGCTTCGTATTCAGGGGCAATTTCTTTTGCGATGACTACTTTTGGTGAGCCGTATTTTATGACCATACTTACATCTTCTACGCCGGCTTCTTTTGCATTTTCCACATACTCATTTAATAAATCTTTTGCATATTTTTCTGCGCGTTCGGACAAAGATTTGTCATACGCTTCTGCTGTTGCAAAAGTACGAGTATCAACCACATGTGCTAGAACCAAAGTAGCGCTGTTTCTTTTGGAGATTTCCACCGCTTTATTAAAAGCGTGTTCAGAAGCTTTCGAACCGTCTACGGCATTAATTATTTTTTTATATTCAGCCATTACTATTCCTCCCTAGAAATTCATCTCTTACTATAACTATACCCGAAAAGGCGGAGAAATGAAACTTCATTTCAAAGCAAAACGCTTATTTTTTATTAAATTGTTACAAAATATTCTAAAAGATACTTCCTATATCTACTTTTAGAGGAAAGCAAACGAGGTATTAGTTTTAAATGGTTTTATACTTGCGTCCAAACTCCTCCCTCCCGTTAAATAAATCCTCTTTATCACAGATGTTGGTTTGTAAACCGATAGAAATGATGAACATAATTGCTTTAAAAGTCGAAGTGATTCTAGATAAATACATGCAATTATACAGCCAATTTGCTAAAATGTGAATAGTAAGAAAAATAGTTAGTTAAAATAAACGAGGTGCTAAGGAATGCAAATAGGAATTCCCAAAGAAATATTGAATAATGAAAATCGTGTAGCTTTGACTCCAGCAGGCGTTTATTCTCTAGTGAATGCTGGTCATGAAGTTTATGTAGAAACGAACGCAGGTGCTGGTGCAGGGTTTGCAGATGAAACATATCAAAACTCAGGTGCAACAATTGTTAAAACGAATAAAGCGGCATGGGACAATGAACTTGTGCTGAAAGTAAAAGAACCACAGCCGGAAGAGTATGAATTCTTTGAAGAAGGTAAAATTATTTTCACTTATTTACACCTTGCCTCTCATTCCGAATTAACAGAAGTGATGTTGGAGAAGAAGGTGACTGGTGTCGCTTATGAAACGGTTCAATTATTAGATCATTCACTTCCTTTATTAACACCGATGAGTGAAGTAGCTGGTTTTATGGCAACACAGCTGGGAGCTCATTATTTAGAAAAAGTTAATGGTGGAAAAGGCTTGTTGCTTGGCGGAATCACTGGTGTACGTCCAGGGAAAGTAACGATTATTGGTGGTGGAGTTGTCGGCACAAACGCAGCAAAGCAAGCTATTGGGCTGGGAGCAAATGTGACTATTTTTGATTTAAATCCAAAGCGATTAAAAGAGCTGACAGAACAATTTGGTAACGAAGCAGATGTCTTAATGTCTAATCCCCTGGATATTGCAAGAGAAATTGAAGATTCTGATTTAGCAGTAGGGTCTGTTCTCATTCCGGGAGCTAAAGCACCTGTTCTAGTTACAGAAGATATGGTGCAATCGATGGAAGCAGGTTCTGTGATCGTCGATGTAGCGATTGATCAAGGAGGAAATTTTGCGACCAGCGAACAAGTGGCGACACATGATAATCCAATATTCATGAAACACGATGTGCTGCATTATACAGTGTCTAATATACCTGGAGCAGTTCCAAAAACTGCAACAGAAGGGCTTACAAATGCTACTTTACCTTATGTTTTAGAAATGGCTAAAAAAGGCGCAAATCAAGCAATTAAAGATAATCAAGCATTGCAAAAAGGCGTTAATGTTTTTGGCGGTCATTTAACAAACCAAGGTGTAGCAGAAGCATTGGAAATCGAGGGTACTTCTATTACTAAATTGTTGTAAATGATATAGTTGAAAGAATACAGCTATTCATGGCATGATACTTATAGAAGGAGGAGTTTTACATGAAGATTTCTTATCATGGACATTCAATAGTATATGTACAAACGAAAACTCATAATATTTTGGTTGATCCGTTTATTACAGGAAATGAGCTAACAGATTTGGATGCGGACACAGTTGAAGCAGATGTGATTATTTTAACGCATGGTCACGAAGATCATTTAGGTGACACTATATCCATTGCTAAAAGAACAGGTGCACAAGTAGTCGCGATTAATGAGTTAGCAGTTTACTTAAGTGGAAAAGGCTTAGAAGCTCACGGAATGAATATTGGTGGCGGTTATGCCTTCGACTTTGGTCATGTTAAGTACACGCAAGCGTTTCATAGTTCTTCATTCCAGGAGGAAAATGGGGAATTTGTTTATACTGGCATGCCTGCCGGCTTTTTGTTAACAATTGATGGAAAAACTATTTATCACGTTGGAGATACTGGTCTGTTCTCTGACTTAAAAATGATAGGTGACCGAAATAACATTGATTTAGCTTTTGTTCCGATTGGAGATAATTTCACGATGGGGCCAGACGATGCGCTTGCAGCAACAGACTGGATAAAGGCTAAAACAGTAGTGCCTGTACATTACAACACATTTCCAGTCATTGAACAAGATGCGGATGCATTTGTAGAAAAAGTAAAAACAGGTAAAGGACTGGCTTTAAAAGTCGGTGAATCGATTGATTTATAAGAAGTACTCTTTCATGAGCTGGGCGTTACTTCGCCTTGCTCATTTTTTATTGTAGTTTGCACAAATGAAGCAGAAAGTGTATATCAAATTTAATACTGTTGCGAGCAAATCACCTGCACATTAGGAAATTGTACATTTCCAATTCAAGTTGTAGCTGTTCACAAGCCCTAATTAGTGAGGGCTAAGTTATTTCAAGTATGTTTTTACGAATTAGCGGAAGCTGTACTTAGAAATAAAACAGTTTATGCAGCTAAATTAAAACAGTAAAGATATAACTGTTTCATTCAACTTTCTTCTTATTAGAAGTACTGTTCTATTTCAAAATCAGATAAAAAAGAATTAGACTAAGACAGTATTGCCTCTTAAACCATCCATTTAAACAGATTTAGTGTTTACTGTTGAGCTTAACAAACTATAGCTGTATAATATAGATAACAAATAAAATTAGTACAGTTGAAGGTTGTGGTTAATTTGGCTACTAAACATGAACAAATCATTCAGTACATTACAACATTAGAGGTTGGTTTTAAAATCTCTGTTCGACAAATAGCGAAGGAATTAGATGTCAGTGATGGTACAGCTTACCGGGCAATTAAGGAAGCGGAAAACCAAGGTTTGGTGAGTACTGTTGAACGTGTTGGTACCGTTCGGATACAACAAAAAGAAAAACAAAATTTTAAACATCTTACTTTTTCCGAAATAACGAAAATTGTGGATGGACAAGTGCTTGGTGGCAGGAACGGATTGCATAAAATTTTAAACAAATTTGTGATTGGCGCAATGCAGTTAGAAGCAATGATGGGCTATACAGAAGCGGATTCTTTATTAATTGTTGGAAACCGCATTAAGGCGCATGAATATGCTTTGAAAGCTGGCGCTGCTGTATTAATCACAGGTGGATTTGATACGAAAGAACATATCAAAAAGCTGGCGGATGAAAAGAATTTGCCGATTATCTCTACAAGCTATGATACCTTTACGGTCGCCGAAATGATAAACCGGGCCATTTATGATCAGATGATTAAGAAAGAAATTGTTTTTGTGGGAGATATTTACACGCCCTTCGATAAGATGCATTATTTATATGAAGGAGACACCATCCGCGATTGGTATCAATTGAATGAATTGACTTCACATACACGCTTTCCTGTAATTAATGATGACCGCAATGTCATTGGTATGGTAACGTCAAAAGATGTCGTGAGTGAAGATGAAGACTTGTCGATTGATAAGATTATGACGAAGAACCCAATCACTGTACAAGCAAAGACATCCTTAGCATATGTTGCCCACTTGATGGTTTGGGAAGGAATTGAATTAATTCCCGTCGTAGGGAGCGCTCATGATTTACAGGGGTTGGTTTCTCGCCAGGATGTATTGAAAGCCTTGAATGAAGTGCAGCGTCAACCTCAAGTTGGTGAAACCATTCACGACTTGAGTTCTCAAGGGCTGAAGACGGTAGAAGGGAAGCCTACAGTGTTTGAAACGGACGTCACACCACAAATGACGAATCAGATTGGAACATTGTCTTATGGAGTTTTAACTACGCTCATTTCTGAGTCCAGTACACGAATGCTGCAACATTATAAAAAAGGAAATATGGTCGTAGAGAGTTTAAATATATATGTGATTGAACCAGTTCAAATGGATAGTCATTTGATTATTAAGCCGGAATTATTAGATGCAGGAAGATTATATGCCAAGGTGAACGTAGAGGTGTACAATAATAAAAAATTAGTGAGTAAGGGAATGTTGATGGCCCAATTAATTGATTTATAAATAAAGAGTTAGAAGCTAAAAAAACTCTTGCAACAACGTTCTGTTTTGACAAGAGTTTTTCGTTTGAATGTGATTATTAAAAAATGGTGCAGGCAAAAAGGTTACGAAAAGTACATTTCCGACTCAGCTTTCACTTGGATAGAGACGGCGCCATTCACTACGATAATGCTTTGCTTCTTTCCAGCCATCAACGATCTGCATGATTCCGAGAACGAAGAATATAAGGCTGATGATTAAGACGAATTTTTGCTGATAAGCTAAATATTGATTAATCGCAAAGAAAAATAAAAAACTTCCCAAACAAATACGTGATTTTGCGTTTGTATATTTCTGAAGTAAACTATCTTTGGTTCGTAAAATAGAAACTTTATAATAAATGTAAAAGACGGCCGCTAACAAAATAAGAATTGCTACAATAAACATTTCATCGACTCCTTGCAAATAGTAAGGTTCACCCTCTATTGTAGCTTCTTTTATATGAATAAGCTAGAAAAAAATATAAGGAATGGAGAATTTATATTGGAGTTACAACATATTTTAGACACAATAAACAATTATGAAACAATTATTATCCATCGGCATGTTCGACCGGATCCAGATGCGATTGGATCTCAAGGAGCCTTAAAAAAGATATTACAACTATCTTTCCCGGATAAACAAATTTATGCGGTGGGAGAAGAAGACGTGAAGCTTGATTTTTTAATAAAAATGGATGAAGTCGAAGATGCTACATTCGAACAAGCTCTAGTTATTGTTTGTGATACAGCGAATACTGCAAGAATAAGTGATGAGCGATATGATTCCGGAGCAAAGCTTATTAAAATTGATCATCATCCAAATCATGATCAATATGGAGATATTATTTGGGTGGACACAGCTGCTAGTTCTACTTCAGAAATGATATACAAACTATTTTTACATGGAAAAGATCAAGGATTACAAATGAACCAGGATATAGCGAGATTAATCTATGCTGGAATTGTAGGAGATACTGGAAGGTTTATGTTTGCTAATACGACAAACCAGACATTTCAATATGCTGCAGATCTTATTCAATTTGATTTCAATCGACAAGATTTATATGATGAACTATATAAAATAAGTCCTCAAGCTGCTCGTTTACGTGGTTATATTTTAGAAAATTATACATTTCACTCCAAAGGTGTTGCTACCGTTGACTTAACGAAAGAGGTCCTCTCTATTCATCAAGTAACATCACAAGAAGCAGGGAAATTAGTCGGTACGTTAGGGGATATTGAAGGTATTCGTATATGGGCGTTGTTCATAGAAGAAGACGAGAAAATCCGTACAAGCATTCGGTCAAAAGGTGCAATTATTAACGAAGTTGCTGCCAGATACCGAGGAGGAGGCCATCCGCTTGCTGCCGGTGCTTCTCCTGTAACCTGGAAAGAAACAGAGGAATTAACAGACGACTTACAAAAGCTTTTATAATTAAAAACATGCTGTGTTCAACGTGAAATAGAACACAGCATGTCTATAAATGTTTATTTCGACTGTTCATTCGGTACAAACCAACTTCCACTGCTTGACTTATCAATGATCACGTCCAATCCTTCTCGTTCAATACCACGCTTTAACATCCGAATGAATTCTTCTGTCTCTGCATAAACAGTAACCCCGTCTTTTAATGTCTGCAGTTTTTCTTCACGAATTTTTTGCGGGTCCATGACAGTCATGTTGATTTGCTCCTTTCTAATAAATAGATTTGTTACCCTTATTATATGCGGTTATAGTTGAGATATCTAGCGTGTTGACCTAAAGTTCATTAAATGTTCAGAAAAAAACGTAATTTTTACATAATAAAAGAGGTGGTAAATCAATTGAAAAGTAAAGTATAAGAAAGCTATAATGAAAACAGATAGTATGTTCTGATTATCGTAGAAAGCAGGGAAGGATATGAGATTTACTCATTTACAAGTGAGAAGCGGTTATAGTTTTTATGAAAGTACGATGACCGTCGATAAACTCGTTGCGCAAGCAAAGCATTTAAATAGCTCTGCTTTAGCCTTAACGGATGAAAGCGTTTTATATGGTGCTATTTCCTTTTATCAAAATTGTAAGCGAAACGGGATAAAGCCAATAATTGGCATGCAAGTAACAATTGAAATAGAAGAACTGCAGCATTCTATTTCTGCTGTGTTATTGGCTAAAAATAATGAAGGATATCAACATTTAATCGCCTTATCGACATCTCTGCAACTTGGGAATACTTGTAATTTAGAGCTTCTGGAAAAGTATCAAGAAAATCTATTTTGTATTCTTTCTTCGTCTGTGCTTTCTATGCGCCAAATGATAAATCAACATGCTTATGCGGCGCTCGAACAAGTATACGAAATACTGACAACCTATATAGCAGCAAACAATCTTTATTTAGGGATAGAATATTATAAGGAGATAGATACTGCATATTTTGTTGAAAAAGTGAATGCGGTCGAAGTAAATACAAGCTTTTCTCTAGTAGCTCATCACGATGCTCGTTACATCGAACAATCGGATCAATTGAGTTATGATTGTTTACAGGCAATGAAACAAGGAAGGAAATGGCAGCCTTCCCAAGATCAGGTTATTCGTGGTGAACACCATTTGCGTTCCAATGAAGAAATGCAAAAGCTGTACCAGAACCTCCCGCACCTTATAGAAGCAAATGAACATATCGTAAAGCAGTGTTCTGTTCAGCTGGACTTTAACCAAAGGTTATTGCCTGCATTTCCAGTGCCGAAGGATGAGAGTGCAAGCGAATATTTAAAAACACTCTGTTTTGATTTATTAAAATACAGATACGAAGAAGGTAATCAAGTAGCACAAAAAAGGCTGAAATATGAATTATCAATTATTGATGAATTAGAATTCAGTGACTATTTCTTAATTGTGCAGGACTTCGTCCAATTTGCAAAGGAGCAACATATTGTAGTCGGTCCCGGACGTGGGTCGGCTGCTGGATCTATAGTTGCTTATGTATTAGGTATTACAAATGTGGATCCTTTAAAATATGACTTGTTATTTGAACGCTTTTTAAATCCGGAGCGAGTATCTATGCCAGATATTGATATTGACTTTTCGGATGTACGCCGAGAGGAAATTATCGAATATATTCGCGAGAAATACGGAGAAGAGCATGTGTCCCAAATCATCACTTTTGGTACGTTTCAAGCTCGTTCTTTAATGCGCGAACTAATGAAAGTCATGGAAATTGATGATAAGGATCAAGCTTATATCTTAAAACATATTACGTTGCCTGCTGATCAGCCCTTGGCAAAGATGGTGCAAGCCTCGCCGGATTTCGCTGAGTACATTAAGACATCTAACATACTGCGTGCTTTGTTTAAGATAGCAATCACCTTAGAAGGGTTACCTCGTCACATGTCCACACACGCAGCAGGTGTAGTGATAGGGAAAGAAAATTTACTGGCTGATGTTCCTTTGACAAAAGGGTCCACAGACTCTTATTTAACTCAATATGCCATGAATGAGTTAGAAGCAATCGGTTTATTAAAAATGGATATATTAGGTTTAAGAAACTTAACGTTAATTGAACGGATTGTTCAAACAATTAGAAGTGCAGAGAAAATTTCTGTTAACGTAGAATCCCTTCCAGAAAACGACAAGACAACTTTCGCTTTACTGCAAAAAGGAAAAACAAACGGTGTGTTTCAATTAGAATCGGCCGGGATGAAACAAGTATTAACGAGACTAAAGCCTACATCATTAGCTGATATAATTGCATTGAATGCCTTATACCGACCGGGGCCGATGGATCAAATACCGACTTACATTAACCGTAAGCATGGCAAAGAGGATATTGTTTATTTACATCCGGATTTACAAAGTATTCTAGAACCGACTTATGGTGTGCTAGTTTATCAGGAACAAATTATGCAAGTTGCCCATCAGTTTGCGGGGTTATCACTAGGCCAGGCTGATTTATTACGTAGAGCAATTAGTGATAAAAACCATGCGTTAATTCAGGAACAAAAAGCAACATTCGTTCAAGGATGTATAGATAAGAATTATCCAGAAGCCATCGCTGAAGAAATTTTTTCTTGGATACATAAATTTGCGGACTATGGCTTTAATAAAAGCCATTCAGTTGCTTATAGTAAGATTTCTTATCAATTGAGTTATTTGAAAGCTCATTACCCAGCTTATTTTTTTGCACAACTATTCGGCACTGCGATGAATGATGCGGTTAAATTACGTACGTATATGCGAGAGGCAAATGAATTAGGGATACAAATGTTACCACCATCGCTTAATCAAAGCTTTGCTTATTTCCGTGTAGAAGGTTCTCATATCCGTACTGGTTTAATGGCGATTAAAGGGATTGGGTATGAAACGGTACGTCAAATAGTAGACACGCGCAAAGCCGGAGGTGCTTTTGCTAATCTCTTTGATTTTTGTTTGCGGATGAAGAAGGTGAAACGAAAAACCATCGAAACATTGATTCTGGCTGGAGCTTTTGATGAGACATATGAAAATCGTGCCAGCTTATTGGCTTCAATTGACCAAGCGATGGATTATGCAGATTTGTTTGGCGATCAACATGAACTATTCCCTCCGGAAATAGAGATGAAGCCAAATTATGTGGCGATAGAAGATTTTACAAAGGTAAAAAAATTGCAAGATGAGAAAGATTTATTACAAATGTATGTTACCAGGCATCCATTACAAGAATATCGAAATAGGTTGAAGAGAAGTGGTTATACAGCAGTCTCAAAAGTAGCTGAGTTACCAGAAAATAAAACGGTACAAATGATGACGCTGCTTCAAAGTATGAGGAAGATTCGCACGAAACGAGGAGATTCTATGGCGTTTCTTGATATAGGGGATGAAACTGGTGATTTGGATGCTGTGTTGTTTCCGCAACAATTCCGTGAAGTGAGTGCAATACTCCAAGAAGAATCATTTATTGCGCTGAAAGGGAAAGTTAGTATCAGACAAGGGCAGAAGCAATTAATTATTAACCAAATTAAGCCAGTTGAGATGGCGGATATTCCGCATTATTTAAAAGCTCATCTATTCATTCGGATAACGACTAATATCAAAGAAAGTTCAGCACTTCAATTTTTGGAAAAAGCAACACGTTTATATCCTGGTGAGCATGTTGTATTTGTTTACCATGAAGCGGATAAACGGACGTACAAATTGGGAGAACGGTATAATTTAGCAAATAATCAAGAAATGATATCATATTTACAATCTTATTTTGGAAAAGAAAATGTTGTATTTGATTCGTGAGGGAAACGCTGTATGAATATAGTATGTATAAACTATTCAGTAATGTTACATTAAGAGAAGAAGGTAGAATAAAAAAGGATTTGAATGATTTGTGCTTTCTATTTTACGAAGTTTTGTTATAATTTAACGTACCACTAATTAACGTAGGAATTTTTAAAAAATATGGAGGAGCGATAACTGTATGTCCAAATTACGTGACGAAGCACTGCAAATGCACCGCGTGAAACAAGGGAAGTTAGCGGTGGATACAAAGGTACCTGTGAAAAATAAAGAAGATTTAAGTTTAGCTTATTCACCAGGAGTAGCGGAACCATGTAAAGAAATTTTCCAAGATAAGCGAACGGTATATGATTATACAATGAAAGGAAACATGGTAGCTGTTATAAGTGATGGTTCTGCAGTTCTTGGCTTAGGGAATATCGGAGCAGAAGCAGCTTTACCAGTAATGGAAGGGAAGTCCGTGTTATTTAAATCATTTGCTGGGGTCGATTCTTTCCCTCTTTGTTTAAACACAAATGACATTGACGAAATTGTAGATACTGTAAAACGTTTAGAACCAACGTTTGGCGGAGTGAATTTAGAAGATATTGCGGCACCTAATTGCTTTATTATAGAAGAGCGTCTTAAGAAAGAAACGGAAATACCTATATTTCATGATGATCAGCATGGAACCGCCATTGTAACAGTAGCTGGTCTTTTGAATGCATTGAAGTTGACAGGAAAAACATTCAAAGATATTAAAGTTGTTGCAAATGGTGCGGGCGCAGCCGGTATGGCCATTATTAAGTTATTGGAAAGTTTCGGTGTCGGCGAAACGATCATGTGTGACTCAATGGGAGCGATTTATGAAGGACGACCTCGCCGGATGAATAACGTGAAAGAAGTTGTGGCGAAAAAGACGAATCCTAAACGTCTAGAAGGAACACTAGATGAAGTAATCGAAGGCGCTGATGTATTTATTGGAGTTTCTGTAGGTGGTGCCTTGACGGAAGAAATGGTTAAAAAAATGAATGATAATCCAATTATTTTTGCGATGGCAAATCCAGATCCTGAAATCATTCCTGCTGATGCGAAAAAAGCGGGTGCTAAAATTATTGGGACAGGACGTTCGGATTATCCGAATCAGGTAAATAACGTATTAGCGTTTCCTGGAATTTTCAGAGGTGCGCTGGATGTGCGAGCAACTAGAATAAACGAAAGAATGAAAATGGCAGCAGTAGAAGCAATTGCGGAGTTAATTACAGAAAATGAACTGAATGCTGATTATGTGATTCCTGCTCCATTTGATTCTAGAGTGGCGCCGGCAGTCGCGAAAAGTGTTGCGAAAGCTGCTATGGACAGTGGCGTTGCAAGAATAAATGTGAATCCTGAAGAAGTCGCGGAAAAAACAAGACAAATGAATTTGATAGATAAAGAGTAACAAAGAGCGCCGTATAGAGATACCCCTCTTTCGTTTAAAAGGATGATTGAAGAAAAAAAGTAGAAAAACAGTTTAAAATCAAGTATAGTTAGAGAAGGAAAGAAGCAGAAAGCTAAAAATTCATATCATATAAAGAGTAATAAGTCATAGGATAACGTAATTGTTAAAGGAGTGGGAATTCGTTTATACTGTCTCAGTGCAATAGAAAGGTCCACTCTTTTAATGAAACATAAAACAAGCATTACTTGCGAATTCGAGCATGTTTGTGAACTTCCTCCTATGTGAGTATAGAATTTGTTAAGCTTATTGCTCGAATTGTTTTAAAGGAGGGGTATACTTGCTTCGAAATATTTTTACACGTGGTAAAAAAAATCATAACATCCCTGATGAAAAAGCCAAACAGGATATTCCTGCTGGCCTCATGATGAAATGTGAAAATTGCCAAAGCATTTACTATCGCAAAGAATTAAAGAAGAATATATACGTTTGTCCTAATTGTGATTATCACCATCAATTGTTTGCATGGAATAGAATTGAGCAGTTATTTGATGAGGAAACATTTGAAGAATGGGATGCACATGTCACAACAAATAATCCTTTAGAATTTCCAGGTTATTTAGAGAAAATCGAAAAAGACCAGCAAAAAACAGGATTAAATGAAGCGGTTGTGACGGGAAAAGGGAATATAGAAGGTTGCGAAACAGCGTTCGCTGTGATGGATGCCAGTTTTCGAATGGGAAGTATGGGATCAGTTGTCGGCGAAAAAATCGCACGCGCTGTTGAAAAAGCAAAAGAAGCTGGTATTCCATTTATTATCTTCACTGCTTCTGGTGGTGCAAGAATGCAAGAAGGCGTTTTAAGTCTGATGCAAATGGCTAAAACCTCTGCTGCTATTCAACGTTTTTCGGATAGCGGAGGGTTAATGATATCGGTATTGACACATCCGACGACAGGCGGTGTCACTGCTAGTTTTGCGTCATTAGGAGACTATAATTTTGCAGAACCTAAGGCTTTAATTGGGTTTGCCGGGCGTAGAATTATCGAACAAACCACTCGTGAAAAGTTGCCGGATGATTTTCAAACAGCCGAATTCTTAATGAAACATGGACAACTCGACCAAATTATTCATCGGCATGAAATGAAAAATCAGTTAGCGACTGTTTTACAAATTCATAAAGCATCAAATGCGTCTTCCTTTCGAGAAGGTGAAGGGAGAGGAAAGGCACAATGAGTCCAATGTTAGAGTTTGAGAAACCGATTTTTAATCTGAAAGACAAAATTGAAGAATTAAAAAGTATTTCGCAAGATAGTGAAATTGATTTAACAGACGAGATAGCGACCCTGGAACAACGGCTTGCTTCTTTGGAAGACGATATTTATTCCAACTTGAATCCCTGGAACCGAGTCCAAATTGCGCGTCACCAATCACGCCCTACTACTTTAGATTATATTTATTATTTATTTGATGATTTTTTAGAATTTCATGGCGACCGCTATTATGGAGATGATCCGGCGATTGTGAGTGGGATTGCAATGTATCGTAGCCAACCTATTACAATTATTGGCCATCAAAGAGGCAAGAAAACAAAAGAAAACATTCACCGTAATTTTGGTATGCCTCATCCTGAAGGATACCGCAAAGCAATCCGCCATATGAAACAAGCAGAGAAATTTAATCGTCCAGTTGTTACGTTTATTGACACAAAAGGTGCTGAACCAGGAAAAGCAGCTGAAGAACGTGGACAAAGTGAAGCTATTGCTTATAATTTAAAAGAAATGGCAGGACTCACTGTTCCTGTAATTAGTATTGTTATTGGTGAAGGTGGAAGTGGCGGGGCTTTAGCGTTGGGAGTTGGTAATAAAGTCCATATGTTGGAGAATTCCACTTATTCCGTTATTTCCCCGGAAGGCGCAGCGGCGTTATTGTGGAAAGACTCTGGAAAAGCACGGGATGCTGCGGAGTCGATGAAAATAACTGCACCTGATTTAAAAGAATTACATGTTATTGACCAGATTATTTCTGAACCAATGGGTGGAGCACATAGAGATATCGAGCAGCAAGCACTTTATATTGATCAAGTACTGGATGGTTCCCTTCAAGAGCTGCTCCATTTAACAGAAGAAGAGCTATTAGAGCAACGTTGGCAGAAATTCAGTCAAATAGGCGATACAAGTGAATGAGGAATGTACTGAAGAGGTTGACAAATGTCAGCCTCTTCGTGGTTTTAAGCATTAGTATGTTACGATAAATATATATAGTAACGTACAACAGAAATACATAACCATTGAGTTTTCATATTATGGCTTTTTAAGATAATAAATGGACCTATATGCTATAAAAAGTTATACAAGTATAGAGTAGAGGTGAGCGAATGAAGAAAATTGGAGTGCTAACGAGCGGGGGCGATGCGCCAGGAATGAATGCGGCTATTCGGGCTGTCGTTCGAAAAGCTATTTTTCAAGAAGTGGAAGTGTTTGGCATATATAATGGCTACCAAGGTTTGATTGAAGGTAAAATTGAAAAATTAGAAATTGGTTCGGTCGGGGATATTATTCATCGCGGAGGTACCTTTTTGTACTCTGCAAGAAGTGAAGCTTTTCGAACACAAGAAGGACAAGAAATAGCTAAACAACAGTTACAAAAATTTGAAATTGATGGTGTCGTTGTTATTGGTGGAGATGGAAGTATACGAGGAGCTCAAATTCTGTCTGATCTTGGAGTTCCTACCATTGCTGTTCCTGCGACGATTGATAATGATATAGCAGATATGGACTACACTATAGGATTTGATACTGCTTTAAATACAGTTATTGATGCGATTGATAAAATTAGAGATACTGCCACCTCTCATGAACGTACCTATGTGATTGAAGTAATGGGCAGAGATGCAGGCGACCTGGCTTTATATGCTGGTTTAGCTGGAGGCGCAGAGAGTATTTTAATTCCTGAAAAAGCAGAGGATTACGATTTAGTTATTAAACGGTTAAAGCGTGGACATCAGCGCGGGAAAAAGCACAGTATTATTTTACTCGCTGAAGGTGTCGGAGATGGAATGGAATATGCGAAGAAAATAAAAGAAACGACTCATTTCGAAACGCGGGCAACTGTTTTAGGGCATTTGCAGCGTGGTGGTTCACCGACAGCTTCTGATCGTGTGCTTGCCAGCCGTTTGGGGGCTGAAGCAGTGGATTTATTAATGAACAAACAAGATAAAAAAGTGATTGGTTTGTTTCAAAATGAATTGGCCAGCAAAGGAATGGAAGAAATATTAAGTGGGGAACATCATATTGATGAAAAACTGTACAATTTAACGAGTGCATTATCTATATAAAAGAGAAAAGGATGAATATTATGCGTAAAACGAAAATAGTTGCAACTATTGGACCTGCTTCTGAATCAGAAGAAACATTAACAGCACTAATGAAAAATGGTATGAATGTAGCCAGGCTGAATTTTTCTCATGGAGATTATGAAGAGCATCAAGTTCGCATTAAGCGCATTCGTGATGTAGCAGACAGGTTAAATAAAACAGTAGGTATTTTATTGGACACGCAAGGTCCGGAAATTCGTACGATGAATTTTAAAGACGGAGAGGCTTATTTGGAAAGGGATAGTCAAGTGACTATTACTATGGAAGATATAGAAGGAACGAATGAACGATTCTCTGTTACCTATAAAGGATTAGTTGACGATGTTCACGAAGGAACAAAGATCTCTTTGGATGACGGGCTAATCGAATTAAGAGTCGAAGAAGTGGATAAAGATGCTCAAGAAGTAAAAGCACGTGTTATTAACAATGGTCTGATTAAGAATAAAAAGGGTGTTAATATACCTGATGTACATGTAAATTTACCAGCTATGACAGATAAAGACGTGTCTGATATTCAATTTGGAATCAACCAAAACATTGATTTCATCGCTGCATCATTTATTCGTGAGCACACAGATGTTTTAGAAATAAAAAAATTATTAGAAGATAACAATGCTGCTCATATTGAAATTATTTCTAAAATCGAAAATCGCGAAGGTGTCGACAATATTGATAAAATTCTAAAAGCAAGTGACGGTATTATGGTAGCAAGAGGGGATCTCGGGGTAGAAATTCCGCCTGAAGAAGTGCCAATGGTACAAAAAGAATTAATTAATCAGTGCAATTTAGAAGGAAAACCTGTCATTACAGCAACGCAAATGTTGGAGTCAATGCAATGGGAGCCAAGACCTACAAGAGCGGAAGCATCAGATGTAGCGAATGCTATTTTTGATGGTACTGACGCAATCATGCTCTCCGGCGAAACGGCAGCAGGCGATTTCCCTGTAGAAGCAGTAGGTATGATGAATCAAATTGCGCTAAAAACAGAAACTGCTATCGATCATGAAGAAGTATTTGAAAACCGGGCAAAATCGTTATCAATGACCATTGCTGAAGCATTAAGCCAGTCTGTGGCATTTACAGCAGCCAGTTTAGATGTCACTGCTTTAATAACACCAACACAAAGTGGCTATTCTGCACGAATGATTTCAAAATATCGACCGAAAGCACCGATTGTTGCTGTAACATTTTCCGAAAGTGTTGCGCGCCGTCTGACGTTAGTTTCAGGAGTAGAGCCAGTTATAAGTGTTGAAGTAGACACGACGGATGAATTATTAGACACAGCTGTTCAAAAAGGATTGGAAACAAAATTATTTCAACAGGGCGATAAAGTCATTATCACAGCTGGAGTCCCAGTTGGTGTTACCGGAACAACGAATTTGATGAAAGTACATGTTATTGGTAATGTTATTGCTAAAGGACAAGGATTGGGCCGTCATTATGCCTTCGGAAAAACCGTTGTAACAAATGATCCTGAAGAAGCAAACACTCGAATGGAAAATGGTGATATTCTCGTTACTTTTGCCACTGATAAAGATATGATGCCGGCAATTGAAAAAGCGGGAGGCATTATTACAGATGAGGGTGGCTTAACGTCGCACGCTGCTGTTGTCGGTTTGAATATGGGAATACCTGTTATCGTCGGTGTGAATGACGTTGTCAAAGTTATCAAGGATGGTGTAAAAGTAACAGTTGATGGAAGCACTGGTAATGTGCATCAAGGACATGCGAGTGTGTTGTAATCAAAGTTTTTTGCAACCTTAAAAAAGGAAGGTTTGATTACCATGTTATGGTCGATACTCATTTTAATTGTTGTCCCAGCTATTGAAGTGGGAATCTTTATTTGGACAAGTACACAAATAGGGATTCTTCCCATTGTTTTGATGATTATTTTAACAGGAATGCTAGGTATTGCGCTTTGGAAAAAACAAGGAGCCGAACTTGTTAGAAGTGCTCAGCTTTCAATGGCGCGAGGACAATCACCTGCACAAGAGTTGATGGACGGGATAACGATTATAATCGGTGGAATTTTACTGATTACTCCAGGATTCTTCACGGATTTTGTAGGGTTTTTATTCATTCTGCCATGGACAAGGCCGATTTTTCGACAAGGAATTTCCTGGTTAATCATGAAGCAGATGGCTAAAAAGAATATTTTGTACCGGCATCGATAAATGAGTGATTAAAAAGAATGGAGTATGTCTATAGACATACTCTATTTTAATGCAACCTAATTGATTCATTAACAAATAACGAAATTAGATTGATAAGGTATATTTTAATCTTATACGCAGATTGATTTTTATAAAAAATCTGATTCTTTCGCATAAGTAATGGCTTTCAATTCACTTTGCCCATTAAATCAGATATAATAGACTTAAGATTTTATGAATAATTACATAGATTAATGTATAGTTTGAATGGGAAAAGGAGAGAATGAATATGTCAGCGACAAAAGGGCTTGAAGGAGTTGTTGCAACTCAGTCGTCTATTAGTTCAATTATTAATGATCAACTCACTTATTGTGGGTACTCTATTGATGACTTAACCGAGAATGCTTCCTTTGAAGAAGTTATTTATTTATTATGGAATCGTGAATTACCAAACGAGCATCAATTAAATAAATTTCGAACTGAATTGATAGAAGAAATGCATTTACCGGAAGCGCTCATCCAGCATCTGCGTTCCTATGATTTAACAACTGTCCACCCAATGGCAGCGTTACGTACTGCTGTTTCTTTATTGGGGCTTACGGATAGTGAGGCAGATGAAATGAATCCGGAAGCTAATTTGCGTAAGGCTGTTCGTATACAAGCAAAAATTTCTTCAATTGTTACTGCATTTTCAAGAATTCGACAAGGTAAAGACCCCGTAGAACCAAGAAATGACCTTTCTTATGCTGCAAACTTTGTGTATATGTTAAATGGAAAAGAAGGAGAAGATGTGGAAGTTGAGGCAATTAACAAAGCATTAGTATTACATGCTGATCACGAATTAAATGCTTCCACATTTACTGCAAGAGTGTGTGTCGGTACGTTATCGGACATTTACTCAGGCATTACGTCTGCAATTGGTGCATTGAAAGGACCTTTGCATGGAGGAGCCAACGAACGAGTGATGGCTATGCTTACGGAAATTGGCGAAGAGGATAATGCCATTCCATATATTCAGAAAAGATTTGAAAATAAAGAGAAAATCATGGGGATGGGTCATCGGGTTTATAAAACAGGAGACCCGAGAGCAAAACATCTGAAAGAAATGTCTCGTCGTTTAACTTCTCTGACAGGCCAAGAAAAATGGTATAATATGTCCATTAAAATTGAAGAGTACGTAAAAGCAGAAAAAGGCTTACCTGCAAATGTTGATTTTTACTCTGCTTCTGTATATCATAGTCTAGGGATAGATCATGATTTATTTACCCCGCTTTTTGCAGTGAGTCGTGCTTCAGGCTGGTTAGCTCATATTTTAGAACAATATGATAATAATCGATTGATTCGTCCACGGGCAGAATATGTTGGATATGATATGAGAGACTTTCTCCCAATCAATGAAAGATAAAAAAAGATTGGAAACCAACCTCTAAAGAAGGCTGGCAGTTGTTTATAATGTGTTCTGAAAAAAATAGAAAGAACACATACATGAGTTTATCCCTTTATTCATCCGGAAAAAAACAGTATCTAGCGATAACTGTTTATATATATTACTAGGAGGTTTCATTTACTATGTCAAATATTATTACAGTAGATAACCAAGGAAGTTTACAAGTACCAGATCAACCTGTCATCCCGTTTATTGAAGGTGATGGAACAGGTGCTGATATTTGGGCAGCTGCGAAACGAGTTTTAGAAGCTGCTGTTGAAAAAGCATACGATGGTAAGAAAGAAATAGATTGGAAAGAAGTGTATGCAGGACAAAAAGCATTTGATAAAACAGGTGAATGGCTGCCTAAAGAGACATTAGAAGAGATTGATAAATATAAAATTGCTATTAAAGGGCCTTTAACGACTCCAATTGGAGAAGGTTTCCGTTCTTTAAACGTAGCATTGCGTCAAGAATTAGACTTGTATAATTGCTTGCGTCCTGTTCGTTACTATGATGGTGTTCCTTCTCCAGTAAAACATCCTGAACAAGTAGATATGGTTATTTTCCGTGAGAACACAGAAGATATTTATGCAGGAATTGAGTGGCAAAAAGGTACTCCAGAAGCAGAAAAAGTAATTAACTTTTTACGTGACGAAATGGATGTGAAAAATATTCGCTTCCCAGAATCTTCTGGAATTGGCGTGAAACCTGTATCTGAAGAAGGAACAAAACGTCTTGTACGTGCAAGCATTAATTATGCTTTAGAACATAACCGTGACAGTGTTACACTTGTTCATAAAGGAAATATTATGAAATTTACAGAAGGCGCATTTAAAGCTTGGGGTTATGAAGTAGCTGAGCAGGAATTTGCGGATCAAACATTTACTTGGGATGAGTATGATCGAATCGTAGAAAAAGAAGGCAAAGATGCAGCAAATAAAGCACAAGATGAAGCTGTAAAAGCTGGAAAAATCATTGTGAAGGATGCGATTGCTGATATTTTCTTACAACAAATTCTAACTCGTCCTAACGAGTTCGATGTAGTTGCTACGATGAACTTAAATGGTGACTATGTTTCTGATGCACTTGCAGCACAGGTAGGCGGTATTGGTATCGCGCCTGGTGCAAATATTAACTATGATACTGGGCATGCAATTTTTGAAGCGACACATGGTACTGCTCCAAAGTATGCAGGTCTGGATAAAGTGAATCCTTCTTCCGTTATTTTATCAGGTGTTTTAATGCTTGATCATCTTGGCTGGAAAGAAGCTGGTAAACTTATTTCACAATCTATGGACAAAACAATTGCATCTAAAGTAGTTACTTATGATTTTGCTCGCTTAATGGATAACTCTAAAGAAGTAAAATGTTCAGAGTTTGCAGATGAATTAATCAAGAATATGGGATAATTTTTGAAAAAGTTAGTACCAAGTGGTATGAATGAATTTATTTCATTCATACCACTTTTTTAGTTCCGTCGTCCGCTTTTCAAGATAAATTCAAAAACCATCAGGAAATTGTTCAGTTCTTCCTATTGCATGATTCTTATAAAGAGTTTCCCTTTTGCATGGCAACCATGTAAAATGAAAGAGAGTCTTTAAAGCGATATAATTATGCGGGAGAGGTGATGTCGATTGAATTCATTTATTCTAATTGTAGAAGATGAACCTTCCATTGTTACATTAATAGAGTATAATCTGCTCCAAGCAGGTTATCAAACAGATATAGCACGCACTGGAGAAGAAGCTTTACACAAAATAAGTCAACAAAAATATGATTTAGTACTTTTAGATATCATGCTCCCAAAGGGGAATGGTTTAGAGATTTGTCAATCTTTACGTGAAAAACGCAATATGCTCCCTATTATTATGTTGACAGCGAAAAATACGGAAGAAGATCGCATTCTCGGTTTAGAATTGGGTGCTGATGATTATGTTACGAAACCGTTTAGCGTAAAAGAGTTACTAAAAAGGGTCGACGTTATATTAAAACGAGTGAAAGAACAAACGGAACAAGATAATACGATTCAGCACAGAGGGATACTGTTAAACCCTCAAAAATATGAGGTGCAAGTACATGGTGAGAAAGTAGCTTTGAAGAGAAAAGAATTTGAACTACTGCAATATTTTATGACCCATACGAATGCTATTCATACTAGAAGTGCGTTATTGAAACAGATATGGGGGTTTGATTTTTTAGGGGATACACGCATAGTCGATGTTCAAATAAGTAATTTGCGCGAGAAAATCGAATTAGATAAACGGAATCCTGTTTATATTAAAACGGTTAGAGGTCAAGGGTACCTATTGGAGGAATGAATATGAAGCGACTATTTTCAAAAAAGGTCATTAGTTACGCCCTGTTTGTTTTTCTCATTATCGGTTTAACAGGAGTTGTTTTGCTTCCAGTTACAACGAATTATTTTATGCTTTTCTCTGTTCTTGTTATTGAATTTATTATATTTTTCATTTTAATTGCTCAATTTTTTGATAAGTATATTCGCCCTATAGAAAAAACATCGCAAACAATGGATAAATTATTAGAAGGAAATTTTCACGCCCGTGTCCATCAACAAATGAATGGCACGATAGGAGAATTAAGTCAAAAAATCAACGTACTTGCACGCAATTTGAGCAAGCTAACGATTCAAGAACAAATCCAGGCAGAACAGTTATCTACAATTATTGAAAATTCGGAGAGTGGCTTAGTGCTGGTTGACGAAAAAGGCTATGTACACATTGTGAATCGGAAGTTTCAAACTATTATTGGTCACCCCTCTCAAGATTTTATTGGTGATTTATATTATGATGTATTTCAAAATGAAGAGTTTCAAGCTGTGGTGCAGGAAGCTTTTTTATATGAGAAACGGGCTAAAAAAGAATTTTCTTTTACACATCATGGTGAAACAGTGTATGTGGAAATGGTCGGCGCTCCTATATTTAATGAACGTAATATATTGCGAGGAGCAGTCTTGGTATTGAATGATATAACAGAATTTAAACATGTAGAGATGATGCGGAAAGATTTTGTAGCTAATGTTTCTCATGAATTGAAAACTCCTATTACGTCGATAAAAGGATTTGCGGAGACATTGCTGGATGGTGCCTTGCCAGATAGGGGTACACAAGAAAAATTTCTAAAAATTATTTATGAAGAAAGTGATCGAATTCAATTACTTATTGAGGACTTATTGCATTTATCTCAATTAGAGAAAGAAGATTCAACTTTGCATAAAGAGGAGGTTCAAATCGATTCGCTACTTGAAAACGTTATGCACATGATTGCAGCTACTGCTTCAAGTAAAGCAATTACGATTCAAACGGATATACAGCCGCAGATTGTGCTTCAAGCTGATGAAGAAAAATTAAAACAATTGCTACTTAACTTATTGACGAATGCGATAAGTTATACTCCGCCCCATGCGAAGATCAGCTTATCTATGCACAAGCAAGATGAAAGTGTAGTCCTGCAGGTTTCGGATGAGGGAATAGGTATTGAGGCAAAAGATATTCCGCGGATTTTTGAGCGTTTTTATCGAGTCGATACGGCTCGCAGTCGTGATACGGGAGGAACCGGGTTAGGGCTTGCTATTGTCAAACATATTGTTGAATTACATCAAGGGGATATAGAGGTAAGTAGTGAGTACGGCAAAGGATCTACGTTCACTGTAACTTTGCCTGCAATAAAATAAAATTATAAACGAAAGGAAGAGGAGTCAGATCATGACCAATAAATTAGTATTGATTGATGGGAATAGTTTATTATACCGCGCTTTTTATGCACTCCCGCTTTTACATAACGATAAAGGAGTTTATACGAATGCGGTATATGGTTTTTCAAATATTTTATTTCGGATTATTGAAGAGGAACAACCGACGCATATGTTAGTTGCTTTTGATGCTGGTAAAACAACTTTCCGTCATAGTACTTATAAGGAATACAAAGGAGGAAGGCAAAAAACACCACCTGAATTATCGGAACAATTTCCGGTAATGAAAGAAGCGCTCCAAGCTTTTCAAATCCCTACCTATGAACTTGAATTGTATGAGGCTGATGATATTATTGGAACCCTTGCATATCAGGCTGGAAACGAGAATTGGGACGTGAAAGTGATTTCGGGGGACCGCGACTTATTACAGCTCATCACTGATCAAGTCACTGTCGATGTAACTAAAAAAGGAGTTAGTGAAGTTGAATCATTTACACCAGAAACATTACTGGAAAAAATGGAGGTTACGCCGGAACAGGTTATTGAATTAAAAGCTTTAATGGGAGATAATTCGGACAATATTCCAGGTGTTCCAGGGGTGGGAGTGAAAACGGCTACTAAATTAATCAAACAATTTGGTACACTGAATGAGGTGTATACGAATATTGATAAAGTTAGTGGTAAAAAATTAAAAGAAAATTTAACGAACCATGAAGAAGATGCGCGGATGAGTCATGAGCTAGTCACGATCGATACAGATGCTCCGATTCAAATCAATCTCGAAGATGTCCCTTATAGTGGGTATGATCGCGATAAGTTATATGATTTGTTTTCTGACTTAGAATTCCGCACCCTCTTGGAGAAACTGGGCGGAGTGGAAGAAACAGCGGAGACGGAAGCAGAGGAAGTAGAGTATGAAGTCGTCGAGAAGATAACGGAAGACCTATTTACTTCGGATATGACATTATTTGCCGAGATGCTAACAGAAAATTATCATACAGCCCCTATTGAAGTTATTGCTTTGGTGAACCAACAAAAAGCATATATTATAGATATACAAAATGCAGTTCAATCTAGCAGTTTTAAAGCTTGGGCAGAAGATTCCACCCAGAAGAAATCTGTATTTGATGCGAAAGCAACGCGAGTCGCATTTTTACATGAAGGCATTAATCTCAAAGGGATTGATTTTGATATGATGCTGGCTGCTTATCTAATTAACCCTGCAGACAAAAATGATGAGATTGCTCCTATAGCCCGTCGAAATGGTTTTTCATCTATTAAATATAATGAAGAAGTTTATGGAAAAGGGAAAAAATTAGCAATTCCAGAAGATGCAACTGTATTTCATAGTCATATTGTTCGTAAAACAAATGCGATGCATGTATTGCAACGACAATTCAAAGACCTGCTTGATGAAAATGACATGAATGATTTATTTACTGAACTGGAATTACCATTAGCTTATATATTGGCGGAAATGGAATACCAAGGTGTAAAAGTCGATGTGAATCGTTTAAAACAAATGGGCGAAGACTTAATGACCCGGTTAACAACGATGGAGAAAAAAATCCATAATCTGGCTGGTGAAACCTTTAATATTAATTCGCCTAAGCAGTTGGCTGTTGTTCTTTTCGAAAATCTAAAATTGCCAGTTATCCGCAAAACGAAAACAGGCTATTCAACGGCTGCTGATGTATTAGAGAAGTTACGTCCTGAGCATGAGATTATTCCTGAATTATTGTTATATCGCCAGTTAAAAAAACTACATTCCACGTATATTGAAGGATTGTTGAAAGTAGTTCATGAACCTTCCCAAAAAATTCATACGCGGTTTAACCAGGCGTTAACTCAAACCGGGCGTTTAAGTTCAACTGATCCAAATTTACAAAACATACCGATTCGTTTGGAAGAAGGTAGAAAAATCAGGCAAGCTTTTATTCCGTCTGAAGAAGACTGGATGATGTTTGCTGCAGATTATTCACAGATTGAGCTGCGAGTATTAGCTCATATTTCAAATGACGAAAAACTGATTGCAGCATTTCAAGAAGATAAAGATATTCATACACAAACAGCCATGGATGTCTTCCATGTCTCTGAAGATGAAGTCGATGGCAATATGAGACGTCAGGCAAAAGCGGTGAATTTTGGTATTGTGTACGGCATTAGTGATTATGGATTATCGGAAAACTTGCAAATCCCGCGAAAAGAAGCAAAAGAATTTATCGAAAAATATTTTAGTATTTATCCAGGCGTCGAAAAGTATATGGATGAAATAGTTCAAGAAGCAAAACATAATGGGTTTGTTTCAACTCTGATGAAGCGTCGTAGGTATTTACCGGAATTAACGAGCCGCAATTTTAATCAGCGGAGTTTTGCAGAAAGAACAGCGATGAACACACCAATACAAGGTTCTGCTGCCGATATTATTAAACAGGCGATGATTGATTTGAAACAACGGTTAAAAGAAGAGAAACTCGAAGCGAGAATGTTGATGCAAGTTCATGACGAGTTGATATTAGAAGCGCCGTTGTCTGAAATAGAGACATTAAAACAGATTGTTCCAGAAGTCATGGAACAAACCGTGTCATTGAATGTACCATTGAAAGTGGAGCCAACGTATGGAAAAAGCTGGTTTGATGCGGATTAACAGGGATAGGATGAAAAAAGAATGCCAGAATTACCAGAAGTAGAAACCATTAAACGAACACTAGAACGATTCGTCAAATATCAAACGATAGAAAATATAGATGTATATTGGGGAAAAATCATTCAACGTCCAGATGACGTCGAACATTTCCGACATTTATTGACTGGTGAAACGTTTCAAAGAATTGAACGTAAAGGAAAATTTCTTTTATTTTATTTAACAGAATCTGTACTTGTTTCTCATCTGAGGATGGAAGGTAAGTACCGTGTAGTTCCAAGGGAAACAGAATTGAATAAACATACACATATTGTTTTTCGCTTAACAAACGGTGAAGATTTACGTTATGAAGATATTCGAAAATTTGGTACGATGCATGTATTTCCGATTGGACAAGAAAAAGTTGAAAAACCGTTGCGAAAGTTAGGCCCTGATCCTTTCGAAGCAGCTTATCGCTTTGCATACGTCCAGGAACGTTTACAGAAAACAACTAGATGGATCAAAGCAGCTTTGCTTGATCAAACAATTATTGCAGGACTCGGCAATATTTATGTAGACGAAGTGTTATTTCTGTCAAAAGTGCATCCGGAAAGAAGAGCCCATACACTGACGGACGAAGAAATAAGAAATATTGTACACTATACAAAAGAAGTGCTAGAGACAGCTGTCGAACAAGGGGGGACGACGATTCGTTCCTATGTCGATGGGGAAGGGGAAATGGGAATGTTTCAACAAGCTCTCTATGCTTATGGACAAGAAAGTAAGCCATGCAAACATTGTGGAACAGATATTATCAAATTAAAAGTGGCAGGACGTGGCACACATATTTGCCCTTTTTGTCAGGTGTTGGAAGGAGAAGAGATATGACAGTAGTCATTGGCCTTACAGGGAGTATTGGAACTGGAAAAAGTACTATCGCAAAACGACTGGAAGAACTGGGAGCTCCAATTGTTGATGCGGATTTGATTGCTCGTGAAGTAGTCGAACCTGGAAAAACAGCCTACCAGCAAATTGTAGCAGCCTTTGGCGAAAAGATCCTGCATGAGGATGGTAGTTTAAATCGCACCGTTTTAGGCAATATAGTTTTCCAGGATGAAGTGAAAAGAAAGCAGTTGAACGAAATCATTCATCCGGAGATTCGAAAAGAAATGCTGCGGCAACGCGATGAATTGGTTTCTCAAAACGTCTCATGTGTCATCATGGACATCCCTTTACTTTTTGAGAGTAAGTTGATGAGTTTTGTCGATAAAATTCTAGTTGTATCTCTCGATAAAGAAAAACAATTAAGCAGAATCCTCGCACGCGATCAGCAGGGAAGAGAAGAAGCTCGAAAACGTATTGCCTCGCAAATCCCTGTAAGTGAAAAAGCAGCTCAAGCTGATGCGGTTATTGATAATAATGGATCCAAAGAAGCATCTTTTCAACAACTTGAAAATATTCTGGATACTTGGGGTATTTTCATAGAGGACAAAAGCGCAGATGAACTATAGGAAAAAATTATAATCACACATTTGGCTTCCTTCGTTAATTTGCAATTGAACTATGCCAACAACAGCGCTAACGAATGATGCAAGCTATGAACCTGCATAAAAGAATATAGACGCTGTTTATTCTAGCAGCGTTTATACTTATGCAACATCGTGGCTATTGTAGTGAAAAAACGAATGAATGCACGATCAACAGCTATAATGATTCATTTTTTACTCCTTGTGCGCGACATCGAACCAATGACGACGCGATAGATATCTTGAATAAAACTTGTCGCTAATGATTAGATATGGAGTCGGTATATTGAGACGAATAACAAATTATAATCGCACATTGCTCACTCAGTATATTATATTGCATATTTTGAATGCATATCTACGTATATGTAAGCGTTGTCGAAGGAAAGGTGAGAATTTTACTAATAATTTTATGTATTTAGTAGCTTCTTCCCTGTGAAATGTGTTACACTATTGTTGAAATTAAGTGATTGAGTGTAA
The DNA here is from genome assembly GCA_035301845.1 of Pseudogracilibacillus sp. Classification (GTDB taxonomy): domain Bacteria; phylum Bacillota; class Bacilli; order Bacillales; family Amphibacillaceae; genus Pseudogracilibacillus. The sequence goes on along the minus strand of DATGTM010000018.1, from coordinate 2,320 downwards.
CATATAACAGGAGGATTACAAATGACAAAAACAAGAATTGCAATTAATGGCTTTGGAAGAATCGGGCGGATGGTGTTTCGTCAAGCGATTTTGGATGAAAATATCGATGTAGTAGCCATCAATGCAAGTTATCCTGAAGAAACATTAGCACATTTAATTAAGTATGATAGTGTTCATGGTATTTTTGAAAAAGATATCGAAACAGTTAAAAATGGTTTGATAATTGATGGACAACATATTATACATTGTAATTCTCGTGAACCGGAAAAACTTCCTTGGAAAGAATACGATATTGATGTAGTAGTGGAAGCAACAGGGAAATTTAATTCAAAAGAAGGTTCCTCTAAGCATTTAGAAGCGGGAGCGAAAAAAGTGGTGATTACAGCTCCAGGTAAAAATGTAGATAACACAATTGTACTTGGGGTGAATGAAGAGACATATGACCCAACCACTCAACATGTCGTTTCTAATGCCTCTTGTACAACGAATTGTCTAGCTCCTATTGTGAAAGTACTGGATGATCATTTTACCATTGAAAATGGCTTAATGACAACGGTTCACGCCTATACAAGTGATCAGAAAAACTTAGACAATCCACATAAAGATTTGCGTCGGGCTCGCGCAAGCGGTCAATCAATCATTCCAACTTCTACCGGGGCTGCTAAAGCTCTAGGACTTGTACTTCCGCATTTAGACGGAAAATTACACGGGATGGCATTACGCGTTCCAACTCCGAATGTGTCTTTAGTTGATTTAGTTGTAGATTTAGGAGAGAAAGTGACAGCTGAGGAAGTAAATGAAGCATTTCAAAAAGAAGCAGCAAACTCTATGAACGGGATTATTCAATATACGGAAGAACCACTCGTTTCCACCGATTACAATACTACGGATTACTCGGCGATTGTAGATGGATTAACAACGATGGTTATGGAAGACAACAAGGTAAAGGTGCTTGCCTGGTATGATAACGAATGGGGATACTCCGCACGTGTAGTTGATTTAGTTAATTTTGTCGGTCAAGCGCTTCACGAAGGTCAGGCTCCTAAACAAGCAAAAATATCTTAATATAAAAAAGCTGTTTTATTTTTAAATAGAGCAGCTTTTTTTATGAGCAGAAAATATTTGCGTAAGTATATCCGCATAGTTTAAAGTTTTAATAAATCGCAGGGCGTAACTAGACTAAAATCGGAAAAGCATTCATTATTTTTGGTTGAGAGATACATAGTTAAAATGTATTTGACTTAAGTAGTGAATGCTTTATTATATAAAAAGCTGTATTTTAACGTGCTTCAAGGTAAATGGATAGGGAGACGTTTCTCACACAAGGTTACATCCATCATAGTGTGTAAAAGAAAAATAAAACGTAGGAAATGTGCGGAGACTCCTGCTAGATAAAAAGCCTCGGTAAGCCTCCGTACGGCAGAGCCGAAGGAGGCTTAGCAGCGCCGGCGAAAAAGCGAAGTACATTTCCGAAGTGGCATATTTACACATAATTTTGGACATAATCAAAGAAATACCCATTCCTCTTTCGATAATGCAACACAAATGTCAAAACTAAAGCCTATATTGATAGCTAACTGGAATGTTAAATTCAAATGATGCATATACAACAAAAACAATAATTTATGAACTGTGGATAATACTTTTATAAAATACTTGGGATGGCACCAGATGTTTAAACTAATACAGTTGATTTTAATTTATAGAGAGAGATTGTTATTATTTTCAGATATTTTTTATAGGGACAGATAGAGGAACCGATATTGAAAAAACGGTCGTTCAGCGCTTTTTAAAAGAAGGTGCACAAGTGGTCATCAACTGTAAGCGAGAAGAAGTGCTCGCTGAAGCAGCAATAAAATTGGATAGAACAGATGCAAATATATCTCATATCACAGAGGATAAGATTCAAAATAAAACTTCACTCGAGTTTGTTAAACACACACCAGATACCTTTGGAGGGGTTGATAGCATCGTAGCAAACGTAAAGAATATTTACACCAACTGGCTTCTTGGAGCATACAGCAAAAGACTTGAATCATTATATAGATGTCATCTTAAATGGTTGCTATCATTTACCACAAGCAGCTCCCCTGACACTTGTTCTTTATAAAGCTAAAAAATAATCCGTGTTCAGCTTATTTTTTATCCCTCATAAACAGAGATAAAATCAACCCCGCAACAGCAAATAAAAAAGCAACCAGAAAAGCCATTTTCACACCGGCTAAATAGTTAGCCGGATTTACATCTCCCGACGCTGCTTCGGCACGGCTAATAAATGAAATAATAAACGTCAGTCCTAAAGAGCCACCAAATTGGCGCG
>DATGTM010000017.1:0-8905 GCA_035301845.1 Pseudogracilibacillus sp. | reverse complement strand
CCTTTAAACAACAAGCCCATTTCAGCAGCTCTTCCCGATCCAGCCATAATCGAAGTCGGAGTAGCGAGCCCTAAAGCACATGGGCATGCAATGACTAAAATGGATATAGTCGGAATAATAGAGGCACGAAAATCTCCCGGTGTTACTAAAAGATACCATACTGCAAATGTTACAACAGCAATAGCAACAACAATTGGTACAAAAACGCCGGAAATTTTATCGGCTAGCCGTTGAATAGAAGCTTTAGACCCTTGAGCATCTTCGACAACCTTAACAATTTGAGCTAGCGCCGTGTCTTTACCTACTTTTGTTGCCTTAAACTGCAAAGAACCATTGCGATTAATGGTAGCACCTATAACAGCATCCCCTATTGTTTTATCAATCGGCAGACTTTCCCCGGTTAACATCGATTCGTCAACAGCAGAACTGCCTTCGATAATTTCTCCATCTACCGGTATTTTCTCGCCCGGTTTGACAAGAATTGTATCGCCTTCGATAACTTCTTCAATCGAAATCTCTTGTTCTTGGCCATTTCGTAAAACCAAAGCCGTTTTTGCTTGTAATCCCATCAATTTCTGTATCGCCTGACTCGTTTTTCCTTTGGCGCGAACTTCAAATAGTTTGCCGAGTAAAATTAAAGTAATAATCATGGCAGAAGCTTCAAAATAAAGTTCCGCTTCACCTAACGCTCCTGCTGTTTGCCATTCAATTGCTAAATAAACACTGTAGAAATAGGCAGCACTCGTCCCTAGTGCAACCAATACATCCATGTTCGCACTTTTATTTTTCAAAGCAGTATATGCGCCTTTATAAAACTGAGCACCAACAATAAATTGAACAGGTGTTGCTAAAATCAATTGAACCCAAGGGTTCATTAAAATATCAGGTAAATAAATAAAGGATAAAAAATTAAAATGAGCTACCATCGTCCATAATAATGGTAAAGTTAAAATAACCGAAAATATAAACGTATGCGTCTGCTTTTTTATTTCCACTTCTCGGTGATCCACTTTTTCTTGTTGATCTTGTTTAGGGATAAGTTCATATCCTAAATTCTTTACCTTTTCCGCCATGTCTTGCGGCTGCACGGCTTTATCATTATATGTCACAGACATCGTCTCTAAGGCGAGATTCACGTTCGCTGCTGAAACACCCGGCATGCGATTCACGCCTTTTTCCACACGATTAGCACAAGCACTGCAAGTCATGCCTGTAACATCAAATTCTGCCTGTTCTTCAACAACGCCGTAGCCTAATTTTTCTATTTTTTCTTTAAAATCAGCTTCTTCTAATGCATCTTTATCATACTCGACAGTGAGTTGTTCGAGCGCTAAATTTACATTCGCCTGTTCAACGCCTTCCATTTTAGAAACGCCTTTCTCCACACGATTGGCACAGGCACTACAAGTCATCCCGCTCACTTGCATTTTGCTTTCCTTTTTCGACATTCCACTCATCCCTCCCGAAAAAAGGAGTATGAAAAAAGAAACTATTAAACTGCTTCTCTCTTCACACTCCTTGTTTTGCTTTATAAAAACATTGTTTAACCCGCTACATCATAGCCTTGATCTTCAATTATTTCTTTTACTTTATCTAATACATCCGCCTCTGTTAATTCTACGGTTACCTGCGCGTTATCTAAATCAGCTTTTACAGATGTAACACCTTGAAGACTTCCTACTGTCGATTCAATCGTCTCCACACAATGGTTACAGCCCATGCCTTCTACTTTAATAATCTCAGTCATCATATTCCTCCTCTATGAATTCTGACTAAATTATAATATACCCCCGTACAGTATGTCAAAAGTTGTGTTTTCCTTTTCCTCCCTAGCTACGCTTTAGCTTTTTCTTCACGGGAAACATCCATCCCTGCCTGGCATAGAATCGATGCATCATGTAAGTGGTTTTTATTTTCCAACTGGATTGTTACATGATGAATCCCTTCATCTGATAATGTTATTTCCAGTTGCTGAAGAATGATTTGACCCTCATTAATGGTCATCCCGCCTTCTACAACTACATGTGCTGATAACGCATGGTGGCCACTTGTAATCGACCATACATGCAAGTCATGAAGGTCCAAGACTCCTTCTACGTTTTTAATTTTTTGAATCACATTTTCCAAATCTATTTCTTTTGGTGTACCTTCCATTAAAACATGAAGCGCATCCTTCGTGACTCGTACTCCACTTATTAATACAAGAAAAGCTACAATGACACTTGCAAGTGGATCAGCCCACCCCCATTGAAAAATTAAAATGAGAACAGCTGCCACAATTGCGCCGATAGAACCGAGCAAATCACCTAACACATGCAAGTATACTGCACGCAGGTTTAAATTTTCTTCTGTATCTCCACCTCGGATTAAAAGCCAGGCTACGATGATATTAACAATTAGACCGATTGTTGCAATTATCAGCATTCCTAAAGAAGCTACCTCAGGAGGAGCAAAAAATCGATGGTATGCTTCATAAAAAATATAAAGAGAAACACCAATTAAAATGACTCCATTAAAAACAGCTGCTAAAATTTCAAATCGTTTATACCCGTATGTTTTCCCATAATTAGCTAGACGTTCTCCAAGTGTAAATGCGATCAACCCAACTGCTAAAGAGATAGAATCACTTAGCATATGGCCAGCATCAGACAGCAAAGCTAAACTATTTGTGATCACTCCGCCAATTACTTCGACAATCATAAACCCTGTGATGATAAAAAAACTAATCATTAACACTTTTTTATTAGCACCATGCGTATGATCATGGTGATGATGTTCATGTCCCATTGACTCCTCCTCGCTCATGGATGCAGTGCATGTTCAATCGTTTGGTTTAAAATACCAATCACATGCTCATCTTCGTATGAATAATAAATCGATGTCCCTTCCCGGCGCCGTTTCACTAAATGTAAATTTTTTAACAACCGTAGTTGATGAGAAACGGTGGATTGACCTAACTTCAATGTTTCTGCAATCTCATTGACCGAACACTCTTTTTGAGAAAGCAAATGTAACATTCGAATTCGCGTAGGATCTCCTAAGGCTTTAAAGGTTTCTGAAACAATAGATAATGTTTCTTCTTCTAACCCTTGATAGGAAGATAATTGATTCCCTTCTTTAGTTGACACCTAACCACCCCTCAATATATGAACACATTATCATATATCGATATATAAAGCTACTATTAATATTCTCATTTCATTTTTTATGCTATTCTGAATGAAAGATCTGTTAATAAGAGAAAGGAGAGTGGATTGGAATGGCTACAGAAGACACAGTACGAGTAATAATGAAGGTACAAACAATGTATCATGCAGAATTACTCCGGGCTGGAAAGGAATATACTATTCCTGAAAAAACGGCGGAAAGATGGATACTTAGCGGGTTAGCAGAAAGAGTTGAAGCGGCATCAGACTAAAGGAACTCTATATAGAAGCACGTTTGTAAGGACTTTCCAACGTAAATCCAGTATCTATGACAGGCATTTCATAAAGTTTTAGGATAAGATTTACATTGGTACATCTCTCAAGTCATTTGATGTAACTCATTTAGTATGATAATGTGCAAACATAAAAAAACCTCTCTCCATTTTTATGTAAAGTAGAGAGAGGTGTTTATCGTTGGGTTTATCATCGATCAGCAAAAAACTCTTCTGCTTTTTCTAAATAAACCTCTTCTTCCGGCGCAAGGTCATACTCTTCAACAATTGCATCAACAGGGCAAACTGCAACACATGCAGCGCAATCGATACAAATGTCTGGATCTATATAAAACTGGTCTGTTCCTTCTTCAATACAATCTACCGGACAGACCGTCACACATTCTCCTGACTTCTCACCTTGACAAGGATCGAGAATAACGAATGCCAACTGAATAACCTCCTTCACAATCTGAAAAGAATTTATATTATTATCATACCTTATACTACCATTATAAGTAAACAGTTTTATGAAGTAAACTTTTGTTCATTGCTTTTTCTAACCGTTTTACAGAAATGATGCCCATCTTTCACACATGGTGAACCCATTCATTTCATAACACGTTCGATACATTTCACTCGTTTACAGAGCTGGAATCGCCGCGCCATCCACAATTAATGATTGCCCGGTAATATACGTATTGGCGAAAGACCCTAAAAACACTACTGCTTGAGCGAATTCCTCAGGTGTTCCTACTCTATTCATTGGAATAGCTTCTACATTTCTTGCTTCAATTGTTTCGATTGCTTCTCCTGTTTGTTCACTCTCTGATTCCATGAGTTGCTTAAGACGATTAGTACCAATTTTCCCTGGTCCTACTGTATTAGCTAAAATCGCTTGATCCGCAAACTCTCTCGCTAAACTTTTCGTTAATCCTAATACTCCTGGCCGCATCGTATTTGATAAAATCAGACCATCAATACTTTGTTTAATAGACGAAGAAGTAATATTAACAATTCTTCCTCCTAACTTGTTTTGTTGCATGAATGGAATCACTTGCTTCGAAGCACGGACGACACTTAATAAATTTTGTTCAAAAGCATGGTACCAATCTGTTTCTTCTATCTCAAGAAAACTTCCACTTGGAGGGCCTCCGGCGTTATTAATTAATACATCAATCGTTTCTTCCTTGTTAATGATTTGTTGAACCATTTCTTCAATTTCAGTTTTGTCTTTCATATCACATTTCATGAAATTCACATTAGGGTTATTCGTTTCTTCTCGGATATGCGCCATCGCTTTCATTAATTTTTCAGGGTCCCTGCTGCTGATATAGACTGTTGCTTCTTCTTTTGCATACGCCAGAGCAATTGCTTTTCCAATACCAGCTGAAGCACCTGTCACAAGCACTGTTTTTCCTTTTAAATGTAAATCCATTCTTTCATTCCTCCTCTTGGTTATCTACTCGACATATTCCCTTTTTATTAACTTTTATTCCTTTGTACATAATACTTTAACTTAACCCTGTTCTTTTTTGTTACATACAATCAAATACGTGCTGCTATTATAAGTAACAAGACTTTCTGCTATTTCTTATGTTATTATGAATATTCACCTTTTTGTTCTATCTTTCGATATATAAGCCATGAAAGCAGCGCAGTTCATGCAGACGGAACAAAGAACAATAAGTTTATTCGCAGCCTCAGCCTGCAGAAAGGGTGTTTAACTTGTTTAAAAATGAGGAAGGAAGATTCCGCTCGGGCTGGATTATTGCTTTTGCCCTTGTGATGGTACTGCTCGGGCAACTTATGTTTGCGATGCCGGGGTATACCTTTATTTCGTTAATAGAAACCGCCAGAGGAAATGAAGCAGAAATCGCCCATAAAGTAACGACCACCCCGCTTTATATCGTAGTTACCCAAGGACTGGCGGCTTTTGGAGGAATCGCAGCTACCTTAGTCGTATTTAGAGGATTGAATAAAAAGAACCCTAATAAGCTAGGATTCCAGCGGCCCGTCAAAGACTTTTTCACAGGGTTGGTGCTTGGTGCAGTCGCTATCAGTTTGATATTCTTTGTTTTATTAATTACTGATAATATAACGTTGCAAAATGATTTAACTTCACCAAACTTATCTATTAACCTCGCCCTTTTCTTCATTCTTTATATCTTAGTAGGTTTTTTTGAAGAGATGTTTTTCAGGGGGTATGTCATAAAAACGATGTTAGAACATCAAAATAAAAAATGGGTGATTTACCTCGTATCCGCTGTTGTATTTGGAGCCGTTCATTTCGCCAACCCTAATCCAAAATTATTAGGTTTTGTGAATATTATTTTAGTTGGTTTATTATTTGCTTATATGTTTGATGTTACGAAAAGCTTGCTTCTTCCAATCGGCTTTCACATTGCATGGAATTATTTCCAAGGCACTATTTATGGCTTTCCAGTCAGTGGCACTGCTCCTTATGGTATGTATGATATTAGTGTATCTAAGGGGATGGATTTGTTAACCGGAGGTGCTTTTGGATTAGAAGGCAGCCTCATGGCCACCATTGTTTTAGGGTTTTGTTTCGCTTTTACAACAATATACGCCAATCATCGCGAAGACAGACTAATAAATTCGTAAGTGGTTTACACTTAAAAAATGCCATGTGCCAATCGATAACATTACGAACAACAACGAGTAGCTTCTTTTCTCCAACAAAGGCTAGAACGGCAGGCAGACGACTCCTGCGGGAACAGCACGAGTCAGAAGACCCCGCAGAAAGCAAGCTAACAGAGCTTGCTTCCTGAGGAGGCTGAGGCCGAGGCTCCGGGAAAGCGTCTGCCTGAAGTGAAAGCCTTACACATCTTATTATAACAGTCATTTTTTGGAGCTCTCATTTTAGTATAAGTTTGATTTATTTTGTTAAAAACTTAATGGTTAAACAAGGTCCGCTTTAATTCTCCCACAAGTACTTGACGCAATCCATATGATAATAAAAGTTGACTTCTTTATTTACTCGTGAGATAATGTAAAGCGTTCATAAAGTAACATATAGTGAACTGGCATTCTACAAAGGTTTTTGTTAGAGCTTATTCACACTGGCGCGATTTAAGGATCGCAAGGACGTAAAAGCAGGTAGGGTTTACGTTGCTTAAGTTAGAAAACTTCCTGTGGAATTAAGATCGCGGCAAAGCGAAATTTCTGCGACATAGAATAAATAATAGTGTCGCCTAAATAAACAAAGTATCTTACACATAATAAAGATAATGAAATTTCCCACCTGAATCAATCAGGGAAAATAAAAATTAAAAACTGATATGTTACTTTATCATATAAAGGGGTACTCTAATTATACAGGGTGCCCCTTTTCCAATATTATTGAAAGAAAGCTGGTGTGGTTTTGCTACAAACACAAATAGGAACCATTCAAACAATGACCGTTGAATCGATTGATACTTCCGCCTATCACTTAACAAATGACATGGGAAAAGTTGCGTTGATGAAAGATCGACACATTTCTTTAGCTGAAAAAGATACCGTTCAAGTTTTTTTATATACGAATAAAACCGGAGAGGTCGTAGCAAGTACCGAGCTTCCTACGGCTAGTCGAAGGATGTTCGGCTGGGGAGAAATTGTAGAATCGATCCCAAACCTCGGAGCATTCATCCGTTTACATACGGATATAGAGATTCTAGTATCGAAAGATGAGCTTCCTGAAGACAATCAGCTGTGGCCAGTTACTGAAGATCATTTGTATGTACATTTGCAATTGGATAAGAAAAATAGATTAACCGCTGTACCAGCCAAGGAAAGTGAATTTAATGATCTGTATGAATTTGCTGCGAATGCAGAATTAAATGATAAAGTAACTGGGACAGTCATTCGGCCTGGCGAAGAAGGTACAGTGATTATTACGGACAAAAGACATCGCGGATTCATTCATCATACAGAGCGAAAAAAGCCTCGTCGGCTTGGAGAGAAAGTCGAGGGCCGCATCATTGAAGTCAAAGAAGATGGCACATTAAATATTTCTCTCTTTCCGATGAAACATGAACGGATGGATGAGGATGCTCAACTTATTTACGATTATCTACAGCTTCAAGGCGGTACTATCCCGTTCAGCAATAAAACAGATCACGAGGATGTACGAGCAACATTCGATATGAGTAAATCCGCTTTTAAACGAGCACTTGGAAGGTTAATGAAGGAAGGAAAAGTGAAGCAAGAAGACGGAAAAACGATTTTGCTGGAAGATAAATAATGATATAATCTATCCTTGGAGGTTTCCAAGGATTATTTATTTCGAGCTCTTAAGAAATGGCTCTTGTTATTCCTTGCGATAAAAGAGGCCATGTTAAACAACAAAGAACTTAATCACGTGTAGCTTTCGCGTACCTTTTCTAATTCTAATAAAAAAAGTTTGTATCCTGTTTAACCGGACACAAACTTCATTTATTTATGTGTTCTCTACTTGACGATAAGAGTCAAATACTGCTGTTACCATCAAGGTAATGCCTGCAGCAAATAAGCATGCAATGCCCCAGCCACCTAAACCAGCACCCATAATCCAGATACGGTCAATAATGGTAGCAAATAATAGTAATATCAACCCAGCAGCAAATGAAAGTATACCTGGAAAATATGTAATATAGCTTTTCACAGGTGTTGCTTTTACTAAGATCAAACTAATAACAAGCAATGCCACCGTCAAAATTGCAGCAATAGTAAAAGTTGCAGATATCATTTTGTCACCTCGTGTAAGTTCATAAATGTATTATATCAAATCTAGTGTACAATTGAATCTAGATAAAGTCAATCAATCTTCTTTTAAATCTTAAAAAGCCATTTTGATTTACCGTGATTAAAATTTTACCACGAAGATATATAGGAGCCAAGATATACCATGTTGAAACGTTTAAATATTGATTCGGATACAAATGAAAATGCATTAGTCGCTGTTTTAGTAGGGGTGTTATCTATATTGTTGCCGATTATTGGATTCTTTCTTGGCTTTATAGGCATTTTTTTAGCACTTTACACCAAAAAACTAATCCGGCAAACGAGTAGGTCCAAGTCCTCCCTCCCGACTATAGCCCTTCTCTTAAGTATCACTGGAATTGTTCTTCATATCATCATTGGAATTTTAATCTATTGGTTTCTTTCCAAATTCCTTACCGAATGGGCTCCTTTTCTTTTTTAAGCAAGGAGCTTCTACTCATCTTCTACAAAATAATTGGTTAAAGCTCCTAGCTTTTCCACTTCCACCGTGATTTCATCTCCAGATTGAAGATAGACTCTTTCTTCCATAGGGCGCCCTAAAATAACACCTTCAGGGGTGCCTGTCATTATCAAATCTCCCGGATATAAAGTCATATGTTTTGAAATATAAGCAATTAACGATTCACAGTTAAAAATCATATCGCTCGTATTCGAATCTTGGCGAACTTCTCCGTTCACTGAAGCAGTAAGTCGCAGCGCATTCGGATCTACCACTTCGTCCTT
>DATGTM010000016.1:0-30379 GCA_035301845.1 Pseudogracilibacillus sp. | reverse complement strand
GAAGAAGAAGCAGTTTCTTTAGCGAACGATTCTGTATATGGCCTTTCAGGCGGTGTGTTTACCAATGATATTGATAAAGCAAATCGTTGTGTTCGCAAAATGAGAATGGGAACGGTTTGGATTAATGACGTCAACTTATACTTCCCACAAGTACCTTGGGGCGGTTACAAACAATCCGGAATCGGTCGCGAACTTGGTCAAACAGGATTAGAAGAGTATATGGAATCGAAACATATTTTCCATAACTTGAACCCTCAGCCAGCAAACTGGTTTCAATAAATAATAAAATAAACAGTTCATACATGAAGTAGGAGGAATTAACATATGAATCAAAAATATGATTATGTCATCGTCGGAAGCGGCAGCGCAGGTTCTATTTTAGGGGACCGCTTGAGCGCAGACGGTACAAAAAATGTATTAGTATTAGAAGCAGGACGCAGTGATTATCCATGGGATTTATTCATCCAAATGCCTGCAGCATTAATGTTCCCATCAGGAAATAAATTTTACGATTGGATTTATGAAACAGACCCGGAACCGTATATGAATGGACGTCGTGTTGCACACGCAAGAGGAAAAGTGCTGGGAGGTTCCAGTTCTATTAATGGAATGATTTATCAACGTGGTAACCCGATGGACTATGAACGTTGGGGGAAAGACGAAGGTATGGAAAACTGGGATTACGCTCATGTGCTTCCTTACTTCAAACGATTAGAAAATACAGTCGATTCACCAAATGATAAATATCGCGGGCAAAGTGGTCCAATCACTTTAACTCGTGGACCAGCGAAAAACCCATTATTTCGTGCTTTCTTTGAAGCAGCAGAACAAGCTGGCTACCCAAGAACACCAGATGTGAACAGTTACCAACAAGAAGGTTTCGGACCTTTCGATAGACATATTTACAATGGCAGACGAGTATCAGCTTCCCGTGCTTATTTACGTCCAGCTATGAAGCGGGAGAACCTAACCGTTTTAACCGGTGCATTCGTGACTGGTATTGTCATGGATGGAAATACAGCAACAGGTATTAAGTATACAAAGCGCGGAGAAGAACATATTGTTCCAGCTGGTGAAGTTATCTTATCAGGTGGCGCGATTAATACACCTCAATTATTGCAACTCTCCGGTATTGGAGAAAAGGAACATTTACAATCACTTGGAATCGACCCTGTAGTTGATTTACCAGGAGTAGGCGAAAATTTACAAGACCATTTAGAAGCATATATTCAATATTCTTGTCCACTTCCAGTTTCGGAAATGCCAAGCTTGAATAAATTAAAAATGCCTTGGATTGGATTACAATGGTTACTGGGACGTAAAGGACCAGCAGCGAGCAGTCATTTTGAAGGCGGAGGATTCATCCGTTCCAATGAAGATGTAGAATATCCGAACTTGATGTATCATTTCTTACCATTAGCTGTCCGCTATGATGGGAAAAAAGCAGACACTGCACATGGATTCCAAGTGCATGTCGGACCAATGTATTCGGACGCGCGCGGCTCTATCAAAATCCGTTCGACAGATCCAGCTGAGCACCCAAGTATGGTGTATAACTATCTTTCAACAGAACAGGATCGTCGCGAATGGATAGAAGCTGTTCGTCGTACTCGGGAAATTACATCCCAGCAATCCATGTCTGCTTACAACTCTGGCGAAATTTCACCAGGACCAGATGTTCAAACAGATGAAGAGATTTTAGAGTGGGTACGAAACGATGCCGAAACAGCATTGCACCCTTGCTGTACTGCAAAAATGGGACCTGCCTCAGACCCAATGGCAGTAGTAGATCCTAATTCCATGAAAGTCCACGGTGTAGAGAACTTACGAGTAGTTGACGCTTCTGCGATGCCTTATGTTACAAATGGAAACATCCATGCCCCAGTGTTAATGTTGGCTGAAAAAGCAGCAGATTTAATTTTAGGTAAAGAAACGTTAGAACCAGAATATCTCGATTACTATAAACACGAAAAAGCAGAAGAAGTGAAATAACTATACTGCGCGAAACCTAATTCCTTTCATTCACAGGAATTAGGTTTTTATTTTATCTGAATAGATCAGTGTAACCTTTAGTAATACCTTGCGAGAGCGATTTGCGACAAATAATCCTAAGGTAGAGCTATATTTGTCGTTACGAGAGCGATTCGCGACAAATAATCCTAAGGCAGAGCTTTATTTGTCGTTGCGAGAGCGATTCGCGACAAATAATCCAGAGAAAGAACTTTATTTGTCGTTACGAGAGCGATTTGCGACAAATAATCCAGAGGCAGAGCTTTTTTTGTCGTTCCAGAGTTCTGCCCTCACTTCCCTACTTTCGAACGAAGCTGGATGCTATCAATATCAACGTAAACTCTTCCATTATTATTTCTTAATTAACTCATCTGTCGCCGTGTTGTGTTTACCAAATTAAACAGTTTTCTCCGAATAAACGGAAAACTTTTCGCGGCCCTTCCCATACCATCCAAACTCCAAAATATGATATAAACCACCTATCCTCCTATGTTATAATGTAAAAAAGTTCTTGATTAACTCTACATTAAAGGTGTGAAACAGATGGATTTCATTAAAAGTATGAATCAAAGATGGTCAGGGTTTATGAAGTCGCTAGAGCGCTACCCACTGCCGATTCTATTCTTGCTCATCGCTACCATATTAAATACAGTTATGATTCAGACAAATGAAGAACATTTTTCCATCTTCTTTTACGTATGTGTGATCGGCGCCGCCCTCAGCGTAGTTGTTCAACAAATTTACGAGACTTTTTTTACCAAACATCTTAAACGAGTCTTGCTGATGGGAGTTGCGATTCTTGTTACGATAGGTTATTATTTCGTTATTCATCAACCTGATTATTTTAATATAGAAATGTCCACGAAAAGCATTGTCTTTTTATTCGCTCTGTTGATCGTTTTTATTTGGATACCTTCCGCCAACCAAGAGATTGCTTTTCATGAAAGTTTCATGGCTGCTTTTAAAGCTTTTTTCACGGCACTGCTTTTCTCTATGGTTATTATCCTTGGCATGGAAGCTATTATCTTTGCCATTGATCAGCTGATTGTCACAATTAATAATAAAATGTATGCCCATGTGCTCAACATTGTTTTGACACTTTTAGCGCCCAGTTTCTTTCTGTCCCTAATTCCCTTATATCCTAGCAAGCAGCAGGAACTGACCACTGAACAACAAGAGAAACTTTTCAGAGCTACTCATTGTCCCAAAACATTTTATATCTTAATTTCCTATATCATTATTCCTTTAACGATGGTATATACGGTTATTTTATTGATTTATGTTCTTTTAAATATAACCGGCGACTTTTGGAAAGATAATTTGCTGGAACCGATGCTGATCTCTTACGCTGTCATCGTTATTTTAGTCTTTTTTCTGGCGAGCAGTTTAGATAACGCGCTCGTAACATTTTTCAAAAATATATTCCCAAAAATATTAATTCCGATTGTACTCTTTCAAACCATTGCTTCTTTCTTAAAAATCGAGGACACAGGAGTCACTTATGGACGGTATTATGTCATTATGTTCGGTCTTTTTGCACTTATTTCCGGCGTTGTTTTTAGTTTCTTCTCTATGAAAAAACATGGATGGATTGCTCTTTCCCTTATCATCTTTGCGATTATCTCTATTACGCCGCCAGTAGATTCCTTCTCGGTAAGCCGGGCCAATCAAATTACGTTGTTAAAAAATACACTGATCGAAAATGATATGCTCGAAGATGGGGAAATCGTTCCCAACGAGGATGTTTCAGAAAAAGACCAAACAACGATTACAATGACCGTGAGTTATTTGAACCAATTAGATTACACACAAGATATATCCTGGCTCCCTGACTCTATTTCTCAGCCGGATGAATTTGAAGAAACCTTTGGATTTGAAGAAGAATATGAAGTTACAAATTATGAAGACAACGACTTTGAAAGTGTCTATATGGATTGGGATACTGCACAAGCGTTCGATATTCAAGAGTATGATCAAATGGTATATCTAGACATCAATATGCAATACCCTGAAGAAGACGAGAATCAACCAGTCCCTTTAAAAATGAATGGGACGGACTATAACTTACAAAAAGAAATAACGAACGATAAGATTAATATTCATTTGGAAAAAGATGACCAGCAATTAATAACCTTTGATGTTGCCGAAGCATTTAGTGAGATTCTTGATTCCGAAAATACAGATGCTTTAAGCAAGGAAGATGCTACAGTTACAGAAGAGAATGAAGATGTAAAGCTGACGCTCGTTGCGACTTCCATTACTTATGATGGATCCGGGTATACCGGGGAAGTTTATCTGTTCGTTGAAATAAAATAAGCTGTTACTTATTAAAAAAGCCAAAGCAGATTCAACCCCTGCTTTGGCTTTTTCTATTCCTTTATTTTTCCCGTAAATAATGTGCCCAAACAAAGAGTTCAGGGTCCCACACCTCTCCGTGGTGGATGTTTTTTAAAATATTCCGATACTCCTCTAAATTTTCGAAGCCTTCATCTTTCGCTTCTTGGTTCGTCAAATTCTTTAATTGTTCTGGATAGACATCGACTACTTCAAATAAATGCCCTTCTAACAGCACTTCGTCACCTACATCAGCATAGCGGTCATTACGACGTTCAGATACTTTTTCACCACGAATCAATTTATCGATACTTTCCTTTATCGAAACGAGTTTATTAATATCAAATTTTTCCGGCCAATTTTGTTTGTTTTCATATACCATTGTTCATCTCTCCTTCATCATAATATATGCACATTTTCCAATGTTCTTAAACAGGAATGCTGTTTATACTACTAGTTTAACGAATGAATATAAACAGAAGATAAATAAAACATGAAAGGAAGCTGCATTCTGTCTTTCTATGTAAACACACTAGATAACCTTGTAGTGTCGTACTCCTTCTTGGAGAAAGCTAGAGATTTTCCCGTTTTCTTCTAAGTAATCCAAATGCCCGATTACTTCTGACATTACGAGTGGAAATTCTGCCTCGAATTTCTTTTTGTAAAACGATTGGGCGATATCTTTAGCTGTCGTATTCCCTTGCGAAATTAAATTCCTGAATTTAGCTGCTTTATCGTCTATCCGTTTTAATTTCGTATTTATTAAATCGGTATGGTTATGAATCAGTTCCTGATGTCCGGAAAAAGTGACCTCAGCGTTTAATTCCGCACATTGCTGTAATGAATTTCTATATTGTACTAAGGTAGACAGGCGGTTCATATTTTCATCAGGCTCTACAAGCGCATTCGTAGAGGTATGACTTAATAGTAAATCGCCAGCAAATAACCAGCATCGTTTTTCATCATAAAAAATAACATGATCAACTGCATGCCCCGGCGTTTCTATCACATCAAATCCAAAAACCTCAGATGATAAGGGGGTGATTGTAGCAGTAATTGCTTCGTGCCCCATTTCTTTTGCACGTTGCTCCATTCTTTGCACAAACGGCTCACTTTCTTTTCCGCATCCCATTTCTTCATATAAGTTTTCATAAAATTCCGCACGTTGCGTGAGAAATATTTCATCTCTTTTTAATCTTGGAATAGCTTTTTCATGAGCATAAACAGGGGCTTTTGTTTGCTGTACGATTTGATCCACCAAGCCGACATGATCAATATGATGATGCGTTAATAAAATTTGATCAATATCAGTTATTGTTTTCTTTTGTTGGTGCAGAGTTTGTTCCAAAGCGGAGAAGGATTTAGCATTATTATAACCAGCGTCGATTAGCGTGATGCCATTTTCTCCTTGGACGATATAAAAATTAACAGATTGTAAACTATTCTTCGTTGGAATGATAATGGGCGTAACCGTGGAACCCCTTTCGGAAATAGTTGTGCTCAAAAAACGACCCCTCCTTTGCTGTCCTCCATATTTTTGAATCAAAAGAATACCGTTCATCGTATTTGCTCTTTCCTTTTAAACAGACATTTCGCAACCGAAGGGCCGCAAGCTATCGGAATAAAAAAGAATCTTTACCGTGTCGAAAGCGAAAGGCTTCAAAACAAATATCGTTTCTCTTCGTCATGAAATCGATGCGTATTTTTATGCAAGCGTGTCAAATAAATTCATACATACACAGACTTCATTCATTAAAAGCTTCAAAATCCGCCATTACTTTCATTGCTTTGTCTTCATCTTTTTTATGCACTTGCAGTAAGATAGACCCTTGTTTAGACATTTGTGTCCCTTGCATTCCCATCATACGAATTGTTCCGGGATTATAATTTTTTAATTTACAACGAATTCCCTGCCTCTTCAAATAATTATAACGAGCAGTTAGTTCCTGCGAATGTTGTCCAGCGAATTCAAAGAGCGTTTTCCAATTTTTATTTTCATCGACTTTAATCCATATAAATACAGCAATGAAAGCGACAATGAGAATGAGTGTTAACCCGGACATGAAGAACCAACTCCTTTTGTTGATATGAACCAAGGTAATTCATTGTTTACACTACTTAGAAATACTTTTCCCATTGTCTTGATCTATTAAACGTTGAACGTGGTTCGGTCCATCATACACGGTTACATCTATTATAGTGTGTAAAAGAAAAATGAAACGTTGGAAATGTGCGGAGACTCCTGCCGGATAAAAAAACTCGGTAAGACTCCGCACGGCGGAGCCGAAGGAGGCTTAACAGCGCAGGCTAAAAAGCGAAGTACATTTTCGAAGCGACATATTTACACATAATTTTGGACATAATCCGATTCATGGATGCAGCTTTTTATAAAGGAGGATAAAATTTGGCTAATCTTGCTGCTTTATTACAAGAAGCAGACTACACACTCGTTTTTACTGGGGCGGGGATGTCAACAGAAAGCGGTTTGCCTGACTTTCGCTCCAAAGACCGGGGATTATGGGAAAAGTTTAATCCAGATGAATTAGCAAACGTTCAAGCTTTATACAATAATAAAGACGCTTTTACAGCATTTTATCAGGAACGGTTAGGACAAATCCATCAGTATCAAGCCCATACCGGACATAAAATATTGGCCGAATGGGAAAAAAACCAAATCATTCAAGGTATTATTACGCAAAACGTTGATGGCTTTCATCAAGATTCCGGAAATGAAGAAGTAATGGAACTACACGGTTCTTTTCGGGATTTACATTGTCATGAGTGTCATAAGGCGTTTTCCAGAAAAGATTACTTAAACGGACAATCGACATGTACATGTGGCGGAACCATTCGTCCAGGTATTGTGTTATTTGGTGAAATGCTACCTGAACAAACGTTTCAAAAAGCAGAAAAAATGACAGAAAAAGCTGATTTGTTTATTGTTTTAGGCTCCTCACTCACTGTTTCTCCAGCTAATATGTTCCCGTTGGTGGCTAAAGAACATCATGCTAAGTTAGCCATTGTAAACCAAGAGGCAACGCCTTATGATCATTTAGCTGACGTGATTATCCGGGACCAATCCATTAAGGAAGTGTTAACAGAAGTACATGAGCAAATCTCTTTTTCTTCATAACAAAAACAGTTCGCCTCTCTCCATTAAGAGTGCGAACTGTTTTTTCATTTATAGAGACAAGATTCGTCTCCCTTTGGGAATGCAGCAAAGATTTCCCCTCTTATTTTACATTTATATTAGGAGGTTCTTTAATCGAATCTGTTACATGATCCTCTAAAACACGTACCTGCTTACTTTCCCCGCCACAAATGTATTTGAATATGCCATTATTGAAATCTGTGCCAATCTCTTTATAAAAGACACCTGCGAACCAATTATCTTTTGACTTTTGAAAAGAAAGCACATAGCCGTTCTCATCTTTCTTTAAAAATCCGCGAATTCCGCGTTCATACATCGCTTCATCGTTCACTTGCAAAGCGCGGTCTACGGAGACAATATGCACATCAACAAAAACTAATTCTTTTAAAAGTGCATTTATAAAAGAGCCTCGCGTAATTTCTTCCCATCGATTCTGTGGACGTTCTCCAATAATTACTTGGGTAATATCATGTTTATAAGCAACTTCTTTTATTGCTTTTGAGATGGGCCTTGACTCGTTATCTTTTAAAATAAACTTATCAGCGCCCAATTCTTTAGAAAGTGCTTGCCATTGCTCTATATAACTTGCTTTGTCTGCATCAAATTCGTCATGCGCCAAGCGATCCACCGTAAGCACATAAAAGGGACTGTTTGTTAATTGGGCTAATTGATATCCGCGCCTGATGAGTCGTTCCCCATTCGGGCCATAATACACACACACTAGTATTCGTTCTTCCATACGGCTTTTTACATTTCCCAATACAATCACACCCCTCTGCTCATTTTAAACATATTAATAAAGAAGAATACTAATAGACGTATTCCACTCATGATTGGTTGTTTCATTCAAGATTTATCTTTATAGTATCGTATAATCCATACATTTTCACTATATTAAACTATTTTCTTTGTACATGCAATAGAAACTGACAAATCAAACCGTACATTAGCTCTTTTGTACAATGTTTGTATTTGTTCGCGTGCACTAAGTCTTTTTTTAGTATATAATTAAACAATAAGTATCCATGTATTGTACTTGATTTTATATAATATTCAAGTCTTGTCTTACTACATAAAAATAAAGCTGATACCATAAACTTACGATCAAGGAGGGACCTCGTTGTTTACGATAAATACAGCTATTCTCCTTCCATTTTTGGCAGCGATTATCATTTTACTATGCTTACGGAACGTGAAACGAATACATTTAGGCTGGATTGTTTTATTCATTCCCAGTTTGTTATTTATCATTTTACTGCAAAAAGTTCCATTTATTTCACGAGGAGGAACGATCCTTCATCAAACAAAATGGATTCCATCTTATGACATCAACATGATTTCTCATTTAGATGGGTTAAGCATGATTTTCGGACTGTTAATTACTGGAATTGGGGCACTTGTTATCCTTTATTCCATCTATTATCTTTCTACAAATGAATCACTTGTCCATTTCTACATATATTTATTGTTATTTATGGGAAGCATGTTAGGCATTGTTTTTTCCGATCATTTACTAATGCTGTATGTTTTTTGGGAATTAACAAGCATTTCTTCCTTTTTATTAATTGCATACTGGTACCAACGTAAAGGATCGCGTTACGGTGCTCGAAAGTCCTTGCTGATTACTGTGTTTGGCGGATTTTCCATGTTGACTGGCTTTTTATTATTATATGCCATCACTGGTACTTTCAGTATCGAGGAAACAATTGCAATGGCAAGTGAAATTAAAGGACATCCTTTTTTAATACCTGTAATGATTTTGATTTTACTGGGAGCTTTCACAAAATCTGCTCAATTTCCTTTCCATATTTGGTTGCCGGATGCAATGGAGGCACCAACGCCCGTCAGTGCCTATTTACACTCAGCGACCATGGTGAAAGCAGGAATCTATTTAGTCGCTCGCTTCACACCTGTTTTTGGTGGGGAAAGTATGTGGTTTTGGACGGTGACTTCTGTCGGGTTATTCACTTTATTTTGGGCTGCTTTTATCGCTATCCGTCAAACCGATTTAAAAGCATTACTCGCTTATTCTACCATCAGCCAGTTAGGACTTATTATGTCCTTATTTGGCGTTGGTTCTCTCTCCTTTCATCCATCCGTAGAGGTTGGAACTGTTCTATACAGCCAAGCCGTTTTTGCTGCTTTATTTCATTTAATTAATCACTCCACCTTTAAAGGTGCCTTATTTATGGTGATTGGGATTATTGACTACAAAGCGGGTTCCCGTGATTTACGACGTTTAGGCGGATTAATGACCTTTATGCCTGTATCGTTTTCTATTGCCACAATTGGCAGCTTTTCAATGGCAGGGCTACCACCGTTTAATGGCTTTTTAAGTAAAGAAATGTTTTTTACAGCTATGTTAGATTTACAACAGTTTAACATTTTCTCCATCGAAGGCTTCGCCAGCCTATTTCCAATCGTCGCTTGGGTTGGTAGTATATTCACGTTTGCCTATTGTATGATTTTAGTATTCCAGACGTTCACAGGAAGATATATAAAGCCGCCAACCGGAGATGCAACAGAACCAAAGTTCGGCATGTTATTATCGCCTATTATTTTAGCATTATTGATTATATTCGTTTTCTTATTCCCTAATATGCTGGGGGATTATTTGATAAAACCTGCAGTAATCAGCGTGTATCCAACGATCAATATGCAATCCATTTTAGATGTAAAATTATGGCATGGATTTACCACGGAGATATGGATGTCCATCGGTATTATTGTTCTTGGAACGGTTCTCTACTTCTACCGGGTGACGTATAAGAAAGTATATCTTGTACTTCCGCCAAGTTTTTCATTAGACCACTTGTATCATCAAATGCTGGAAAAGGCAGATAACGTAGCAAAATCAATGACCAACTTTTATATGACAGACAAAGTACGACATTATTTCGCTTATATTTTCATCTGCTTTATTGTATTAATGGGGGTCTCACTCTTTTCCTTAAATGCTTTTTCTGTTTCGTTCCAACAGGACCAACAGATGACTATTTTCACTTGGATAATTGCAAGCTCCGTTGTTATTGCCAGTGTCACGATTTTATTAACAACTTCAAGATTAACAGCAATATTACTAAACGGGTATGTCGGATTTTCTATTGCTTTATTTTTCGTCATTTTCCATGCACCTGATTTGGCGCTTACGCAATTAGTCATTGAAACAGTTACGACTACATTATTTTTACTTTGCTTTTACTTCCTGCCTGATTGGAATGTGAAGGTAGCCACACATCATAAGCGGTGGTTTCGTTTAGTCGTTTCCATACTTGTCGGACTTGTTTTCACCCTTGTTGGCCTTTCGGTTAAAAACGGACGTTTGCTTCCTTCGATCGCCTCTTACTACGAGAAAACGGAGGAGTTAACCGGTGCAAAAAATATGGTTAATACTATTCTGGGGGACTTTCGTGCATTTGATACAATGCTGGAAGTAGTTGTCTTATTCGTAGCTGGAATCGGTATACATACGATTGTAAAGTTCCAGAAAAAGAAAGGAGTAAGTAAACTTGAAGATAAATGATGTTATTTTACAGTCAGTTACTCGCATAGTGATTTTTATCATTCTAACACTTGCTCTCTACTTGTTTTTCGCGGGACATGACCAGCCAGGTGGCGGTTTTATCGCTGGTTTGGTTTTAGCGTCTGCTTTCGTGTTATTATTATTAGCTTTTGATATTGAAACAGTACAAAAAGGAATTCCCTTTGACTTTCGACACGTTGCAGCTTTAGGGGTTATCATTGTATTATTATCCGGAATAGGTGTAACTGTGTTGGGTCAATCCTTTCTGCAACAATCGTATATGCATATCCACCTTCCTATCTATGGAACAATAGAACTAACGACGGTAACAATCTTTGAAACAGGAGTGGCTTTAACCGTTGTAGGAGTTGTTGTCACTATTATTTTAAGTATAAGTAAGGATGTCGAATAAATGGAAACCATCATGATTATCGTCGCCGGCGTCTTAGTAACCGTTGCGACCTATCTCCTCTTATCTAAAAACATCATACAAGTAATCTTAGGAACCGCCGTGTTTACGCATGCTGTGCACCTTCTTTTAATGACAATGGGCGGATTTCAAGGAGGGACTGTCCCTATCATTGGGGATGGAGAAGCAGGGTTTGCTGACCCGATACCGCAAGCACTCATCTTAACTTCGATTGTCATAAGTTTTGCTGTAACAGCTTTCTTCCTTGTGCTTGCCTATCAAATGTATCAAAAAACCGGTATAGAAGACCTTGATCGATTGCGAGGATTTCGCCATGAATAACCTCATTGTCTTACCAATGGTGCTTCCTTTACTAGCTGGTGCACTACTTGTTTTCTTTCAACAAAAAATTATGTTTCAACGGATGGCAACCATCGCCCTGTTCTTCGTAAACACCGTCGTAAGCATCATCATCTTGCAGTTGATTCAAAAATACGGCATTATCAGTCTGGACTTCGGTGGCTGGAGCGCTCCATTTGGAATTTCCTTTGTAGCAGACTCTTTCTCTATGCTGCTTGTTTTAACAACTAATATTATTAGCATCGTCTGTTTACTTTATGCAATGGGATCTATAGGCCCGAAACGGGAAAGATTGTATTTTTATCCGTTCATGATGATTATGATTGCTGGTGTAAATGGTTCCTTTTTAACTGGAGATATCTTTAACCTTTTCGTTACATTTGAAGTAATGTTGCTTGCTTCATACGCTCTCATTACACTCGGAGCTACGAAAAAGCAATTAAAAGCATCGGTGATATATATTGCGATTAATGTGGTGTCTTCTTCTTTATTTTTAATTGCCATTGCGTTTCTTTACGGTCTTGTGGGGACCCTAAACATGGCAGACATCTCTCAAAAAATTGCTGAAACCGGCCAAACACCTTTACTCACTGTCGTCAGTTTATTATTTTTGATGGTTTTTAGCATTAAAAGCGGCTTAATGCTATACCAATGGCTTCCACATTCATATAGTGCGCCACCAACTGCAATTGCAGCATTATTTGGAGCTTTATTAACCAAGGTGGGCATTTACGCATTATTCCGGACGTTTACATTATTGTTTTACCATGAACAGCAAATAACGCATACTATTATTGGCATTATGGCTGTCATTACCTTGATAGGAGGTTGTATTGGAGCCATAGCTTATACAGATATCCGTCAAATTGTCGCTTATAATTTAATTATTGCTGTTGGTTTTATATTAATAGCCCTTGCTGTCATGAATATTCCAGCGTTTGAAGGAGCTATTTATTACTTAATGCATGATATGCTCATGAAAGCACTCTTATTTATCTTAGCAGGCACCATTATCTACTTAACCAAGACTGCTAAATTGGATGAGATGAGCGGGTTAATCCGTAACTATCCCTTACTAGGTTGGATGTTTTTCATTGTCGTGCTTTCTCTTACAGGAATCCCTCCGTTAAGTGGTTTTATCGGAAAAGTTCTTATCGGAGAAGGAGCTATTGAAAGTAGTTCTTATATATTGTTGGGGGTCGGTTTTTTCTCCAGTCTGATTGTTCTCTACTCCTTACTACGAATTTTCATGAGCTGTTTTTGGGGAGAAACTATTATTAGTACGGAAGAAAAACGACCATTTCGTAAATCGATTCTTTTTCCCGGGGTTATTTTAGTAGTGTGCACGTTTCTACTTGGTTTTGGTGCAGAAGCTATCGCACCTCATGTACAGCATGCTGCCCAAACCTTAATGAATCCAAATATGTATATTGATGCAGTTTTAGAAAAGTAATGGAGGTGACCTTATGGCCAGTCAATTTTTATTAAATTTATTCATCACACTTTTATGGGTTTTATTGAAAGACGAAGGCAGTTTACACGTTCAAACGATTGTGACTGGCTTCATTATAGGTGCCATTATTATTTTCTTTATGCGGCGTTTTTTTGGAGGCACATTTTACTTACATCGCGTCGTTGCTTTGATAAAATTACTCTTTCTTTTTATGTCAGAAACGTATAAATCAAGCATTGTAGTCATTAAACACATTGTAAGCCCTAAAATTAATATCGAACCTGGGATTTTCTCGTATAAAACAGGCATGGAAACAGAGTGGGAAGTTACAACATTGTCTTTATTGCTTACCCTTACCCCAGGTTCTGTCGTTATGGAGATTAACGAAACAGGTGATATTATGTACATTCATGCAATGGACATAAAACGATATAAAAATGATTTAGAAGAGTCGCTTCGTAAATTTGAAAAAGTAATTATGGAGGTGACGAGATAATGATTGAAAGCTTATTATGGATATCGTTGACTTTGTTTGGGGTGGCAATTTTTATTACGTTTATCCGGGTGCTCCTTGGGCCAACCTTTCCAGATCGTGTTATAGCAATGGACGTTGTCGGGGTTAATCTCATTACAGCTATCGCTATTCTCTCGATTCTCTCCCGTACAAAAGCGTTTTTAGATGTGATTTTAGTGTTAGGAATTCTCGCATTTATTAGTACTATTTCCTACTCTAAATTTTTAGAGAGGGGGAGTATCATTGAACGTAAACGAGATATTTGAATGGATTGGCGCTATTTTAATATTGACTGGGAGTATTGTCAGTGTCATTAGTGCTATTGGGCTGCTCCGATTCCATGATGTATACACACGCTCTCATGCCGCTACAAAAACAACTACCTTAGCCGTGTTAACAACCTTAATTGGTGTTTTCATTTATATGAGTGTTGGACAAGGTTACATTAGTGTACGACTTATGTTGGGGATTGTTTTTGTATTAATCACCGCCCCTGTTTCCGGCCATCTTGTACTTAGGGCATCTTATCGTGCCAACGTAAAAATGGCTAAAGAAACTGCTGATGATGAATTAAAGAAAAGACTTTTTCCAGAAGAGACGAAAGAAGAATAAAACAAATGCTTTTTCGAGAGAGGATAACAAAAAACAGACTGGAGCATTAACACTCAAGTCTGTTTTATTTAGTAATTAACTGGTTTTTTTCTTCATTTGTTTACTGCGCAGCTGTCCGCAAGCCGCGTCAATATCTGACCCTTGCTCTAAACGCACGCCACAGTTGATGGCTTTGTCGTTTAAAACATCTTCAAAACCTACAATAGCTTCCGCTGTACTTCTTTCGTATTGTACATGCTCGTTAACCGGATTGTATGGAATCAAATTTACATACGCTAAATGACGGATACTTTTGAGCAATTCTGCTAGCTCTTCTGCATGTTCTTGCTTATCATTCACATCTTTGATTAAAATATACTCAAACGTAATCCGACGATTCGTTTTTTCTAAGTAATAATCAATTGATTTAAATAATTTCTCTATTGGAAAAGCGCGATTAATTTTCATAATACTCGTACGCAATTCATTGTTAGGAGCATGCAAAGAAACCGCTAAATTCACTTGCAAACCTAGATCAGCAAATTCATAAATTTTATGCGCCAAGCCACTTGTTGACACCGTAATATGCCGAGCTCCTATAGATAAACCATCTTGATGATTCACGTTTTTTAGAAAAGTAACTAAGTTCTGGAAGTTGTCAAACGGTTCTCCAATCCCCATAACTACAATATGACTAACGCGTTCTTCTTTGCCACGTTGATCCAGAAACTTTTGAACGCGCATAATTTGTTCTACAATTTCACTAGCTTGCAAATCGCGATTCTTCGATAAAATACCGCTCGCACAGAAAGAACAACCAATATTACAACCTACCTGCGTCGTCACACACACTGAAAAACCATAATGATGGCGCATTAAAACGGTCTCTACCAATTGTCCATCTTCCAGTTTAAATAAAAACTTAATCGTTCCATCTTGTGATTCTTGTCTTAATTCTTCTTCCAATGTATGAATATAGAAGTGCTCTTCTAATAAAGCCAAACAAGATGCGTTCAGATTCTTCATCTCATTAAATTCAGTAATTCGTTTTTGATACAACCAGCCCCAGATTTGTTGGGCACGGAATTTCTTTTCTCCGTGTTCAACAATCCATTCCGTTAACTCCTCAAATGTGAGGCCATAAATTGATGTTTTCATGCTCAAACCCTCGTTTCCCTTTCATTCGGTACAATCATAACATATTCACGAACAGATATATAGAATTTCGAGTGAGAAAAGCAGGATTGCTTTCGCTCATGAAGAGGCAGCATCTCCATCAAACGCTATTTCGTTATCCATATCATAATTCGGTTGTTTTAAAACTTCTACACGGCGGTTCATAGCACGTTCCTCTTGCACTTCTTTCCGTTCTTCATCTTCCATCGCAATCAGGAATCGTCCACTTTGTCCTTATTTTCCTGCCTGCGCAGTGCTCTCCTGTTGCAATAGACAAAATATCTTCCGCCAAATACCTGCCCCAATAGCAAAGAACCTAATAATAATCTTGCAACTGACATTCATTCACTGTAAAAACCACTCCTGTCTATTTCCAATCTAAAAAAGATTTGTTCTCTATGTTTAATATCAGCTAACTATGTCAAAGTATCAAGGGCGATTTACTTTTTTACAGCCAATATATTCCAGCGTGATAGCGTGATTCATTCTATTCTTTAGCATAAATATGATACGCTTACTTTAGTTTATACAGAACGAAAACAGAAATGGTATAATGTTTTAACGAACGGAAACTAACGAACTGCCGCGATACTTTTTGTATACCGCTTCCCATGATAACGAATGCTTATACGCCTTTTGTATCGCAACCGAAAGGAATGATTCCGTAAATGAAAACAAAAGCATTAGTCGGACAGGCTGATCAACAAACGCTTTATCATATTCTTTTTATTATCGGCCTATGTCATTTATTGAATGATTCCTTACAAGCCGTTATACCAGCAATGTTTCCTATCTTAGAGCAATCACTTGGATTAACCTTTACTCAGTTAGGCTTAATCACGTTTACGTTAAACATTGTTGCTTCCTTATTGCAGCCTGTGGTTGGACTCTATACGGATAAACATCCTATGCCGTTTGCTTTACCTATTGGACTTTTTAGTAGCATGTTAGGGATGCTTGGTTTAGCTTTTGCTCCTAATTTTCCTACTATATTAATGAGTGTCTTTTTTATTGGAATTGGCTCAGCTACTTTCCATCCAGAAGGTTCTCGTGTTGCTTATTTAGCAGCAGGCCCGAGACGCGGATTATCGCAAAGCATTTTTCAAGTCGGAGGAAATGCAGGACAAGCACTAGCTCCAGTGATTACAGCGCTTATTCTCGTTCCATTAGGGCAATTCGGGGCTATTTGGTTCACGCTTGTTGCATTTATTGCAGTCCTTTGCTTACTTTTTATTGCGAAATGGTATCGAAAAATGGTGCAAGCACAACAAAAGCAGCCTGGGCCGCAACAGGATTCATCTTCGACAGGGCCTAAAAAGTCAATTATTTATGCTTTATTGCTTTTAATATTTCTTGTTTTTGCACGCACTTGGTATCAAAAAGCGATTTCTAACTTTTATCAGTTCTATGCCATCGAAACATACGGTTTATCCATTTCCCAAGCGCAATTATATATCTTTTCCTTTTTATTAGCTGGTGCGGTTGGTACCTTTTTAGGGGGTCCTTTAGCAGACCGATTTGGCAAGCGGAATATTATTTTATGTTCGCTTGTTGGTCCTGCTCCCTTCACTATATTACTCCCTTTTGTCAGCGAATGGCTTGCCATTGTATTTCTTTGTATTATTGGCATATTACTGATGTCGAGCTTCTCGGTCACTGTCGTTTATGCACAAGAACTTGTGCCCGGAAAAATTGGTACCATGTCAGGGCTCATTGTTGGATTAGCTTTTGGTATGGGGGCAATCGGTACTGTTGTACTCGGCTCCATTATTGATAAGCAAGGATTAATGTTTACTATGATTGGTATTTCTTTATTGCCACTGTTAGGATTTTTAACATTTCTCCTACCAACAGATCAAAAAGTAAAACATTGGTATCAAAACGCGCTATAAAACAAAACAAGCGGTATATTTTGTAGTTTTTTTCACATGTTTTTGATACGCTTAATAGAGAAGATAATTTACGTTAAAGACTCAAGACGGAGGTAGTAAGCATGAAACAATTAGTCATATTAGGTGGCGGCTATGGTGGAATTAAGGTTTTAACAGGACTCATCGGTGCGGCATTGCCAAATGATATCGAAATCATTGTGATTGATAAGAACCCATATCACTCTTATAAAACAGAGTTCCACACGATTGTCGCTGGCACAGAGGCGGAAACGAACGTTCGTACTGATTTTCCAGAGCATGAACAAGTCCGTTATGAGTTTGGCGTCGTGCGTGATATCGATTTAGAACAAAATAAAATTTTCTTTCAAAACCGCAGTAAAGTGGTTTCTTTCGACTACTTAGTCATTGGGCTGGGCTGTGAAGACTCTTACCACGGCATTGAAGGAGCAGAAGAATTTACAGAAAGCGTGCAAAGCTTCTCTAAAGCTAGACATACAGCATACGAAGTCGGTTGTTTACCTGCCTACGGTAAAGTTTCCATTGTAGGCGCCGGGCTTAGTGGTATAGAAGCCGCTTCAGAAATCAGAGAAAGCCGGCCTGATTTAAACATTCGCTTGCTAGATCGAGGCGGGTCTGTTCTCCGGGCTTTCGATCCTAAAATTCAATCCTATGTCGCTGATTGGTTTTTGAAAAATGATGTTGAAATACTGCATCATGCAAATGTAGAGTATGTTGAACAGGACGGCGTTTGTAATAATGGAATTTGTTTCGTGAACGATGTGACCATTTGGACAGCGGGTGTACAACCTCACCACATTGTCCGCGATCTTCCTTTTGAAAAAGATAGCCAGCAAAAAATTATTGTAAACGACTTTTTCCAAATTCCGAAACGGCCGGACATTTATGTAATTGGAGACAATGCTTCTTCTGAACATTCCCCGAGCGGACAATTAGCAGGACAGCAAGGAGAACAAGTTGCGGTTATTTTAGAAGATATTTTACTAGGCAAAACACCCAAAAAACCACGAGCAATTCGGTTAAGAGGAACTTTAGGCTCGCTCGGAAAATCCGACGGCTTTGGAAGTATCTTCTCGCAATCACTCACCGGGCTCTTGCCGCGAATTACCAAGTCAGGCGTGCTCTGGTTACAAAAAAGACATTAATAAATCCACCAAAAAAGCTGCCCAACCACGCATGGTTAAGCAGCTTTTTTACATAATCCACTCTACGATAAATGGAGCTAAGACAGACACGAAAACAGCACTTAAAATCATCGCAATCGTACTGATAGACCCTTCCTTCAAACCGCTCTCTAAAGCACGAGAAGTACCGATTGCATGGGACGCAGAACCTAATCCAACTCCCTCTCCAACAGGTCCATCTATGTGAAACATTTTAAAAAAGAATGTACTGAACATAGCACCAAAAATACCAGCAATCATCACAAATACAGCTGCAAGGGAGGAAATACCTGACAATGTTTCACTAATATCCATTGCAACAGGCGTTGTGACAGATTTTGGTGTAAGCGAGTAGACAATCACTTCCTCATATCCTAATAAATCTGCTAAAAACACCCCTGTTGTAATCCCGACTATCGCGCCAGTAAATGTTCCGCAAAAAATAGGAAACGCTAAATCTTTTAAAATTTCTCTATTCTGATATAAAGGGTATGCAAGAGATACAACAGCCGGTCCTAAAAGAAGATCAATCCATTTCGCTCCTTCCATGTAAGTTTCATACGACGTATTCGTGACCACTAGAAACAGAACAACCAGTAAAGTAGCAACGGCAACAGGAAGAAGCAAGGGAGTATAAACTTTCTTGTATAACCACGTTCCCACAATATAGGCAGCGATAGTACCTATAATAGCGGCTAAACTTATTCCGATGTTAACCATGCCGCTTCTCCCCTTTTTTTGCTAATTGTTGACTCACAAACCCAGAAGCACCCATTACACACACAGTGCTTGCGATAACGATTCCTATAAGAAATATGCCTTTACCAGCAAATAACCGATAATGATTCATAATACCGACAGTTGCTGGGATGAAGAACAAAACAAGATGCTTATTCATAAATTTCGAACCATTTTCGATCCACTTCAATGGATACATTTTTGTCATTAACAACATAAATAAGAGAATTAATCCAATGACACTCCCCGGGATAAACAAATCAAGTGTTGATTGAATCCAGACTCCTATTTCATAAACAAGATACAGTATAGCTACTTGTAAAACCGACTCTAACCATTTCACCTTGTACGCCCTCCACTTAACAAACCTTAGCAATATTACTATATCATATCATGAATAACAAACTGCTTAAACACGTTTGATAAACAGGTTCTTGTTTATTTCTAATTTGTTTTTAATGTTTACCACACTTTATTCTAAGGTAACTGATTTATGCTATAAGTGGCTTAAGAAAGGATGAAACAAATGGCTATTGAAATCTTTACTCGAAAAGAACAAAAATATTTAATTACCGTTCAGCAATATGATGCTCTTATAGATCAAATGAGACTACATATGCGCCCAGACAAAAATGGCCAGAACGGATATTATACTGTCACCAGCTTATATTTCGACAACGCGGACCATGCCATCTATTACGAAACGAAGAATAAATTGAAATTCAGACAGAAGCTCCGCTTACGCGTCTATGATGATGCTACATTATATAATAGGGCTTTTTTTGAAATAAAACAGAAACATAAAAAAGTCGTCAACAAAAGACGAATGCTACTTCCTTTATCCGAAGCTTATCGCTATTTAAAAGAAAGTCCTATCACCCATGTGGATCAATTGGAATCATCAAATCCACAAGTGTTTCAAGAGATTGATCATTTCCGCCGACTCTATCGCTTAGAGCCGGAGATGATTATTAGTTACGACCGACACGCTTTACATGGCATAGAAGATGAAAACTTGCGAGTTACATTTGATTTAAATTTGCGTTGTCGGAATTACGACTTAAACTTGGAGCATGGATCATACGGCAAGCATGTTATTGATTCTAATCTTGTCGTTTTAGAAGTAAAAGTCGACCATAGTGTGCCGCTTTGGCTTACACGACTCTTACAAGACTTACAATGCGAACAAAAAAGCGCATCTAAATATTGCACGAGTTTTGAAACATTACAACAAAATGATTTTTATCGGCCTTACCAAGAACAGGCTATAGCAGGAGGAATATAAAATGGATATGATTAACGATTTATTTACTACAGGAGGGGAAATAGAATCATCAATACCGCTCGTCGTATTAGCAATGCTGATTTCTACCATCCTTAGCTTATTGATTACCAAAGTATATCAAATTACTTTTACCGGAGAGCGTTATTCACAAGCTTTTGTACACACGATTATTATGATGAGTGTCATCGTTTCTGTCGTCATGAATGTGATTAGCGGAAACGCCGGGGTTGCTTTTGGTTTGTTTGCTGTGTTTTCTTTAATTCGCTTTCGAAGTGCTGTAACAGATGCAAAAGATATTGCCTACATCTTTTTTGGACTATGTGTAGGGATGACAAGTGGATTATTCCGATTTGATTTAGCAATCATTTTAACACTGTTCGCCAGCTTTATATTTTATTTACTATATAAATTAGAGTACGGAAAAGCTAAAGACACACAGATTTTAAAGATTACAGTTCCGGAAAACTTAAACCATGAAGATATGTTCAAAAATATTTTTCAAAATTTAACAGAAAGTGTGAAATTACGGCAAGTGGAAACAACGAATCTTGGTACAATGATTTTGTATACGTATGCCATTCGTAATAAGCCAACAACGAACGATAAAGAACTTATTGACCAGATTCGGGAGAAAAATGCTAATTTAAAGGTTTCTCTTACTTATGTGCATGGGGAAGAATAACAGGAAATAAAAAAGAAACTTTTTGAGGTTAAACAGCAACCTTCAAAAGTTTCTTTTTTTTACAAATTCAAGCTCACTTGTTAGAGCAAGCAATACATTGGATTGGTTCTTAAACCATTACTTTACATATATCATTCGAAAAGTCTACCGGATCTGTAATAGGTAAACCTTCAATCAGCATCGCCTGATTATACAATAAATTAGTATATAACGCTAACTGCTCTTCATCATTTTCAAATGCATTTTCCAATTTCGTGAAAATATCATGATCCAAATTCACTTCTAATACTTTCTCTGCTTTAATATCTGGATTATCAGGCATTTGCTGCAATACTTTTTCCATTTCTGTGGAGACTTCTCCTTCGGTAGAGAAGTAGACAGGATGTGTACTTAAACGTTTGGTTGCTTTAACCGCTTTTACTTTACCATTTAGTAATTCGGTCATTTTCTCCAATAACGCTTTATGGTCTTCGGCTTGCTGTTCTGCTTCTTGCTTTTCTTCTTCAGTTTCAAGATCTAAATCACCGCTGGAAACATTTTTGAATTCTTTTTCTTGATAATTCATCAACATACGAATAGCAAATTCATCCACGTCTTCTGTGAAGTAGAGCACTTCATAGCCTTTATTTTCGACCATTTCAGTTTGTGGAAGTTTCTTAATACGGTCAATGGAATCACCAGTCGCATAATAAATATTGTTTTGATCTTCTGACATTCGAGAAACGTATTCATCTAAACTGACTAACTTTTCCTCTGTCGAAGAATAAAATAATAATAAGTCCTGCAGCATCTCTTTATTTTGACCAAATTCACTGTAAACGCCGTATTTTAATTGGCTGCCAAACGATTCATAGAACTTAAGATAGTTTTCACGGTCTTTGTTCAACATGTTTTTCAGGGCTGATTTAACTTTTTTCGAAATATTTTTCTCGATCATTTTTAACTGACGATCATGTTGTAACATTTCCCGGGAAATATTTAACGATAAATCTTCAGAATCTACCATTCCTTTTACGAAGCTGAAATAATCTGGAAGTAAGTCGGCACACTTATCCATAATCAGCACACCATTGGAGTAGAGTTCTAAACCTTTTTCATATTCCTTAGAGTAATAATTGAAAGGCATTGTCTCTGGGATATATAAAATCGCATGGTAGCGAATATTCCCATCTACATTCGTATGAATATGTTTTAACGGTTTATCAAAACCATAACGCTTTTCTTGATAAAAATTCACATAATCTTCTTCGGTTAATTCTGACTTTTGTTTCTTCCAGATAGGTACCATACTGTTAATCGTTTCTTCTTCCGTGTATTCCGTGTACTCTTCACTATCTTCTTCTGTTGGCTCGCTTTTTGTTACTTCCATTTTTATTGGGTAGCGAATAAAGTCAGAATACTTTTTCACGACTTCTTGCAGACGAGTTTCCTCCAAAAAGTCACTGTATGTTTCCTCTTCTGTATCTTCTTTTAATGTTAACGTAATCGTTGTTCCGTTTTCCGGTTTATCAATTTCTGTAATTGTATACCCATCTGCTCCATTCGATTGCCACTCATAAGCGACATCTTCACCAAATGCTTTACTGACAACATTTACAGTGTCCGCAACCATAAACGCAGCATAGAAACCGACTCCGAACTGACCAATTATATCAAAGTCATCCTCCATTTCGGTTTGGGATTTGAAATCTAACGAACCGCTTCGAGCAATCGTCCCCAAGTTTGATTCGAGCTCTTTCTTCGTCATCCCAATTCCGGTATCTGCAACAGTTAGCGTCTTGGATTCTTTATCTGCATCTATCTTTATAAAATAATCTTCCCGGTGAAATACAAGCGAATCATCGGTCAATGTTTTATAATAGATTTTATCAATCGCATCACTGGCATTCGAGATCAGCTCTCTTAAAAATACTTCTTTCTGTGAATAAATGGAATGAATCATTAAATCCAACAATCGTTTCGATTCTGCTTGAAACTCTTTCTTTTCCATATATCTCTCCCCCTTGATCATTGCTTTCCACTATTCATTTTAAAATGAATCATTAAAAATTCAACTGAAATGAATTTATAGCTCTTCAAAATCTATTAAACCCTGTTCAGACATTCTTTTATATTTCATACAATGTTCATTAATTTGTTAGGATAGCTCTTCGTCAGTGTGCTATCATAGGGAATAGAGAGTTATATACTAAACCCTCTAGCGCCATAAGGAGGTAAATATAGAAATGATTAAGAAGGGTTTTTTCTTCATCGGAATTCTTACTGCTATCTTAATGATTCAAGGTTGCAGTGAAGATTTACCTATAGAGGAAAACATGTCAGAAACAGTCAACGATTTTTCGTTCACCAATCAAGATGAAGAATCGGTCAGTTTAGATGACTTAAAAGGAGATTGGTGGATAGCGGACTTTGTGTTCACTAATTGTGAAACAGTCTGTACACCTATGACGGGAAATATGACTTCGTTGCAAGAGAAATTACAAGATGAAGATGCCAATGTGCGATTGGTTTCTTTTAGTGTAGACCCGGATTATGATTCTCCGGACGTTTTAAAAGAGTATGGTGAAGAATACGACGCTGACTTCGCTTCATGGGATTTTTTAACCGGATATGATTTTAAAACGATTAAGAAGCTTTCCATCAAATCGTTCCGCTCCTTGTTACAAGAACCAGAGCCTGGAGATGACCAGGTAACCCATGGCACTAACTTTTATTTAGTAGATCCGGATGGAAATATTGTAAAAAATTATAACGGGGTTGAAGGCCAAAGCAAGGATAAGATTATGGAAGACATCGTTAAATTAAAAGAAAAAGATTTATTGTAGAAAAGGAGACATAAGATACATGAAAAAGTGGTTAGCCGGATTGTTGATGTTCTCACTTATAGGTACTTTAGCAGCCTGCAGCGAAGATAATAATACTGCAGAAAATGATTTAAATGAAGATGAATTAGATATGCTGGAAGTCGATTTTGATGTTCCAGAAGAAGCAGAAGCAGGGGATACAGTTTCTCTCGAAGCTACAGTCACATATGGAGATGAACCTGTGGAAGATGCGAGCGATATGGATTTTGAAGTATATGAAATAGGTGAAAAAGAAGACAGCGACATGATCGAGGGAGAAGGCGGAGAAGATGGCACGTACACTGCCGATTATACATTTGAGGATGATGGTGTCTACGAAATGTATGCCCACACAACAGCGGAAGGAATGCACACCATGCCGAAAGAGCAAATTATCATCGGCGACGCAAGTGAAGATGATTACGATGAAGAAGATGTCGAAGCCGATGAAGACCACGATTCGATGGATATGGACTAATCTTTAAACAAACGCATGCATAAAAGCAGCAAGGCTATCATTTACCTTGCTGCTTTTTTATGTCTGATGAAAAATTGCATATCCCGGTAAATATGATGAAGAAAACCTAAAAACACTGCAATATACACGATGGCTGCAATGATTACCATAATTTGTGGGATAATAGTTAAAAAAGATAACTCCAAAGCTTCGGCCAGTTGCCATGTACTTGTTGTATACATCGCCAGCGGGAAGGCCATCCCCCAATACTGCGGATCATACGTGAGCGGAAAGCGATGCACCACATGCTTCCAAATCATTAAAATAAACAATAACGGAATCCACCATGTTCCCGTAACCCAAAAAAAGGTCGTAAACCCTTTTAAAAAAGGAGTGATTTCTAAAATAAGACCAAACTCGTTTTGATGCAATATAAGTGTTGCCCCTGCCAATGTAGTAATCGCTACTGCTCCCATATTAATCCAATACGGAGGGGTTAATGCTTTAAAATCTAATTTTAAAAAAGAAAAGCGATAAAATATTAACGTAATAATATTCAAATAAAGCATACAACCTAAAAAGTACATACATAACGTAAAAAATAAGACCATTTCTTTCATGTCTGCATTCGTAATAGCCGGAGATATTAATGTTCCTAAAATCGATACAGATTGGGTCCCCACTGCTGCAATTAACCAGGCGCCATTAATTCCTTTACCTAACGAAGGTTTATTTTTTCGAATCGTGATAGATGTAAAGAATGTATACATAACCAGTATCCATAAAAATATCCCAATCCCCCATAGTATGGATGAAATCACCACATTGTTTGTTATAGTATACACCTGACTGCCAAAGACACAAGTTCCCGCAACTAACGTAAAGAAACCCGGTCCTTTATCATGGCTTTTCACATCACTTGCTAATCTGGAGTAAAACTTGAAAAGTCGAACAAACGTCATCACCCATAACCAACCATAAATGAAGACATTCACTCCTAATAATACCTTTGCTGCACTCGTAAAGCCTTGGAAATGAAAGCCAATCGATAACGCTCCAGTAGTCATTACCATCGCAAAATAAGCAGGAAATAGCCGTTTCGCTTTCAACAGCAAATAATTCACTTCGGTCACCTTCTTCCCATGCTATTTTTAGAATAGCACGTCCTAAAACAAAATAACAAATCAATGGACAGCCCAAGCTGCATTTCTACATTGAGTGCTTTTTAAATATATTTCCATAAACGAAGCAACAGAATTGAGAACTACTTTATCGTTCATATATCAAAACTTTAGCATTCTTTGTCCTCTATTTACTCCATTTTTTTAACCTAATTGAACATCATGCAGATGGGCAAAAATACCATCTTGTTCTATCAATTCTTCATGCGTGCCTGTTTCGACAATACCGTCTTTCGTCACTACTTTTATTTCATCTGCATGTTTAATCGTTGCTAAACGGTGCGCAATAATTAAAGTGGTACGATCTTTGGCTAGCTCTAGAAGCGCTTTTTGAATATTTGCTTCCGTTTCCGTATCCAAAGCTGACGTTGCCTCGTCTAAAATTAAGATGGAAGGGTCTTTTAAAAACATTCTTGCAATGGCAATACGTTGTTTCTGACCCCCGGAAAGTTTAAGGCCTCGTTCGCCGACTTGTGTCCATAAACCGTTGGGCAGCTCTTGAATAAACTCTTCCATATGAGCCATTTGCACGGCACGATTTATTTCTTCATCGGTTGCTTCAAGCTTTCCATACGCAATATTTTCACGCAACGTACCTGTAAACAAGAAGACATCTTGTTGCACAATCCCAATTTCTTTGCGCAAAGAACGCATAGTCATATCCCGAATATCTATACCATCTATAGTGATGGAGCCTTCATTCACATCATAGAAACGGGGAATTAACGAACAAATCGTCGTTTTCCCTGCGCCAGAGGGCCCGACAAACGCGATCGTCTTTCCTTGATCGATGGTTAAATCAAAATGCTTTAAAACAGGTTCTTCCGTTTTATCATACGTAAACGTCACCTGGTTAAACGCAATGTCACCGGATAAGTTCTCTACTGCTTTTGCATCAGACCGGTCTTTAATATCTGGATGAATACTTAATAAATCCATAAAACGACGAAAACCTGCCATTCCTTTCGGATATAATTCTAATAATGCGCTGATTTTTTCAATGGGCTTAAAAAGCACATTTACATATAACACAAACGCGACTAATTCCCCGTACGTTAAATAATTATTGAAGCTTAACCACGCTCCGACAATTAACACGACCAACGTCATAAAGCGCATGAACATATAAATATTCGACGTTACAAAAGCCATAATTTTATAAGCACCTAATTTAGAAGTACGGTAAATCCGATTATTTTTCACAAAACGATCCATCTCATAAGATTCGTTCGTGAATGTTTGCACAACGCGTGCACCCGCTACCGCATCTTCAACTCTTGCATTGACTTCAGCAATGTTTTCATACATCGAGCGCCATGCTTTACTCATTTGAATATTACTGTACGTCATAAAAATAATTAAAAGCGGCACTATCACAATAATAACGAGAGTTAATTTTACATTAATCGTGAACATAATCCAAAATGCGCCAATAAAAGTCATCGCAGCGACAAATAAATCTTCCGGACCATGGTGCGCAAGTTCACCAATTTCAAATAAGTCATTCGTGATACGACTCATAATATGACCTGTTTTGGTATTGTCAAAATAGCGAAACGACTGCTTCTGTACATGCCGAAACAGGTCTTCACGCATATCCGTTTCAATATTCAGACCTAACATATGCCCCCAATACGTTACAACATACTGTAGAAACGTACTGATTAAATAAATTAAAAATAATAAAAATCCAACTTTAACAATGACATCCCAATTATTTCCCGGCAATAAATCATCGATAAAAAATTGTACCGCAACAGGAAATGCTAATTCTAATATAGCGACTATAACGGCGCTTGTGAAATCCAACATAAACAATCGTTTATGCGGTTTATAATAAGCAAAAAACTTCTTTAACATAGTTTTCGTCCCTTTCTTTATCCTGTTACGATTATATAGCGTCCATTCTTGAATAGCAATATAGAAAAAAGCCATATGGTCTCTAAATCTACATCCTTCTAAAGCATAAAACCAGATTACTCTTGTCATTTTCGACTCTTTAAATCTAGGTAAGCACACACTCAATACAATGGTTTTTATGG
This sequence comes from Pseudogracilibacillus sp., assembly GCA_035301845.1. GTDB lineage: Bacteria > Bacillota > Bacilli > Bacillales > Amphibacillaceae > Pseudogracilibacillus. The sequence goes on along the minus strand of DATGTM010000016.1, from coordinate 2,557 downwards.
TGGACTATCCTTCCCCTTTGAATTATTGTTTTTTATGGGGAGGCATTCTCCGCTATTTACGTATCTTTGACATTTTTTTGAACGATGAACAATGATAGTTTAATTTTAATGAAAACAGGTAATAGAAAGAAGTGAATGAATTTACAAGGAGGAATTCAAAGATGAGAACACCAAAACGTTTTGACAATAACGATTTACCATTTAAAAAATTCCGCAGTGAGCTAGACGGTATGTTTCAACGGTTTTTCGAAGATCCTTTTTTCACCAATTCCAACAACCAAGAACCTGCAAGTAATATTATAGAGAAAGAGAATCATTATCTGATCGAAGTCGAAGTGCCTGGCGTGAATCCAAATGACGTGGAGATTGATGTTGAAGGCAATATGCTGAAAATAAAAGGAGAACGTAAACAAAGTTTTGAACAAGGCGATGACACATCAGAGGTGCATAAGGTCGAACACAGTTATGGCAGTTTCTACCGGGCATTTACTCTTCCAGACGGAATAGACGATGAAGGTATTACTGCAGCTCATAACAATGGGATTCTATCTATCGAGCTACCAAAATCCTCCAACAAGAAATCCCGTCGTATTGAAATTAATAATCAATAAACAGCTGAAAAGCCAGGAATTCTTTTCTAAAGGAATTCCCGGCTTTTTTATTTATATAACTGTACAGGAGTCCATGTGCTTAAACCGCCTTGGACGTTTTCAATGTATTTAAACCCCCTGCGTTTTAATCGTTTAGCAGCTTCGTTCCCCTTCATTCCTGTGCGATCAATTAAAACGACTTTTTGTTCTTTGTTTAAATTTTTAGCTTCTTTTTTTATTGCTTTTAAAGGGATATTACGAAAACCGGGAATATGAAACTCTGCATATTTCATCGGTTGACGTACATCAATAAATTGAATTTCTTTTTTCACATTCTTATCATTTAAATATTCACGTAATTGATCTGTTGTTATTTGGGTAATACCGCGACCAGGGATAATCTTCTTCAACACATAGCTGACAAACAAGACCGTTACCCCGATCAAAATAAGATCATACATCTTGTCACCACCTTTATAAACGAATTAATCATTTTGTTCAATAAACAATGTGAGGACCTTTGCACCTTCATCATCGATGGGAATAAATAAGTGTGGCTTTTTCCCGGTAAAATAAGCGGTATCTCCTTCGCTCATTGGATGAGCCTTTCCATCATAGTATAACTTAATACCCCCATTTAAAATATAAATAAATTCATCATGCGAATGGGTATAAGCTTCTTCTCTTCTATTTCGATTTTTGGGAGTAACGTGAACAATAGTTGGTTCAACTCCCGTATATGGAGAACGATTCGCTAACAGTTCATAAGAATAACCCATATGCTCATCACTCACTTTTGATGAGCGTTTATCGCGTGAGAGCAGTACTAAATCCTGCTCCGGCTGATCTTCTAATAACCACGACAAAGGAACATCCAATGCATGTGAGATTTTGGATAACGTCGCTACAGCTGAAGAAGTTTGGCCATTTTCGATTTTGGATAATAAACTTTTCGATATACCACAAAGATCTGCGATTTCTTGTTGTGTTTTTTTATGCCTTAACCGTAATTGTTTCACTTTCTTTCCTATATAATCCAAACGAATGCCCAATCCCTCCCTTCCTATCTATCTCTATTTTAGCACATTCCACCCTAAGCAAGAAGTAATGAGAGGAAACTTAGTCATTGCATATATGCAGTGAGCGTGTTTATCCATTTTAGAAGCATAAAAAAAGAACCATCCTTATTTGGATGATTCCTTTGATGAATCCTTACTTCGGAATTTATCATATTGATTTTTAATAAAGAAATATAGAATCTCACGTTTACGCTGCGGATGAATTTCCTCTTCAAAAGCAGCTTGTGCCTGCCTTTCTTCTTCTGTTCGTTGACTCATTTTGTATGCTAGAGAACGGCTTGGCAGCTTCTTCTCGAGTGTGTCCTGAATAAACATAGAAGATTCTTCAAGTCGCTCTTCATTAATTCCTGTGCGAATACCCATTCTTGAAAAGAGATAGTGCAAATCATTTGTTGCCACATTACCTGCTGCTCCCGGAGCATAAGGACAGCCTCCGAGGCCCCCAACGGAAGCATCAAATCGAGTTACGCCATATTGCATGGAAGCCAAAATATTTGCAGCTGCCATCCCATTTGTATCGTGAAAATGCATAATCATATTTTTATTCGGATAACGTTGAATCAGTGCTTCAAGCAATGCTTCCACATCTGTGGGTACAGCTGTGCCAATCGTATCACCTAAAGATAAATCGTCCACTCCCAGTTCAAACAATTGATCACAAACACGAATGACATTATCAATCGGAATTCTGCCTTCAAATGGACAATCAAACACTGTAGATATATACCCCGTTACACGCTTATCTTCTGCTTTTGCTGTATCAATAACGTTTTGTAACACGGGAAAAGTAGCATCTATCGATTTATTTATATTTTTTTTATTATGTGTTTCACTGGCTGACATAAACACCGAAGCCATATCAATTCCTGCTTCTAAAGCATGCTCCAA
>DATGTM010000015.1:0-31506 GCA_035301845.1 Pseudogracilibacillus sp. | reverse complement strand
ACATATACACGCTTAGGCTTTCCATCTACCATAATTCTAACTTTTTGTACGTTAGATTTCCATTTGCGTTTTGAAGCATTCATCGCATGAGAACGATTATTTCCAGTTCCCGTTTCACGTCCAGTGATGACACATTTTCTTGACATACAACCCCTCCTTACTCCATGTATCCATTTCATACCTTACAACTCTATCATAACCAAAGATAAAATGCAATTCATTTTTAGAGAGAGGGTTAGTCAATTACTAGTGTTATGAAAAAAACAGTGAACCCACTTTTACCCGCAACGTTATCCATTTTCTCGAGTGGTTGTATTCGTTCTTTTCATTACCGTATCGAACAACTATTTAATTCCCGGGGGTTGTGTGGTAGAATAAGTTTTGCATTCTTAGTTGTGTGACGAGACTTAGTGACGTGCAGTGAACGATCTTTATTTTACCTTTTTACTGCAGCGAGAAGGAAATGTCGATAAGACTAACAGAAATAAAATGATTTTAAAGGAGATTTCCTTCACATATTTGTAAAAAAATGTACAATGTAAGAGAACGTTTTATAGCATGATTCGTTATAAGCCTTAACAGATAGGAAATATGTATGACCAAAATTTTTAAAAACGTTCACTAAAGCATCTGTGAAACGAAGTATTATAGAACCGATGAACAGGCTAGCTGTTTTTTTACTGTATGTTTGAGAAGAAATGAGCAGCTTAACCCTTAGCATATGTTCGAGTGTTTAAAGAAGGAGAAGGTTTGTTACATGATAAAAATAATGAACAATACTATGTTTATTCAAATGATTCAAATGGGGGCCGCTCATTTATCTCACCAAAAAGAAACGATTAATCAATTGAATGTATTCCCGGTTCCAGACGGTGATACTGGAACAAATATGAATTTATCTATGCAGTCGGGAAGAAAAGCTTTAGAGGCGGTACAAGATTCAGAAACGAAAGAGTTGATTCATGCGTTTGTCAAAGGATTGTTAATGGGAGCGCGGGGGAATTCTGGTGTTATTCTTTCGCAATTGTTTAATGGTTTTTCCAAAGATTTAACAAAAATAAATGATATAACAGTGAAGGACTTCGCAAATGCTCTAAAAAATGGTGTAGATTCAGCTTATGCTGCTGTATCAAATCCTGTAGAGGGAACTATATTAACGGTAGCAAAAGATGCAGCTATGCAAGCGACTCACACTGCTGAAACTACTGAAGATTTTGTTGCTGTGATGGAAGAAGTCGTACAAGCAGCCAAAGTTTCATTGGACAATACACCTGAATTATTGCCAGTATTGCAAGAGGCTGGCGTTGTGGATTCAGGAGGTAAAGGTCTACTTACTGTTTATGAAGGATTTCTTAGTGCATTAAAAGGAGAGAGTCCAGAAAGTTTTGAAGCCTCTTTCTCCAGTGAAATACAGGCACAAGAGTTACATCAACATGCCGTGCAATCATTTGTAGATCCTGATTCCATTACATTTGGTTATTGTACAGAGTTTTTTGTAGATTTATCAAAGGAAGCTTTAGAACGGGGGAGTTTCGATGAAGCAGCATTTCGCGAAATTCTTGCTCAAGAAGGGGATTCTTTATTAGTAGCTCGTACTGACCAAGTGGTAAAAGTACATATTCATACCGAGCAGCCTGGGAAAGTATTAAATATCGCTCAACAACACGGTTCTTTAATGAGTATTGATATTGAAAATATGCGGAAACAGTATGAAGATATTGTCGAAAATGCTGAAGCAGTTCAAGATACAAAAGAAAAAGAAATGGGAATAATTACAGTTGCTCTTGGCGAAGGGATACGTGAAATGCTGAAAAGCATTGGTGCAACGACTGTGATTGCGGGCGGGCAAACAATGAACCCGAGCACAGAAGACATATTGCAATCGATCGAGGATACAAATGCGCGAACTACCTTTATATTACCTAATAATAAAAATATTATGTTAGCAGCAAAGCAAGCACAAGAATTAACGGAGAAAGACGTTATTGTTATACCTTCTACTTCAATCCCGCAAGGGGCGGCAGCTTTATTTGCTTATGACCCTGAAATGTCGTATGCAGATAATGAAGCGAATATGCTTGAGGCAATGGAAGATGTGAAGACGGGGCTTGTCACTTTTGCTACTAGAGATACGACGGTTCAAGAGATGATGATTGAAAAAGACCATTACATTGGTTTGAATGATGACAAAATTGTTGTGACACATCAAGATAAGCAAGAAACACTTTCACAATTAATTCATGAATTAATGGATGAAGATATAGAAATTATGACTTTATTCATGGGGGAAGACGTGTCAGAAGAGGAAGAGAAAGTATTGCGTCAGACTTTAACGGATGAATTTGAAGAGATAGAGATCGAATATCACCGGGGAGATCAACCACTATATCCTTATATATTGATGATGGAATAAATATACTGCTGGGAAATGATACATTCATTTTCCAGCATTTTTTTATGATATATTTAAAATTACGGTTAGAAACAGGAGCTTTAAACAGAACTGTATCGAAAAGCAAATCATTAATAAGGATACAAACGTGATTTATTTTATTTTTAGCCTTATGTTGTCTAAAGATTTTATCCCCCTATTAAAATACATCACAATCAGAACAAATCTTGCATTTACAGTAGATTATTTTTAAATTTGACTGTAAAGATTGATATAATAAAGAGTAGATTTAAAAATGAAATAATAAGTGGAGTGAATAGAGTGCTAACAGATGAGGTCATGGTACTAAATGGGATTGGCGAGAAAGTAGCTGCGGACTTAAAAACCATGCAAATTGAAACGGTAGAAGATTTACTCTATCATTTTCCCTCACGATATGAGATGCGAGAAGTCAAACCGTTACAAGAATTGATCCATGACGATCAAGTCACGATTGTTGGGAAGATTTTATATGAACCGACAGTGAGTTTTTTTGGACGGAAAAAATCACGAATGGTATTTACAGTGATGGTCGATGAAGTGGCAATCAAAGCTGTAATGTTTAATCGGAGTTTTGCTAAAAAACAGCTGCAACAAGAAATGACAGTGACGTTGACAGGGAAGTGGGACGCTCACCGTTTACAAATTACTGTCCAGCACTACCAATTAGGCGAACCGAGTTCAGAAGAAACGATTCAAGTTTTTTATTCTATTAAAGGAAATGTAACAAATGCTAGAATCAAGGGAGCTGTTAAACAAGCTATTCATGAGTATTTGACGCAAGTGGAAGAAATTTTACCTGAAGTATATTTAACAGATTATAAAATTCCATCACGCCAAGAAGCTATTAAACAGTTACATTTGCCCGACGGTAAGGAAGCTTTAAAGCATGCCAGAAGACGGTTTGTGTACGAAGAATTATTATTATTTCAATTAAAAATGCAAAGTTTGAAATATCGACAGAAGCTACAGCAGGGTGGAGTTATTCAAGAAATAGAGCACGATGCTTTGGAAGGTTTTATTCATTCTTTACCATACAAACTCACAACTGCCCAAGACAGAGTGCTACAAGATATATTTAAAGATATGACGTCTCCTGTGCAAATGAACCGTCTCTTACAAGGAGATGTAGGGTCCGGGAAAACCGCCGTAGCATCAATTAGTTTATATGCTAGCATCACTGCCGGCTTTCAAGGCGCTTTTATGGTGCCGACAGAAATTTTAGCAGAACAGCATTTCCATGCCTTAACTTCCATGTTTGAAGGCAAAATACATATTGGTTTATTGACTAGCTCGATTAAAGGAAAGAAACGCAGAGAAATATTACGGCAGTTAGAATATAATGAAATTCAAATTGTGATTGGGACACATTCTTTAATTCAAGAAGAAGTTCAATTTCACCGTTTAGGACTTATTATTATTGATGAACAGCATCGCTTTGGAGTGAACCAGCGAAAAATGCTACGGGAAAAAGGGTTACAGCCTGATGTGTTGTTTATGACAGCTACCCCTATTCCCAGGACGCTGGCTATTACGACATTTGGTGATATGGATGTATCTATTATTGATGAATTGCCAAAAGGACGAAAAGAAATCGAGACATATTGGGTGAAAGAAAATATGTTAGATCGTGTCCTGCAATTTATTGAAAAAAGAGTAACAGCTGGAGAACAGGCATACATCGTTTCTCCTCTGATAGAGGAATCAGAAGCCTTTGATTATCAGAATGCAATTGATTTATATCAGCAATTACAAACGTATTTCCCTGAAACGATGAATATTGGATTATTGCATGGACGTTTACCACAAGAAGAAAAGGAACAAATTATGAAAGAGTTTCAAGAAAATAAGCTACAAATAATAGTCAGTACAACGGTTATTGAAGTAGGCGTTGATGTGCCAAATGCTACAGTCATGTTAATCTATGATGCTGAACGATTTGGTTTGTCTCAACTGCATCAGTTGCGGGGCAGAGTCGGAAGAGGAGAGCATCAGAGTTATTGTATTTTGCTAGCAGATCCTAAAGGTGAAGTAGGGAAAGAGCGAATGAAAATTATGCAAGAAACGAATGACGGCTTCCGGCTTTCGGAAGCGGATTTAAAGTTAAGAGGGCCAGGAGATTTTTTTGGTCAGAAACAAAGTGGCCTACCTGCTTTTAAAGTAGCAGACTTGATTCATGATTACCGGGCACTTGAAGTGGCCCGAGGTGATGCTGAACAAATTATTGAACACAATCGTCTTGAAGAACCAGCGTTTCATAACTTAAAAAAACAGCTTCATATTGAAAAATGGGACCAGCAATTTGATTAATAAATAAAAAATAATTTGCAATCATTTCTCTGGTGATATATATTACTATTAGTACCTAGTCATAAATATAAAGTGTGGATGGGGAAATGACATGAAAATGACAAAAAAAGAAAGACAAGCATCTTTAATTAACAAAATTGAGCAGACTCCTTTTATAACTGACGAGGAGCTGGCGAAATATTATGAAGTAAGCATTCAAACAATTCGTTTAGATCGTCTTGCCTTAGGTATTCCCGAGTTGCGGGAACGTATTAAAACAGTTGCAGCGAGTCAGTGGAATGAAACAGTGAAGTCTTTATCGATTGATGATGTGATTGGCGATATTATTGATTTAGAACTGGATAAACGAGCAATTTCGATTATGACCATACAAGAGGAGCAAGTTTTTTCTCGAAATAAAATCGCTCGCGGACATCATCTTTTTGCACAAGCAAATTCTCTAGCTGTCGCAGTGATTAACGATGAATTAGCTTTAACAAGCAAGACGGAATTAACTTTTAAGCGTCAAGTTAAATTACACGAGCAAGTGGTGGCTAAAGCTGAGGTCATCCAAGTTCATCCAAATGATAAAACAACCGTAGAAGTAATTAGTTTTGTGAAAAATGAAATAGTTTTTACAGGTGTATTTCATATGTATCGAACGAGCGGTAAAAAGGAGAATAGCTAAATGAAAATTGCAATGGACGCCATGGGAGGAGACAACGCACCAAAAGTTGTGGTTGAAGGAGCTATGTTAGCGGTTTCTCACATCCCTGATTTAGAAATTATTTTAGTTGGCGATCAAACGAAAATCGAACACTATTTAACAAATAAGGAACGCATTTCGATTATTCATACTACCGAAATGGTACATGGGGATGAAGAGCCGATACGTGCCTATCGACGTAAAAAAGAAGCTTCTGTTGTATTAATGGCAAAAGAAGTGAAAGAACAACGCGCAGACGCTTGTATATCCGCAGGCAACACTGGTGCTTTAGCAGTAAGCGGTCTGTTTTCTGTAGGAAGAATGAAAGGAATAGATCGACCGGCTTTAAGTCCAACGCTACCTACAACTGATGGAGGTGGATTTTTATTACTGGATGCTGGCGCAAATGCCGATGCAAATGCGCATAATTTGTTGCAGTTTGCCATTATGGGTTCTATTTACAGTGAGAATGTAAGGAAAACGAAACAACCTAAAGTAGGTTTGCTCAATGTAGGCACAGAAGAAGGAAAAGGTAGCCATATTACAAAAAAAGCATATGATTTAATGAAAAATGCCCCTATTAATTTTATAGGAAATGTGGAAGCAAGGGATTTATTGTCCGGAGTGGCCGACGTCGTTGTAACTGATGGTTTTACTGGAAATGTAACTTTGAAATCCATTGAAGGCACAGCAATGCATGTCATGAAATTATTAAAAGGCACACTCACCTCTTCTTTGAAAGCCAAAGTGGCTGCAGGCCTTATTCAAAAAGATTTACATAGTTTAAAAGATCAACTTGATTATTCAGAATACGGTGGGGCTGCTTTATTTGGCTTGAAGGCGCCAGTTATTAAGTCACACGGTTCTTCGGATAAACGAGCGATATATCAAACGATTCAGCAAGCTTGTGATATGATTCAAAATAATGTATTGGAAACGATTGCGGATACAGTGCATCATCTAGAGGAGGAATAGCATGAAAAAAGTTGCTTTTATGTTCCCCGGTCAAGGAGCACAAACAGTGGGAATGGGAAAAGAATTATATGAAGAGTTTGAAGTTATCCAACAATTATATGAAACAGCGAATGATGTATTGAATGTCAATATTCAGGAACTGATGTTTCATGGACCTGAAGAAACATTAACTGAAACAGAACACGCTCAGCCAGCATTATTATTGAGCAGTGTTGCGGCGTATACGTTGTTAGCACAGGAAAATATTTTCCCATCTATGACAGTCGGACACAGTTTAGGGGAGTACAGTGCACTAGTTGCTTCAGAAGTGCTAACTTTTGAAGAAGCAATTCAATTAGTTCAAACGCGTGGCCGCTTAATGGAAGAGGCCTATCCTAAAGGTCAAGGAACAATGGCAGCAGTGTTAGGGATGAAAGAAGAAGCAATTAAAACAACTCTGGAGCAAGTAGATGAAAATGAAGTCGTAGATATCGCGAATTTGAATTCTCCAGGTCAGATTGTTATTTCAGGCAGCCAAAAAGGAATCGAAGAAGCAGCTGAATTATTAAAAGAAGCAGGCGCAAAAAGAGTGTTACCATTAAATGTCAGCGGACCATTTCATTCAAGGTTAATGCAACCTGCAAATAATACATTTCAGGCTTCTTTAAACGAAGCAACTTTTCATGAGGCAACGGTACCTGTTTATGCTAACGTCACAGCGGAACCAGTAACGGACAAAGAGCAAACGAAAGAATTGTTAATTAAACAGTTGTATTCCCCAGTTCGTTTTGAGGAATCGGTTCGTAATATGATCGCTGAAGGAGTAGACGCTTTTGTCGAGGTTGGAACTGGAAAAGTATTAAGTGGACTGCTTAAAAAAATCGATCGAAAAATGACTTGTTTTCAAGTGCAAGACAAAGCTTCCTTAGAAAAATTCATTGCTTGGTACAAGGAGGAAGAATAAATGACATTACAAGGGAAAAACGCGCTGGTTACAGGCTCTTCACGGGGTATTGGACGCGAAATCGCTCTCCAATTAGCCCGTAAAGGAGTAAACATTGCCGTCAACTACGCAGGAAGTGAAGAAAAAGCGGCTGAGGTTGTAAAGGAAATCGAGAACTTAGGTGTTTCTGCTATAAAAATACAAGCAAATATAGCGGATGAAACAGAAGTCAAAAAGATGGTGAAAGAAGTCATCTCCACTTTTGGTAATTTGGATATTTTAGTCAATAACGCAGGGATTACAAGAGATAATCTGTTAATGCGTATGAAACCAGAAGAATTCGATGAAGTTATCGAAACGAATTTAAAAGGCGCTTTTTTATGTACCAAAGCAGTGACAAGGCAAATGATGAAACAAAAATCAGGCAGAATCATTAATATGGCATCTATTGTAGGGGTGAGCGGGAACGCTGGACAGGCGAATTATGTGGCAGCTAAAGCAGGTCTAATTGGATTGACTAAGTCGACTGCAAAAGAACTTGCTACTCGTAATATTTTAGTCAATGCAGTAGCTCCAGGATTTATTTCAACAGACATGACAGATATGTTGACAGATGAACAAAAATCCGCGATACTAGCATCAATTCCACTTGAGAAATTAGGGGAATCAGCAGATGTTGCAAAAGTTGTTTGCTTTTTAGCTTCAGAAGATGCAAAATATATTACAGGTCAAACCATCCATGTTGATGGTGGCATGGTTATGTAATGCTTGTATAACTAGTAATATCCTGCATTATGTAGTATTATGTGAGGGAGGTGAAGCAACATGGCAGATGTATTTGATAGTGTAAAAGAAATAATTGTAGAACAATTAGACGTAGAAGAATCACAAATTACAATGGAAGCTTCTTTCCGTGATGATTTAGAAGCAGACTCTTTAGATGTCGTAGAACTTGTGATGGAGCTGGAAGATGAATTTGATCTAGAAATCGCTGACGAAGAAGCAGAAAATATTAACACAGTTGGCGATGCTGTAAACTTTATCAAAGACAGACAATAAATTCATTAGCAATTTGATTAAAGAGTGTACATAAGTTGGAAGATAAATGGCACTTGGAAAAGTCTCGCCCTTTGCGAGGCTTTTCGTTTTGAATCGTGATAAATATGCAAGCTCTTCTAATTGAAGTAAGCATAATAGATGAGAAATACCAGAATAATAAGTAGAAGAAAGGGGGGGGCAAAATGAATCCGAGACCATTAACTGAGCTGGAAAAGGAACTTAACGTTTCTTTCCGTCAGACAGATTTATTACGTCAAGCATTTACCCATTCATCGTATGTGAATGAGCATCATAAAGAACATGTTATGGATAATGAACGATTGGAATTTCTAGGAGATGCTGTATTAGAACTGGCAGTTTCTGACTTTTTATATCATAAGAAAACAGAGATGCCAGAAGGGGAGATGACCCGTCTCCGCGCTAATATAGTTTGTGAGGAATCACTGTATCGTTTCTCTAACGAATTGCATCTACAGGAGTATGTGATGCTTGGAAAAGGAGAAGAGCATACAGGCGGAAGACAGCGTCAAGCTTTGTTAGCAGACGTGTTTGAGGCATTTTTAGGCGCCATGTATATCGATCAGGGAATGGATTTATGTCAACAATTTTTAGAAAAGAATATTTTTCCCTTATTAGAAAATGATGCTTATTCATATGTGATGGATTATAAAACGAAACTCCAGGAAATGGTGCAAAAAGAGAAAGATGGAAATTTGTTTTATCAGATAACGGATGAAAAAGGCCCTGCTCATGACAAAGAGTTTTCAGCGGAAGTCATTGTCAATGATACAAAAAAAGCGATTGGAAAAGGTCGCACCAAAAAAACAGCAGAACAGTTTGCTGCAAAAGCAATGATTGAAAAAATACAACGCATTTAAACCTGCGTTGTATTTCATTTGATATTATCCATATGTTATTGTTTAACTTTTTCGAACAGCTCTAAGTTCATCGATAAAAGCATGCGTTTCTGAAGGACTTAAATTACCTTTTTTAGTGACGTGATCAAATAGAAACTTTATATCTTCATATTTATCCAAATCGTAATCTTTTTCGTCCAATAAAACTTTATTGGCGACACCCAGTTTATCTCCAAGTTCTTCCAATAAATAGTTTAAATTTTCTTGCGATGGTTTTTCTAAGTCCAAATTGTACCCTCCATTATAATAAAAATCTGTGAAAATAAGTAGTTTTAGTTTACAATAAGAAATAATACGATACAACCAATGTGCTATAAAATCTCTTCAAAAGGAAATTTTCATCAGTTGAAGGAGAATTATTATGTTTTTAAAACAACTAGACACCGTTGGATTTAAATCCTTTGCCGAACGCGCAAAAGTGGATTTTGTCCCCGGCGTTACAGCTGTTGTCGGACCAAATGGCAGCGGGAAAAGTAATATTATTGATGCAGTCCGCTGGGTTCTTGGAGAACAATCAGCAAAGTCTCTACGCGGACAGAAAATGGAAGATATTATTTTTCAAGGAAGCGAAACACGAAACCAATTAAATTACGCTGAAGTTGCTTTAACATTGAATAATCACCAAGGGCAATTGCCAATTGAATTCGATGAAGTGAATGTCATCAGAAGAGTCTATCGTTCTGGAGAAAGCGAATTTTATATTAATAAAAAACCATGTCGTTTAAAAGATATCACCGACCTGTTTATGGACACTGGTTTAGGAAGAGAATCGTTTTCAATCATTGGACAAGGTAGAATTGATGACATTTTAAGTTCGAAAGCAGAGGATAGACGTGCTATTTTTGAAGAAGCAGCGGGCGTTTTAAAATATAAACAACGTAAATTTAAAGCAGAGTATAAATTAACCGATACTACCGAGAATTTAGATCGCGTAGAAGATATTATCCATGAAATTGAAGGACAAATAGAACCTCTAAGAGCACAAGCAGAAACAGCACAACAATATAAGCAAAAAAAGGCAGATTTGAAAGAAAAAGAAGTTGCCTTACTTGTAACGGAAATTAATCAAGTGCATGAAAAATGGCAAGCATTATTAGCAGAAATCGATCAGGATAAACAAAATCAAGAAACATTAGAATCACAGAAAACAGAATACGATAATAGAATTGAGAAAAATCGACAAAAAATTGAAGCTGTAAACGAAGAACTGGAAACAGCTCAGCATACGTTGTTAAATATTACTGAAAGACTGGAAAAAACGGAAGGTCAAAAACAAGTGTGGTCAGAGAAATCCCAACATGCAGAAGAAAATAAACAGCAAGCTGTGAAAAATCAAAAGGAATCGAAAGACCGTCTGACAGCCTATGAATTAGAATGGAAAAAAGAAAATGATGTCTACAAAACATTAAAAGACAAATTGAAAGCATGCCAAGAGAACATGGATACATTACGAAATAATTTGTCTTATCGAAAAGAAGATATCGAACAAGATATAGAAAACAAAAAATCCGACTATATCGAATATCTGAACGAGCAAGCTGTTTTACAAAACAAAAAACAAGCTATCGAAGCGGAATTGGAGCGTTCAGAAGCGCTGACAGAGAAGCAAAAAAAGCAACAGCAACAGTTGAAAGAGACGGAACAAGCAAAAAAACAAGCTCAGGAAAAGAGCGCTAAGCAAGTAGAAAAACAAAAATCGAATTTGCAAACAATGGAATCAGCTCTTCAAGAAAATCAAGCTAAATTACAGGATGCACGTTCTCTTTATCAAGATATGCAAAAAAAACTATATGAAGGTAATGAGCAAATCGCCAAGCTTACGTCCAGAAAAGAAATGCTCTTAGAAATGCGAGATGCGTTTCAAGGGTATTTTAATGGAGTAAAAGCGATTCTTAAAGCTGAACAAAAAGGAGAATTAAGAGATGTTGAAGGAGCAGTGGTTGATCTTTTAGATGTCCCTTCTGCTTATACGACAGCAATTGAAACGGTATTAGGAGGACAAGCTCAGTTTGTTGTCGTTCCAACAGATGACGTAGCACGACGGACAATTTCCTGGCTTAAACAAGAAAACCAAGGAAGAGCAACATTTCTTCCTTTAACATCTATTCGTGCGAAACATATTTCAAAACAAGCATATGAAAAAATGAAAGAACATGAAGGGTTTGTGGCAGTTGCTTCTGAAGCAGTACAAAGTAAAACACGTTACAAAATAGTGCGAGAACATTTATTAGGAAATGTATGTATTGCGAAAGATTTAAAAGCAGCTAACGAGATAGCTAAACGTACCAATCATGCGCACCGAATTGTAACATTGGAAGGGGATATGGTTTTTCCGGGCGGTTCTATGTCAGGTGGATCTAAAAAGAAACAACAATCTTCTTTGTTTACAAGGGAAAAAGAAGTACAATTATTAGAAGAGAAGTTACACACTTATCAAGAACGGAAAGATAATTTTGTTGAAAAAATGACGACACAAAGTAAAAAAATAAATCAGCTCGAACAGCGTGTCAAAGAGCAAGAAACAACAGTTCATACAGAAAAAGGTGAACTGGAAAAAGTACAGCAAGCGCATCAAGATAAGTTACTTCATTATCGTAATGCTGCTGCTGAGTTAGCAAATGACACGCGGGCCCAGCAAGAAAAGCAAAAAGAGTTAGCTGAGTTAAAGCAACAATTAACAGAAATTGAAACAAAACAAGAGCCATTAAATCAGACAATAAATGAAGTGAACGAAACTATTCAGTCTTTAACTGAAGAGGTAACGTCTTTTGAAGAAAAAGAAAAACAAACGGAAAAGCAGCTGCACGAATTAGAAGTGTCTTATGCAAGTTTACAACAACAATATCAAAATAAAACAGTCCAACTTGAAAAGTTAACGGAACAAATGAATGAAATAAAAGAACATCTGCAACAGCAGGAAAGCACGTTCCAAAGTCAAATGAGTGAGCAAGAGCTGCAAGACTGGAAGAATCAATTGGATCAAGACATGGAACAATATGAGAAGCAGCAGGATGAAACATCCCGAACATTAGAAGAAAAGCGTACACTTCTGGTAGAATTAAAACAACAAGTCGAAGACGACACTCATGAAACAAAAGGTTTAAATGGTAAATTGGTGAAAGAGGCAGAGCGAATTCAAGAAAAAGAAATTCAAGCGAACCGGTTAGATGTTACATTAGACAATCATTTAACAGCACTGCAAACTGAATATACAATGACGTTTGAAAAAGCGGCCAGTCTCTACTCGCAAGTAACAGATGTTGCAACAACCCGTGATGAAGTGCATCGGATGAAAGAAGAAATTAGAGCACTTGGAACTGTAAATTTAGGTGCTATTGAAGAATTTGAACGAATGAACGAACGGTACACATTTTTAAAAAACCAACAAGATGATTTATTAGAAGCTAAAGCAACTTTATATCAAATAATCCAAGAAATGGATGAGGAATTAACGACGAAATTTTCAAACGTATTTCATGAAATACAAGAATCCTTTACACGGGTGTTTGAACAATTATTTGGGGGAGGCTATGCTGCATTAACATTAACTGATCCAGATAATTTATTGGAAACAGGTATTGATATTATTGCCCGGCCGCCTGGGAAGAAATTAAAAACATTAGGCTTATTATCTGGAGGCGAACGTGCACTTACAGCAATTGCTTTACTCTTTGCTATTTTAGAGGTACGTCCAGTTCCATTTTGTATTTTGGATGAAGTTGATGCTGCGCTTGATGAAGCAAATGTGGATCGCTTTGGAAAGTATTTAAGATCCTTTAGCCAAGATACGCAATTTATCGTTATTACACATCGTAAAGGAACGATGGAAGAAGCTGATGCATTATATGGAATTACCATGCAAGAATCGGGAGTATCCCGTTTAGTATCGGTGAAATTAGAAGATACGGCATCATTAGTGCCAACGACGTAAGAAAGGGAGACAAAAATGAGTTTTTTCAAGAAGCTAGCAAATCGCTTTACTAAAAATCCAGAGGAAGAAGAGAAACAAGAAACTTATAAAGAAGGAATGAAAAAAACACGGGGGTCCTTCACAAGTAAAATCAACGATCTTATGGCTAGGTATCGTCAAGTTGATGAAGATTTCTTTGAAGAGTTAGAAGAAGCGCTCATCATGTCAGATGTGGGTGTTAATGTTGTAATGGATTTAGTTGAAGAATTAAAATTTGAAGTAAAAAAAAGAAATATTAAAGACACAGAAGCGGTTGTTGACGTTATCTCAGAAAAATTAGTCGACATTTATTATCAGGAAGACGATGAATCAATTGAAGAAATTAATCTGCAAGAAGACGAATTAACAGTTATTTTAGTTGTTGGTGTCAATGGAGTTGGCAAAACAACATCTATCGGTAAACTGGCATCACAATACCAGCAATCGGGTAAAAAAGTTGTCTTGGCAGCTGGTGACACATTCCGTGCAGGAGCCATTGAACAATTGGATGAATGGGGAAAGAAATCAGAAGTAGAAGTCGTTAAACAAGCAGAGGGAAGCGACCCGGCTGCAGTCATATATGATGGTATTAAACGTGCTAAATCAAAAGATGCAGATGTGCTTATTTGCGATACAGCAGGACGACTGCAAAACAAAGTTAATTTAATGAAAGAATTGGAAAAAATTCACCGAGTAATTGACAGGGAAATACCATCTGCTCCCCATGAAGTTCTGTTAGTATTAGATGCTACGACAGGGCAAAACGCGTTAAGCCAAGCGAAAATATTCAAAGAAGCGACGAAAGTAACTGGAATTGTTTTAACGAAATTGGATGGTACCGCGAAAGGTGGTATTGTATTGGCAATCCGTAACGAATTAGGGACTCCAGTAAAATTAGTCGGGTTCGGAGAAGGTGTAGATGATTTAAGGCCATTTGATGCGCATGGTTTTGTTTACGGCCTCTTCGCAGACATGTTGGAAGAAAAAGCGGAAGCGGATGATGCTTTCTAAGTTCGCTTGATGGGAAGGAATACCATTGATAGAAAAAACGACAGAAATAAATATGTTATATGATTTTTATTATAAACTGTTGACGAAAAAGCAACAATCATATATGGAAATGTATTACCGTGAAGATTATTCTCTAGGAGAAATATCCGAATTAACAAACGTGTCAAGACAAGCAGTTTATGATACGATTAAAAGGACAGAACAACTATTGCAGTCGTATGAAGTTCATTTGTCCCTTTACAGCAAGTTTAAAAGACGGCAGCAATTAATAGAAGATCTCTATCAACAAGTAGATAGCGAAAATCAAGATATATTAGAAATCATTCAACAATTACAGAAAATAGACTAGGAGGAGTTCCTATGGCGTTTGAGGGGCTTTCAGATCGTTTACAACAGACGATTAAAAAAATCACCGGCAAAGGGAAAGTAAATGAACAAGATGTAGATGAAATGGCGCGCGAGGTCCGTTTAGCTTTATTGGAAGCGGATGTTAACTTTAAGGTCGTTCGTCAATTTATTAAAGATATTAAAGCAAGGGCAGTTGGTCAAGAGGTAATGGAGAGTTTGACTCCAGGTCAACAGGTAATCAAAGTAGTGCAGGACGAATTAGGTAAATTAATGGGTGGTGAGCAGAGCAAGATTGCTGTGAGTGATCGACCACCAACAGTTATTATGATGTCTGGTCTGCAAGGGGCAGGTAAGACAACAACAACCGGTAAAATTGCCAATTTACTGCGCAAACAATATAATAAAAAACCTTTGCTCGTCGCAGCTGATATTTACCGCCCGGCAGCAATCCAACAATTGCAAACTATCGGTAAACAGTTAGACTTACCTGTTTTTGAAATGGGTACAGAAGTTAGTCCTGTAGAAATTAGCGAGAAAGCAATTGAATACGCCAAAGCAGAAAACTATGATTACGTATTAATTGATACAGCGGGACGACTTCACGTTGATGAAGCATTAATGGATGAATTACAAGATGTGAAAACAGCAGTGAAGCCTGATGAAATATTTCTGGTTGTCGATGCAATGACTGGACAAGATGCCGTGAATGTAGCAGAAAGTTTCAATGACCCACTGGACCTCTCAGGAGTTGTCTTAACGAAGCTTGATGGGGACACTCGTGGAGGAGCGGCTCTATCTATTAAAGCTGTCACAGATACAGCAATTAAATTTATCGGTACTGGTGAGAAACTAGACGAACTGGAAGAGTTTCACCCAGAGCGAATGGCCTCTCGTATTTTAGGTATGGGAGATGTACTTTCGCTAATCGAAAAAGCACAAACCAATGTTGATGAAAAACAAGCAAAAGAATTAGAAGAAAAAATGCGCACCATGTCATTCACATTCGACGACTTTCTGGAACAAATGGGCCAAGTGAAAGAAATGGGGCCTTTAGAGGACGTGCTGTCCATGATTCCAGGTGCGAACAAAATGAAAGGTTTAAAGAATGCGCAGCTCGATGACAAACAATTAGTGCATATAGAAGCAATCATTCAGTCGATGACTAAACAAGAAAGACAAGATCCATCTCTTATGAATGCGAATCGAAAAAAACGAATTGCTAAAGGTTCAGGGACGAACGTTTCTCAAGTCAATCGTTTATTGAAACAGTTTAATGAGATGAAAAAAATGATGAAACAAATGTCAAAATCGACAAAAGGGAAAAAGGGAAAAGGAATGCAATTCCCTTTTATGTAAATTAGTCTTTAATATGATCAACGGACGCAATGCAAATTTCGTCCGTTTTTTTCTGGAGAAATATATTCTATTATCGGCATTTGCTAGTGAACAAATGAAGTGGCAGTAAAATAGCAAGTAATATTGACCTTCAATAAATTTTAGGCTGTAAAGAGAAAAAGCTTTACAGGTGAAAAATAGCGTGATAGAATAAGAAAAGTAAAATTGTTGAAAGTTAATTATTGGAGGTGCAAGAATATGGCAGTTAAAATTCGTCTTAAAAGAATGGGATATAAAAAGAACCCTTTTTATCGAATTGTAGTAGCTGATTCACGTTACCAGCGTAATGGTCGTGCAATTGAGCAAATTGGAACGTACAATCCGGTGGCTGAACCAATTGAATTAAAAATTGATGAAGAAAAAGCACTGGACTGGATGAACAAAGGTGCAAAACCTTCTGATACAGTACGCAATCTTTTTTCTGGACAAGGTATTATGCAAAAGTTTCACGATTCGAAAAATCAATAGTAAAGTGATGTGATTTCATGCAACTTTTAATTGAATCAATCGTGTCGCCATTAGTAGATTATCCAGACGATATTAAAATCGAGAAGAACGAAGAAGCAAATAAAGTTGTTTATCATCTGAAAGTTCACGAGAGTGACGTAGGAAAAGTAATTGGCAAAAACGGACGAATTGCTAAAGCAATTCGTACAATTGTTTATTCATCAAAGGCTAATACTGATAAACGAATTTATTTGGACATTATGTGATGTATGTTTATGAGGGAGAAGGAGGAATCCATCTCCCTTTTTCTTATTCTTTGTGGCCATTTCTTGGGTAAGGTGGGTTACATGCAAATACAAAAGAAAGTGTACGTAAAACAAGTGATAACAGAGACAAGTAAGTGCGCTTTAAGTAAGAAATTTACCAATCAAATGAACCAATTAGAACGAGAATGCCAGCAACTTTTATTTGAACAACGGAAGTTAACGAATAAAGTGAAAAGCAAACAAAAAGTTGAAGAGCGTTTTCAATCGGAAATCAAGCGGCGAGAAGACCGTATGACCATCGTTCAATTCAAATTAGAACAACTGGAAGTAGTAGAAATTGGCCAGGAAATAATCGAAAAGGAAATCGATGGAATTATAAATGTTGAAGTAGGGATGGACTGGAAAGAAGTAGAACAGCAAACTTCAATTGTAATCCAGGACGACCAGGTGATTCGCATTGATCATGCATAGGGGAGAATCAAATGTTTATAGTTGGAGAAATTGTTAATACGCACGGAATTAATGGCGAAGTAAAAGTAAAACGATTAACTGATTTCGAAGAACGATTTTTTGTCGGAAATACTGTTTATCTTTATGATAATGATTCTATTTTGCCTTTGACTATCGATGGATTTCGCACTCGAAAAAATATGGACTATCTTTGTTTTGAAAATTATACGTCAATCAATGATGTGGAACAATGGAAAGGAAGTTACTTGTATATCTATGAAGAACAATTGACTCCTTTAGAAGAAAATGCCTTTTATTATCATGAGATTATTGGCTGTACGGTATATACAACAGAAAATGTTGTCATTGGAAAGGTAACATCTATATTGGCACCAGGCGCAAACGACGTATGGGTAGCAGAAGATGAGCAGGGTAAGGAATATTTAATTCCATATATAGCTGATGTTGTGAAAAAGATTAATATAAAAGACAAAGAAATAATTATCGAGCGAATGGAAGGGTTATTTGAATGATGCACATGGATGTATTAACGTTATTTCCAGAAATGTTAGAAGGCCCGTTAAATCATTCGATTTTGAAAAGGGCACAAGAAAAGCAACAGTTTCAATATGATTTAATTGATTTTCGTACCTTTTCTTTAAACAAACATCATAAAGTTGATGATTATCCTTACGGTGGTGGAGCAGGCATGGTGTTAACTCCCCAGCCAGTATTTGATGCAGTCGCTTATGCACGGGAAAAACAGCTAACTCCACGTCCCAGAGTGATTTTGCTTTGTCCACAGGGAGAGCAATATACACAAAGAAAAGCAGAAGAGTTTGCAGAAGAAGAACATCTGATATTAATTTGCGGGCATTACGAGGGCTATGATGAACGAATCAGGGAACATTTAGTGACGGATGAAATATCGATTGGTGATTATGTGCTTACTGGTGGGGAAATAGGAGCATTGGCTATTATGGACAGTGTGGTAAGGCTGTTGCCTGATGCATTAGGAAATAACCAGTCTGCACAGGAAGATTCTTTTTCTACGGGTTTATTAGAGCACCCTCAATATACACGCCCCGCAAATTATCAAGGAATGAAAGTCCCCGAAGTATTATTGAATGGTCATCATCAGAAAATTGCTGAATGGAGACAAAAAGCGGCTTTAAAAAGGACGTGGGAAAGAAGACCGGATCTCATTCGTCCGAGTGAATTGACTGTTGAAGAAAGGTCTTGGCTGGAAATGGACGAAAAGAATGAAAAAGCGGACGATTAAGCTTGTTCTTCATCAATTTGTGTGTTATATTATAAAATGTGCTTAATGAGGATTAGGCTGAGAAACGATGTTCCGCTATCTAAGAAAATGAGGTAAGAGCATTAGTTTGGAAGGAGTGAGAATGATGGCAAATTTACTTAATGAAATTACGAAAGACCAATTACGCACTGATCGTCCTGAATTTCGTCCTGGAGACACAGTAAAAGTACATGCTAAAGTTGTGGAAGGAACGAGAGAAAGAATTCAGGTGTTCGAAGGTGTCGTTATTAAACGTCAGAATGGTGGCATTCACGAAACTTTCACAGTAAGAAAAATTTCTTACGGTGTAGGTGTGGAAAGAACATTCCCATTACATTCACCTCGCGTTGATAAAATTGAAGTGTCTCGTAAAGGTATTGTTCGACGTGCGAAGTTATATTATATTCGTAATCTACGTGGAAAAGCTGCAAGAATCAAAGAGCGCAGATAAATGTAATCAAAAGAGTTTTGCTTATGGAGCAAGCTCTTTTTTTTTGGAAAATAAGAGGTTTTGCCATCATGCTTGCTGTATAAGTGCAACTAAGGCATTCGCTCAAAAACTGAGCGACTGCCAAGTTTTCTATCACCGTCAAGAAAGTCTACCGTCTTTCTTGCTGCATAAGTGCACCTAAGGCATTCGCTTATAAACCAAGCGACTGCCAAGTTTTCTAATGAAATAGTGGTAAAAAACCAATCTCTACTTTACAATTAATACTGAGGCAAACAGGTGATAAAGAAAGAAGGAGAAGCGATGAATAATAAACAAAGTGGTGAGTGGTTTTTTTGGGTTAAATTATCGGTAATCGCAATAGTATGTGCTATTGTCGTACGCGGATTTTTATTTTCTCCCATTGTAGTAGATGGACCTTCCATGCAACCAACCCTTTATGATAATGATCGAATGATAGTAAATAAGTTTATTTATTATTTGTCCAAACCGAACCGTTTTGACGTTGTAGTCTTTCATGCTTCTGAAGAAAAAGATTTTATTAAACGGGTCATCGGGCTACCAGGCGAGCATGTTGCTGTAAAAGATAACGAATTGTATATAAATGATGAAGAAATTAATCAAGATTTTTTAAAGACAGAAGATATGAAGGATATGGATCATCATAATGAAACGGAAGACTTTACGTTGGAGGAATTACCAGGAGCATACCAGGAGATCCCTGACGGATATGTACTAGTATTAGGGGATAATCGAACAAACTCGACCGACAGTAGAGTTTTTGGTCTTGTCAGTATGAATGAAATAGTAGGTAAAACCAGCTTAATATATTGGCCTCTTAATCGAGTAGGCTTGTTATAGAAATAGGAGTGACTGCACATGATTCAATGGTTTCCAGGTCATATGGCAAAAGCAAGAAGAGAAATGGAAGAAAAACTGAAGTTAGTAGATGTGGTAGTTGAATTGGTTGATGCAAGAGCACCACAAGCATCTGAGAATCCAATGCTGCATGATGTGACTAAAGAGAAGCGAAAGATTAAAGTTTTAATGAAAAAGGATTTGGCTGACCCAAGCGCCACTGAAGAATGGATTCGATTTTTTCAACAGCAAAATCAAACAGCGATTGCAATTGATGTCAATGAAAAATCAGATATTCCTAAATTGAGTCAACTCATCAAAGAAGTTGGAATGAAAAATCAACAAAAAATGATTGACAAAGGCGTGAAAGCAAGAGCGGTAAGGGCTTTAATTGCAGGTATCCCTAATGTGGGGAAATCGACTTTGATTAATCGTTTTGTTAATAAAAAAATTGCTATGATTGGGGACAAACCAGGGGTTACGAAGAAGCAACAATGGATTAAAGTAAAAAATCAATTTGAATTGTTGGATACTCCAGGCATTCTTTGGCCCAAATTTGAAGACCCTCTTACTGGTACGAATTTAGCTATTATTGGTACTATTAAAGAAGACTTAATTCCACAGCAAGACGTGGTCGCTCATTTGCTTTCGTATATGCATGAGTATTATCCTGCTTTTCTTATGGATCGATACCAGTTGGAGGTTCAAGAAGATATGTGGGAAAACTTCACGCAAATAGGACAGCGAAGAGGTGCACTAGAGAGTGGAGGGTTTGTCGATATAGATAAAGTAGCAGAAATTGTCCTGCGAGATTTCCGAACAGGTAAGTTAGGCCGCATCACACTTGAACAAATAAACCAAGAAGCGTGACAATTGCCATGCTTCTTTTTTTAGTATTTAGAACGAAGAGTAAGAAGGTAGGAAGAAGTAAGATAGCCTCATCTTCGTTCTTCATGCAACTTGTGATAAATAAAGGGGCAAGCTACACTTTAAAAAATTGTCGCTAGGTAGATAGGAGAATATAGCATGCAAAAGCAAACTATTTTGCAAATTAAAACAATGCTTCAACAGGAATCTGTAGAAGCGGATTACATAGAATATTTACGCCACGATCAACGTAAAGGAGTACAAAAATTACTTAAAACGTATGAGCAGAAACAAGAACAACGGTTAAAGCTGCAGCATGATTTTCAGCAAAAACGCCAATTTGAGCAATCTTTTGTCCTTGATAAGTCACATTTAATTGCCGGAGTCGATGAAGCAGGCAGAGGGCCACTCGCTGGGCCTGTTGTTGTAGCAGCAGTTATATTGCCATCACATTTTGCATTATATGGTTTAACAGACTCCAAACAAGTGCCACAAGCACAGCGTGACGTCTATTATGAGAAAATTACCCAGCAAGCAATCGCATATCATATAAAAATAGTAGATGCCGAGCAGATTGATCGATTGAATATTTATGAAGCAACAAAATATGCGATGAAAGAAGTTTTGCTAGGTCTCTCACCTAAGCCGGATTTGGGGCTAATTGATGCAGTGGACTTGACTGTACCGTCTGTAGCGACTCATTCCATTATAAAAGGGGATGCTAAAAGTATTTCTATTGCGGCAGCAAGCATTATTGCAAAAGTCACACGCGACAGAATCATGAACCAAGTGCATCATGAATTTCCAATGTACGGATTTACAAAACATAAAGGATATGGAACGAAAGAGCATCTTAATGCATTACAGACATATGGTCCTTGCAAGTATCACCGCATAACGTTTTCTCCGGTTAAAAAAGCGATTCGATAGAAAGTGTTTAAGATAGAAATATCCGAGATAACACAAATAAATTAGAAATACTTCAACTACTCCACTTCAGCTAAAAATATCTGAGATGATAAAATTAAGTTCATGGATTGCTTTATTGAAATGCCTAATACAAAACGGTTGCACTCTCTTCAAAGAAAGATAGAAGGCGGTCGCAGAAGTGTTTTCTCAGATTTATCCTTTGGACCAAAGAAGCAAGTAAAATCAAGAACATAAAGTAATTCGTTGTGTAATGATGAACTTTTTATTACAATGGAAGATGAATCGATTATAAAACGGAGGCATAAGGATGAATATACACGAGTATCAAGCAAAAGATATTTTGCGTCAATATGGCGTAAATGTACCAAATGGATATGTGTCACATTCTATTGAAGAAGCAATCGCGAATGCAAAAAAACTTGGCACAGATGTATCAGTGGTAAAAGCACAAATTCATGCCGGCGGTCGCGGTAATGCCGGCGGTGTAAAAGTAGCTAAGAATATAGACGAAGTTGAATCGTATGCAAAAGAAATTTTAGGTAAAGAATTAGTTACTCATCAAACAGGTCCTGAAGGAAAAGAAGTGAAACGTCTTTTGATTGAAGAAGGCTGTGATATTCAGAAAGAGTATTACGTAGGTCTTGTTCTTGACAGAGCAACTTCAAGTGTCGTGATGATGGCTTCAGAAGAAGGCGGCACAGAAATTGAAGAAGTCGCAAAAGAATCACCAGAGAAAATCTTTAAAGAAGTCGTTGATCCAGTAGTTGGATTAATGCCGTATCAAGCAAGAAGATTAGCATTCAATATTAACATTCCAGATGAATTATTATCAAAAGCAGTTAAATTTATGATGGGCTTATATCAAGCTTTTGTTGATAAAGATTGTTCCATTGCTGAAATTAACCCATTAGTAACTACTGGTGATGGAGAAGTATTGGCACTCGATGCGAAACTCAATTTTGATGATAATGCCATGTATAGACAAAAAGATGTTGCAGAATTACGTGACTTAGACGAAGAAGATGAAAAAGAAATTGAAGCATCGAAATATGACTTAAGCTACATAGCATTAGAAGGAAATATTGGTTGTATGGTCAACGGTGCTGGTCTAGCAATGTCAACAATGGATATTATCAAACATTATGGTGGAGATCCTGCTAACTTCCTTGATGTAGGAGGCGGCGCAACGGCAGAAAAAGTAACAGAAGCATTCAAAATCATTTTGTCCGATTCTAACGTAAAAGGTATCTTTGTCAATATTTTTGGTGGAATTATGAAATGTGACGTCATTGCTGAAGGAGTCGTTGCGGCTACCAAAGAAGTTGGCTTAGAAATCCCTTTAGTTGTCCGTTTAGAGGGTACGAATGTGGATTTAGGTAAGGACATTTTACAAAAATCCGGTTTAAATATTACCTCTGCTGATTCTATGGCAGACGGCGCACAGAAAATCGTATCTTTAGTGAAATAATAAGACTTAATGAACGTACAAACATGAAGAAAGGACGAACAATAAATGAGTGTATATGTAAATGAAAACACAAAAGTAATGGTTCAAGGAATTACCGGTGGAACAGCCAAATTTCATACTGAGCAAATGCTGGAATATGGTACGAAAATTGTAGCAGGCGTTACACCTAAAAAAGGTGGAACAGAAGTAGAAGGAGTCCCTGTATTTAACACTGTACAAGATGCTGCAGAAACAACAGGAGCAAATGCTTCCGTCATTTACGTTCCTGCTCCGTTTGCAGCAGATGCGATCATCGAAGCAGTGGATGCAGAACTTGATTTAGTCATCTGTATTACAGAGCATATCCCTGTATTAGATATGGTAAAGGTTAAACGTTATATGGGAGGTAAAAAGACTCGCTTAGTCGGTCCTAACTGCCCAGGTGTTATCACTCCGGATGAATGTAAGATTGGTATTATGCCTGGCTACATTCACACAAAAGGTCATATTGGAGTTATTTCTCGTTCCGGAACGTTAACATATGAGGCAGTACATCAATTATCAGAGCAAGGATATGGTCAATCTACTGCTGTTGGAATTGGTGGAGACCCAGTGAACGGAACAGATTTCATTGATGCTTTAGAAGCTTTCAATAATGATGATGATACGGAAGCTGTCGTCATGATTGGTGAAATTGGAGGAACTGCTGAGGAAGAAGCAGCAGAATGGATTAAAGCGAATATGAACAAGCCTGTTGTTGGGTTTATCGGTGGCGCAACAGCCCCTCCAGGGAAGCGTATGGGACATGCTGGAGCCATTATCTCTGGTGGAGAAGGCACTGCAGACGCTAAAAATAAAAAATTCCAAGAATGCGGTATAGCTGTCGCAGAAACACCGGCCGTTATTGGAGATACAATGATTAATTTGCTAAAAGAAAACAATCTGGCAGACAAATGTAAAACACAATAAATATTTTTAAGCAGGCTGGGTGTACTTTTTACACCCAGTCTGCTTATATCTTCAACACACTTAATAAGGAGTGATTTATTGAAAACAAAACGAGACCGGTTACTTTATTTGCATTACTTACCAAGTATGACTCGGCGTTACTTGTATAAAATAAAGAAAACAGATCCTGAATGGCAACATATTTTTTCACATACTCCTCAAGAACTTTCCACTCTTTTACAACTTCCTATTCATAAAGCTGTTACACTCTACAAAGAAATTCAAAACACAACTTACTACCTTTCACAATTACAACACAATTTACGGCGTATGAAGACCGTAACTATTTACGATAAAATATATCCCGATATTTTAAAAAATATACCTGACAGTCCTCTTATCCTTTACGTTTTAGGGGATACAAGTTTATTAAACCAACAAAAGAGTATTAGTGTAATTGGTACAAGAAAACCATCCTCAGAAGCCTTTTCCAAATTACAACATATAGTCGCGCCATTATTAGAAGATGAATGGTCTGTGGTAAGTGGTCTTGCGTATGGCATCGATAGCATGGCGCATCGTCTTACTTTAAAGGCTGATAGGAAAACAATTGCTGTATTGGGGAGCGGCTTCTTTCACATTTACCCAAAACCTCATCTCGCTTTGTGCAAAGAAATTGCTAAACATGGTTTGGTTCTTTCTGAATATCCTCCTTATAAACGTCCGCAAAAGTATTTTTTTCCTGAGCGTAATCGCATTATAAGCGGGCTTAGCCAAGCTACGCTTGTTATTGAAGCAATGGAACGAAGTGGTACGCTGATTACAGTGGATCAAGCATTAGATCAAGGAAAAGAAGTATATGCAATACCAGGATCCCCGTTAATGCCACAAACTAAAGGATGTCTACGTATGATTCAGGACGGAGCTAAAGCAGTTATCGATTCAACGGATATTTTAGAAGATTGGACATCTTTTTCTGTCAAAAATCGATAAATTAAACATGCAATAAATTCGGTATAGTTGACAAAACGAAAGCTTGTACTTACTATAATGGAGATTTCAATTTTAAAGATAATAATGCTTTTACGTAATAAAACGATATCCAAAACAACGGTTTACTAAACGAATGATTTCAAGAAAACAATGAACAAACACCTCAATATTAGTAGGAGGAACCAATCAATATGGCAAAAAACCTTGTAATAGTTGAATCACCTGCAAAAGCAAAAACAATTGAACGATATTTAGGGAAAAACTATAAAGTAAAAGCGTCTATGGGTCATGTCAGAGACTTACCTAAAAGTCAAATGGGAGTAGACGTTGAAAATGAGTATGCTCCAAAATATATTACAATACGCGGTAAAGGTGAAACATTAAAAGAACTTCGCAAAGAAGCTAAAAAAGCAACAAACATTTATCTCGCTGCAGACCCGGATCGTGAAGGGGAAGCGATTGCCTGGCATTTAGCCTATGCCTTGAACGTCGATGAGCAATCAAATTGTCGCGTTGTATTTAATGAAATAACAAAAGATGCGATTAAAGAATCTTTTAAACAGCCGCGTAAGATTGACCATGATTTAGTGGATGCTCAGCAAGCACGACGCATTTTAGATAGGCTTGTCGGTTATAACATAAGTCCATTATTATGGAAGAAAGTGAAAAAAGGACTCAGTGCGGGGAGAGTTCAATCTGTTGCATTAAAAATGATTACAGATCGGGAAAACGAAATAAACAATTTTAAACCGGAAGAATATTGGTCGATTGGAACAACTTTTATTAAAGGAAAAGAATCGTTTCAAGGTAAATTTTATGGAATAGATGGCAAAAAAAAGGATTTACCTAATAAATCAGAGGTTGATAAAATTGTTGCTCAATTAACGGATGATACGTTCACAATTGATAAAGTGAATAGAAAAGAAAGAAAAAGAAATCCGGCAAAACCATTTATAACATCTACGTTACAACAAGAAGCTGCCCGAAAAATAAATTTTAGAGCACGTAAAACCATGATGGTTGCCCAGCAACTGTATGAAGGAATCGATTTAGGAAAAAAAGCAGGAGGCATTACAGGTCTTATTACGTACATGAGAACCGATTCAACCCGCATAGCTTCCTCAGCTAAAAAGGACGCAGCCCAGTATATAGAGGATAATTACGGAACAGAGTATCTTGGGAAAAAAGGGCAAGCCAAGCAAGAAGGAGGCGCTCAAGACGCTCACGAGGCAATACGACCGACTTCGGCCTTAAGAGATCCTAAATCATTAAAGCCTATTCTGTCTAATGATCAATATAAGTTGTATAAACTCATTTATGAACGCTTTTTGGCAAGTCAAATGGCGCCGGCCATTATGGACACCATGACGGTCCATTTATTAAATAATGGCATTGAATTTAGAGCGAATGGTTCTAAAATCAAGTTTAAAGGTTTTATGAAGGTATATGTAGAAGGACAAGATAATAAAAAGAAAGAGAAAGAGACCTTTTTACCAGAGCTGACAGAAGGTGAAAAAGTAAAAGCTGGAGATATTGAACCAGAGCAGCATTTCACGCAGCCACCACCGCGTTATACAGAGGCAACATTAGTGGGAACTCTTGAGAAAAAGGGCATTGGCAGACCGTCAACATATGCACCAACAATTGAAACAATACGGCGACGCGGCTATGTGACACTGGATAAGCGGCGATTTGTCCCAACAGAATTGGGAAGCATTGTTGCTGAGATGGTACATGAATATTTTCCTGAAATTACTAATGTCGAATTTACTGTTAAGATGGAAGAAGAGTTAGATGATGTTGAAGTAGGTAAAATGCAATGGATCACATTAATAGATGACTTTTACCAAGATTTCCGACTTCGACTCGATAAAGCGGAAAAAGAAATGGAATCGATTGAGATTAAAGATGAACCAGCTGGAATAGATTGTGAGAAATGCGGGCACCCTATGGTATATAAAATGGGTAGATACGGAAAGTTTATGGCCTGCTCCAATTTTCCTGAATGTCGAAATACGAAGCCAATACTAAAGAAAATCGGAGTTACTTGTCCCACTTGTAAAAAAGGCGAAGTAGTTGAACGTAAGTCTAAGAAAAATCGCACATTCTACGGATGCGAACGCTATCCGGATTGTGAATTCGTCTCATGGGATAAACCTATTGCACGCAGTTGTCCAAAATGTGAACATTACCTGGTTGAGAAACGGACGAAAAAAGAGGTCCAAATTAAATGTAGTAATTGTGATTATAAAGAAGAATCACAATCCTAATCAATTAAGTTGACTATTAAGTATAAAATGCGTAGTATATCTGTTTGGGATATTGTAGAATCTTTGCAATATTCCAAACTTTATTTTCACAGGCACTATTCAGAATTTTATAACAATTTTGTTAAATATATTGCCGTGATTTTTTGATTATGATATGATTGAATAGGTTTCTAAGAGATGCAGGTGATTGATATGAATGTACCGATACCAACTCAAGTACAACAATTTATCGAATATTTAGAGATTGAAAAAGGTGCATCACCTTATACTGTGAAATTTTATAAACAGGATATCCATGATTTTTTTGCATTTCTACAAAAAGAAAATGTACTCACGTTTACTGCTGTGGATGCCGTTGTTGTAAGAGTGTATCTAACTGAATTATACCAAAGAAACTTAAAACGAAGATCTGTTGCACGTATATTATCGTGTTTACGTGCTTTCTATATGTTTTTAGAAAGAGAGCAATGGATAGAATATAATCCATTTGTTCATATTCCTTTACCCAAACAAGATCAACGCATTCCTGCTTTTTTTTATGAAAAAGAATTGCAAGAGCTATTCTCGGTAAGTGATACGAATACAATCAAAGGGCAGCGAGATCAGGCTCTTTTGGAGCTGTTGTATGCTACGGGAATTCGCGCAGCAGAATGCCAACAATTGACCTTGAATCAGCTTGATTTTTCATTAGGTGTTTTAAATGTCATTGGGAAAGGGAAGAAAGAAAGATATATTCCTTTTGGTGAATATGCAAATAACGCACTGAAAACATATGTGTATAAAGGTCGTCAGGAAAAGGTCAAAGAAAGTACAAACCGGGTGTTTTTAAATATGAATGGTCGACCACTCACAACACGGGGCATTTATTATATATTAGATAATATGATTAAACGGACATCGCTGACAACAGATATCTATCCTCATAAATTACGTCATACCTTCGCAACCCATTTGTTGAATGAAGGAGCGGACTTAAGGTCTGTACAAGAACTACTGGGTCACGAGAATCTTTCTTCAACACAGATTTACACACACGTAACGAAGGACCGTTTAAGAAATGTTTATTTAAACAGTCACCCACGAGCAAAACGGTGATAGAACAGGAAAGGCAGGATATAAATATGGGGCAACAAATGGATGCTACAACGATATTTGCTATTCGGCATAACAATCAATCAGCTATGTGTGGAGATGGTCAAGTGACACTTGGCAATGCAGTAATTATGAAACATTCTGCTAAAAAAGTGCGGACTCTATTCCATGGTAAAGTAGTTGCAGGATTTGCTGGATCGGTCGCAGATGCTTTTACATTATTTGAGAAGTTTGAAGGAAAGCTAGAAGAATTTGATGGGAATTTGATGCGTTCTGCAGTCGAATTGGCGAAGGAATGGCGCAGTGATAAAATGTTGCGTCAGTTAGAAGCAATGCTGATTGTCATGAATGATACAGATATGCTACTTGTTTCTGGGACTGGGGAAGTTATCGAACCTGATGATGGTATTTTAGCAATCGGTTCAGGAGGCAACTATGCTTTAAGTGCCGGGCGTGCATTAAAAGAGTTTTCTTCTTCCTTAAGTGCCAAAGAAATAGCAGAAGCTTCTTTAAAAATCGCTGGAGATATTTGTGTGTTTACTAATGATCAGATAACAACGGAAGTGTTACCGTAACTGACAGGGAAAGGAGCAGAAAGATGCAAAACAGTAACTTTACTCCGAAACAAATTTTAGAAAAACTAGATCAATATATTATTGGACAACAAGAAGCTAAACGTTCTGTTGCTGTAGCTCTCAGGAATCGCTATCGAAGAATGTTGATTGACGAATCTATTCGAGAAGAAATTGTTCCGAAAAATATTTTAATGATGGGGCCAACAGGGGTCGGAAAAACCGAAGTCGCTCGTCGTTTAGCCAAATTAGTACAAGCTCCTTTTATTAAAGTGGAGGCGACCAAATTTACAGAAGTTGGTTACGTTGGTCGTGATGTGGAATCCATGATCCGGGACTTGGTAGAAATGTCTTTACGAATTGTTCAAGAAGAAAAAATGGAATTAGTTAAAGAAAAAGCGAAAGAAGAAGCTAATAAAAAAATAGTTCGCTTACTGGTTCCGGAAATGAAAAAACAAAAACAGGTAAAAAATCCTTTTGAAATGCTCTTTCCGAATATGGAAGAAGATGATGAGCAAGATAAAGATGAAAACGAGGAAGAGAATAATGTCGTGAAAAAACGACAACAAATTAAACAGTTGCTTGAACTGGGCGAACTGGAAGATAAAGAAGTTGAAATTGAAATAGAGGAACAAGCTCCTTCCATGTTTGATATGTTACAAGGCTCAGGTATGGAACAAATGGGGATGAACATGCAAGATGCATTTAGCCAATTAATGCCTTCCAAAAAGAAAAAACGTAAGTTACCTGTTAAAGAGGCTCGTCCAGTGTTGACTCAGCAAGAGGCGCAAAAGTTAATCGATATGGAAGAAGCGCAACAAGAAGCAGTAAAACGGACAGAGCAAGCTGGTATTGTCTTTATTGATGAAATTGATAAAGTAGTCGGTAAAGATCAAAATGCCAACGTATCTCGCGAAGGTGTACAACGAGATATTCTACCAATTGTAGAAGGTTCTACGATTGTCACAAAATATGGACCTGTTAAAACGGATCATATTTTATTTATAGCTGCTGGTGCATTTCACACAGCAAAACCCTCGGATTTGATTCCAGAATTACAAGGTCGTTTTCCAGTCCGAGTAGAGTACAGTAAATTATCAACAGATGATTTCGTAAAAATTCTTACAGAGCCGTCTAATGCCTTGCTTACACAGTATACAGCTTTATTGGAAACAGAAGGGATTAAGGTGCAATTTACCGATGATGCAGTTGTGAGAATAGCTGAAATAGCTTATCAGGTGAATCAAGAAACAGACAATATTGGTGCAAGAAGGCTGCATACCATACTAGAAAAGCTTTTGGAAGATCTCTCCTTTGAAGCGCCGGATATTAACCTAGAAACAGTAGAAATTACTCCTGCTTATGTAGATGAGAAATTGAAAAATATTGTTGAAGACCGTAACCTTAGTCAATTTATATTATAAAAACCATTTCTTTAATGGAATGAGTGGAGGATGAATAGAATGAGCTTATTAGAAAATACAAGAAAAATTAATGCATTATTACAGAAGTCAGCAGGTAAGCCTGTGAATTTTAACGATATGTCAAAAACACTGTCTGAAGTTATCAACGGGAATATCTTTGTAGTAAATAAAAAAGGAAAATTGCTTGGCTTCGCGATTAATGAAGAAATTGAGAATGATCGCATGAAGAATATGTTGGAAAACAGAAAGTTTCCTGAAGAGTACATGAACTCCATGCTGACAATTACTTCAACGACAGCGAATATTGATACAGAAAGTGACTATTCTATTTTCCCATACGAGAATCGTGAACTATTTAAAGATGGCTTGACGACTATTGTTCCTGTTATCGGTGGTGGAGACAGACTTGGAACATTAATTTTGGGAAGATTAACGACCAGTTTTGATGACGATGATTTGATTCTGGCAGAATATGGTGCAACTGTTGTAGGAATGGAAATTCTTCAAGGAAAAGCAGAAGAAATAGAAATAGAAGCTCGCAGTAAAGCAGTTGTCCAAATGGCAATTAGTTCACTGTCATTTAGTGAATTAGAGGCTATTGATCATATTTTTGAGGAATTAAATGGCAAAGAAGGTTTGCTGGTAGCAAGTAAAGTCGCTGATCGTGTTGGTATCACGCGTTCAGTTATTGTTAATGCTCTTCGTAAATTAGAAAGTGCCGGGGTTATTGAATCGCGTTCGCTTGGAATGAAAGGTACTTATATTAAAGTACTAAATGAAAAGTTCCTTGTCGAATTAGAAAAAATTCGCGCTCATTAAAGCCGGAAATTCTTGATGTAAATGTAACTATCTAATAGAATAAGAGTTTTTATAAAAACGAACTATGTTGTAATACGTAAAATAATCCGTCATATATCTGTAACTAGCAGTGCTAAGCCCAACTGTCAGATAAAGGAGTTTTAACGTAAGCAAAGTAGTTCGTTTTTTATTCGGTCCCTTTGGAAAACAGCTCCTTCTTTTAAAATAGGCGAGTAGTGTGAACTTATTGGTTCCCTAAATTGCAATAATAAATGCAACGATGTTTTATATTCCTAGTTTTATATGATTAAGTTATTGTCATGCGTTGATTTCTGCTTGTGTTGTTCTCTTCGTGAGGAGGGGGCGGGCCCGCCCCTCCTCACGAAGAGTTAGT
>DATGTM010000014.1:0-19296 GCA_035301845.1 Pseudogracilibacillus sp. | reverse complement strand
TTCTTGGAATTTGCAGGACGTCACACATTGCTGATACCGAGTATTTGTGAACGTTATGACGAATCACATCTACTTTCGTCCCATGATCAGCACGGCTTGCTTTAAAATATCATTTTCCATTTGCAACTGTTGGACTTCTTTACGCAGTTTAATCAATTCGTTTTCCTCGGGAGAACGGTTATCCTTTTCTTTAAAAGACCCAGAGTTAGCATATTGTTTCACCCAACGATCAAATGTAGATGGACTTAAATCGTATTCTTTGATAATTTCTTGACGTGGTTCCTCATTTTCATATAGTAACACCACCTGCTTTTTAAATTCAGCTGTAAAGGTCCGACGTTTTCGTCTTGTCATCAAAATCACTCCACGATTCAATGTATTTTTTGAAGTGTAACGGACCTTATCTAAACTATCCAACTAAGTGTAACCGATCCAGTGTACGAAAGGACAATACTATTTGGTATCAATCGAACCGATATAGGGTGCCACTTGGAACGTACAACAAAGTAAAACAAGTATATGTTGAAGAAGCAGATAATGAATTAATTATTAAAGAGACAGAAAATAGAAAATAACCGCACAACATAAAATAGAATCTGGAAAAGGACAGCTCGTCCAAGATACAAATCATTTACGTGATCGCACTAAAGGAATTGACACGTATATTGAAACGGTAGCGTCATACTTTAGTGACTATGATAAAGCAATGAACTATTTACAAGCAATTAGAGCACGACTACCACGTTATACTCGCGATCAATTACAAATGATTGTAAACGCAATGAAGAACGAGGAACAAAAACAAATTGATTTAGCTTTGGAGGAGTGTATAAAAAGGGGTTTCTATAGTGTAACAGAGTTTATCGATATCGTTCAGTATCTGAACCGACAACGACAAAGTAATAGTTACAGTAATGTAGCAGAAAATGATGAAATTAAACCGATTCATCCGTGGAGTGAATCAGCTTTACAAACAAACATCCAAAAGCGGGATATTCAGGAATACCTTGCCGTAATGGAAGGTGATGTAAGATGAGTCAGATGAAGAGATTACAAGATATACTAAGAAACCTTCGGTTTGGAGAAACAGCAGCATTTCTACTGACCGTGTTAGAAAACGCTGAAACAAATGATGATACACACGCAACCTTTTTAATGAACGTGATGAAATACGAACAAAAAAGACGTGAAGAAAAAAAGAGTGGGAAAACGCACCTGGCCATCGGCTTAGGAATGAAGGCCATTTATCAAGGATATAAAGTAATATTCACAACAATGGGAGAGTTAGTCCAAACATTAAAAACGGAAGAAATCACCCGTAAATCACAAACGAGAATGAAGCGTATCAGAAATGCGGATCTCGTCATTATCGATGATTTAATGTTTATGGCGATGGATCAAAGCGAGGCAAATTTATTATTTCATTTAATTAATGACCTATATAATACTGCAAGTATTATTCTTACATCAAATAAGGCACCAAAAGAATGGGGGAGCTATTAGGTGATCCAGCAATTACAACGGCTATTTTAGACCGAATATTGCATCGTGTAGAGATTATTCACTTAAACGGTTATAGTTATAGAGTGAAGCAGTGAAGCATAGAAAATCAATTTTTGAGCAAGAAGTGTAACAAATTAATTAGTGAAAACTGTACCATTTTATTTGACGGTTACACCATTCTTCTATTTTTCTATAATGAATTTGCTTTACTTGATTGGGACACCAAATTATCTAATTCCGATGATCCACTAAGCGCCTCCTACTATGGATAATTAAAAAACAACACCTTGATTGAAACACTTTCTCAAAATCAAGGTGTTGTTTTCATTATTTTTCTACTTCATTTTTAACTTCTTCATACCATTGATCAAAAATATGTTCTGGCAATAATGTATCATCATTTGAATAGATTAATTCATATTTATATTCAGCTCTTAAACTCTTTTGTGTTACGTCATAATATAACTTTATTTCTGTAGGCATTTCTCTATTAAATTCCTCACACTTTTTATGAATAAGCTGTAAATTTTTATTACCAATTCCTAACATCGCCCTTTGTCTTTCTCTTGAATCATCATAAATAACATGCTCATTATTCGAATTATTTATTATTTTATTCAATTGATGTTTATGAACAACCTGTCCATTAATGTTAAAGAAAACATCAAAAACATACACATTTGGCTCATAAGAACAATATATATATATATGATCTGCCTTATGATTAACATACTCTAAACAAACAGCTACCATGTCTGATTGTAATTCTGAAAAATAATCCTCAAATACTTTTACCATATTTATACCTCCTAGTTTTTTATATTAATAAACCTCTCACGCCCATCTATCGCATATTCTATGTCAAAACTAACAGGTCTTAAATGAGCTCTATCATAATTAACTTTAACATTTACTGAAACATGTTTTCCATCTTTTATTGCAACAGCCCATTCGTTTTCTATTTTTTTATAATAACTTAGGTTAACTTTATCTAATTGGGACACCAGATTATCTAACTCTGGTGATCCACCGAAGCGGTCTCCAGCTAAATGCCCAGCATGATCACCTGGTTTTTTACCATGTGTATTTGGATTGTGGGGTAATCTGTTTTCTCTATCTGTTAACTTTAAATCTTCAGCAGTGAATTCCTTTATTCTACCGAACTGATCTGTTTTATATAGATAATCAAATTCTCCTGCTCGATAGGATGTGTTCGGCTGTAACTTTGTTTTCTTCTGATCAAGAAAATGCTTTGAGAACATTATCACTTGGTCTCTCAAATGGACACCATCAATGACATTATAAGGCACTGGACCGACTAGGGCGAGTTGGTATTGAGGAGCGTAAGGTAATAAATCCGACAGGTCAAGGTTCTTTACACTTTTACTAACGTTTGTTACGGTTGTTTGGGTTGATTTTGCACCAGTTTTGGCGACTGAACCAGCACCTTTTGAACCTACAACTGAACTTGCAACAGTCCCTAATGCATACGTTACCCAATGCGCACGACTTTCCGCATCACCATGAACCATGTCACGTTGAAAAGACTCATCAATCGCATGTCCCACATATTTAGCTGTTTCTATTGGATGACTCACCATATGGACGACCGAATTGGCTGCGCCTATTGGGTCAGTAACGGTATGATATGCACCAACAATCGCGTCTTTCCCTGCATCATAAAGGCCTAAACTTCCACCTTTGATTGTCTTGCCTGTCGTTTTTATGCCTGTTAACACTTTGCTTCCTACCGTCTTCAATCCTTTAGAAATTTTACTTTCCGATTTTTTAACTTTTGTTGTTCGAGGTAACGCAGATAAATTCACTAAATCACCCACTCGAAGGGCTTCATTCGGTCTTTGTACTTTTTTACGTTCTACCCACTCTTCTAAAAATGATAATGAAGACAAGCTTGGACTAGCCGATTCTACGTAATTAAAACGCGACTCCCCAGATTGAGTTTTCAGTGCTTTCATCTGCACGTTAATATGATGAAGCATCTCCTCCACCTGTTCATTCTTCCCTTGGCTCGTAAATGTATCTAAATTTGTTTCTATACCTTCCATCGTTTCGATCGCTTCGTCTTTCGCTGTCTCCGCGTATGAAAGACGGGGGATCGTTATATTTGTAATGTCAGACACACCTTCAATTATTTCGGCTACTTCCCAAGCCTGTTCTTGTAGGTTCGTGTAATTGGTTTGGATGTCTTCTTTTTCATCCTCGATATAAGCACGCTCGATTCTCGCTACATCACTTTCATCTACACTCGACTGAAAATTTTCGATGTGTTTTTCTAAGTTTTCATGAATTTCAATAAACAATTGTTGAAAGGCAGAGCTGATGGTTTGATGGACATCCGTAAAGTAATTTTTAACAGAGGCGGCTGCCTCACCTGTAAAATCTTCCATAGCGACGATGTCATCGATGCTTTTACTCACTGCATCTAAATCCGTTACTACTTTGTCTTTAGCAGTTGTCACTTTCTTTGAAAGCGCAATGACTTCGGCTATGCCAACTTTTTGATTCATTATAAATCCCCCCTCACTCAAGCTTAGATCGGTTGATTTCCTCTTTACTATCCTGTTAGAAAAAGCCGTTTGTCTTGTTCTCATAAAGAAACAGTGTCCATGAAATAATTTGTATAACTCATTCACATCTCGTTTTGTATTGCTCATGTGCTAGTTTATAATCGTTCAATTCTATGACTTCATTAAAAACTATTTGTTTAAATCATTATGTAACCCCCAAATAATAGGTTTTCAAAACTTATATGTTGCTTATCTTCATTTATATCGTTTTGAGATTCACTAAAATGAATTCATTTTAGGAATCCAATGATTTCATCCACTCTTCTAACCACTCCCATTCTTCAGGAGAAATGTTTAAGGTTAATTGATTTTTTTATTTTTCTAATGAGAAATAGCGTGGAATTCTCTATTCTATTTTTCCAAAATTCCCCTACCTTTCCACAATCGCGCCTGATAATTGAAGATTATGCTCTATGAATAATTTCACCTGACAAGATTTATGAGTTTAAATTGTTCCCCTTAATCCAATCACTCCAGTTAATCTTGTAAGGATTTCCATAGGGAAAGATATGTAAATGACCTGATCATCAAATAAATAGGCGAATGAATGCATGGTACCAAAATATTCTTGATAATTATGATAGAACATTGGTGATTTAGGGTTTGAAAACCACTTGAATACCTGTTCCTCATCCATATGATTTAAATCTTGATGATCCATATTTAATAAACGTTGGTGACTTTGTGTAAAATCGTTTTTTCTGTTTTTAGGTGGTACTCACTCTGAAAATGATTTGTACAAGTTAATAGTTCCGGCTCATCCTTCATTCTCACTTTTGTATAAAAGGTGGTTTTTCCACCACAGCTATCTCTCCATAACGATCTAAAGTATAGCTCCATGAGATTGGGAGTTCTTTTATTACTTCAATGGCAGAATTTGTATCTTTGCAAACTTCTAGCACAATCCGGACTATAGTGGATGCCATTAACTCTTCTTTAGTGTCTTTATTATTTACAAAGTGAAAAGCAATAAATAAACCCTCTTCATTTACCCCTTCAAGTCTTCCCACAACATGAATACTGTTTCCTGCTGATGCAAAACATTCTTGTGGTTGAAACATTGTAAAACTTTACGCACAGCAAAATTATGATGGACTACCGAGGAACAACCCATTCCTTTAACCTGTGGTATACCGTGCCGCATCCACTATACAATTTTAATGCTTTATGATATTCGATACTCAAAGCATTAGCTAACCCTTCGATCTCGTCTATTATGTGGGGAGCATAATTTTTAAGGACGGAGTTAGCATTAGTTTCATTAAAACTATATCCTTTATTTCCATAATACTTAGTATTTTCTTCTTCCCAACGTTCCCATCCAAGCCATTCTTTCCATAACTTTTCACATTTTTCGTTATCTAATTCTTCACGAATACGAAATTGATATAAAACTCCTCTAAACCCTTGATAAAACAGAGTTTAGAGGTATAGATTACATCATACTTGACATATTTCCCTAGCTACTTATTTACACCATAGTCGATTCAGTTTTCTTTTTCGCCAATTCCTGTGCTACACCAATAATCCAATCTTCCTGCCCACCAACAGCACCCATCTTAGCAACTTCTGTCAGAATATCGCGAGGATCCACTCCGTACTCTTTTCCAGCCCGCTCGGCAAATAATAAAAAGCTAGAGTAAACACCCGTATATCCAAGAGTTAAACTGAGGCGATCAATTTGTACGGGCCGCTCCATCATTGGCTTCATTACATTTTCCGCAGCGTCCATCGCCTTATACAAATCTACAGAATGGGGTATTTCCATTCTGTTCATTACAGCTACCAATTGTTCGGTCGCTGTATTCCCAGCTCCTGCTCCCATTCCGGCAAGGCTTGAATCGATCCGATTCGCTCCTTCTTCCAATGCAACAATTGAATTTGCCACCCCTAGTGATAAATTATTATGAGCATGAAAGCCAATTTCTGTACTCAGATTTTCTTTAAACAAAGCGATTCGTCGGCGCGTATCATCCATTGTGAGTGCACCTGCTGAATCGACAACATAGATTGTCCCCGCCCCGTAAGATTCCATCTTCTTGGCCTCTTCTAATAAATTTTCAGGTGTAGTACGGGAAGACATCATCAAGAATCCGACTGTATCCATTCCTAATTCAACAGCTTTTTTAATATGTTGCTCAGAAACATCCGCTTCAGTACAATGCGTTGCGATTCGCACAACTTGTGCTCCCCAATCACGAGCTCGTTCCAAGTGCTGAATCGTACCAATTCCCGGCAATAAAAGTACGGCTATTTTTGCATTTTTGGCATTTTCCACTGCCGTTTTAATCATATCTTCTTCTGTTTCTTTAGAAAAACCATATTGGATGGAACTGCCACCCAATCCATCCCCGTGAGCAACTTCTATAATATCTATACCTGAATCATCAATTACCTTCGTCAGTTCGGCAATTTGTTCCGTCGAATACTGGTGCCGAATGGCATGCATACCGTCCCGTAATGTTACATCATTAATGATTACTTTTGATCTCTTCATTTAACGGACTCCCCTTTCAATAAGCTTTCTGCAATCATTTCCCCCGTTTTTACAGCAGCAGCAGTTATAATATCTAGATTACCTGCGTATTTTGGTAGAAAATCACCATTTCCTTCCACTTCCACAGACACTGTAACAATATTTTCTTTAATTACAGGATCCGCTTTAAAGCGGTATCCCTTTACATAGTCCTGCATTGTCTCCAGCATCGATTGTAACGATGCGATAATTTGCTTTTTATATGGCTCAGCATTTTCTGCCGTTCGAACATAGATCGTATTCCTCATTAAAATTGGAGGATCGGCAGGATTTAATGTGATAATCGCTTTCGATTCCTTTGTTTCACCTATTTCTTTCAATGCATTTGCTGTTGTCACTGTAAATTCGTCAATATTTTGCCGTGTTCCAGGACCTGCACTTTTACTTGATATCGAAGCGACAATCTCTGCATAATCAACTTCAAGTACATCAGAAACAGCTTTAACCATAGGTATCGTTGCCTGCCCCCCACAAGTAACCATATTTACGTTATCTAAGTATGGAATTTCTTCTTCTTGCAAATTTACAGAAGGAACGAAGAACGGACCTACTGCAGCTGGGGTTAAATCAATCGCTTTTTTACCCATTTCCTTTAAAATCGGCGCGTTGTGCGCATGTGCTTTTGCAGATGTCGCCTCAAAGACAATGTCCGCTAAATCAGGATTTTCCTGCAGACTCTCAATCCCATTATCAAAGGATTTCACTCCGTTCTCACGCGCTCTCTTTAACCCCTCCGAATCCGGATCGATCCCTATTAATGCTGTAACTTCTAATTTTTCACTTCTCAGTAGCTTATACATAAGATCTGTTCCAATATTTCCTGAACCGATAATTGCACATTTTACTTTCTCCTGTGACATATTTTTTCTCTCCTTTTATTTTAATTAGCTTCCACTTCTAAAACCTGTTCAGTAGTAATCACTTTTTCCCCCTGATTGTTCGCTATTACAACAGCTAATGCAGCAATCACTCCTGGAGAAGCAAATACGATAAAGTTCAGCTGTAAAGTTAAACCAAAAGCAAGTAAAATACCACCAATGATAGGTCCTAGTATTGCCCCGATTCGCCCAACTCCTAATGCCCAGCCAAGTGCTGTTGAACGTATTGTCACTGGGTAAAATTGGGAAGTGTAAGAATGTGTAAGGTTCTGAGTTCCCACTGTTGCTGCACCTGCAACCGCTACCAATATATACAATATGGTCATATTCATTGCATATCCAAGACTTGTTATTGTAACAAAGGCGACAAGAAAGAATAGAATAAGAGATTTCCCAACACCCCATTGGTCCGCAACCCATCCCATCAAAATAGAGCCTACTGTAGCTCCAACGTTTAGGGTTAGCAAGAAGCTTAAACTTGATCCAAGAGGAAAGCCCGCTTCGGTCATAAATTTAGGTAGCCATGTAT
The DNA here is from genome assembly GCA_035301845.1 of Pseudogracilibacillus sp. GTDB lineage: Bacteria > Bacillota > Bacilli > Bacillales > Amphibacillaceae > Pseudogracilibacillus. Next base: position 11,262 of record DATGTM010000014.1, on the reverse strand, counting down.
TCAGTCCATATAACATAAGCAGAGACATGGCGTATGTTATCCAAATCATCACCGTTAAAAGAGCTCTCTTTTTAATCAATAAATTTTTCACTGGTGATGAATTTTCATTTTGCTTATTTAATACGAAAGTTTCATTTTCTGATGGTTTATAGTCTGCATTTAACTTTACAAAAATCTTCTGAATCTCTTTAAAATCATTATTATTAATCAACGTGCCTACGGAATCTGGTAATGATTTAGCTAAGAAAGGTACGAACAATATTGGAAGGGCTCCAAAGAAAAAAACGGACTCCCAGCCAAAGTTAGGAATCATGAACATACTTAGAAAAGCAACAAGAACCCCTCCTAGAGAGAACCCAGTCATAATAGTAGCAATCATACGGCTGCGCAATCCTTTTGGGGAGTACTCACCAATCAAGCCAATGACATTCGGCATCATACCACCTAATCCTAAACCAGTAATAAATCGGAACATCCCAAACATTTCTGGAGTTGGAGCTAATCCTGAAAGGAGCATAAACAGACTGAAGATGGATACACATAGCAAAATAATATTTTTTCTTCCTATTATATCTGCCAAAGTGCCGAATATTAACGCTCCAAGCATCATTCCAAATAAGGCATAACTTCCAAATCTCCCTGCCTGAAAAGCAGAAATTTCCCAATCCTCCATGATAGATGGGACGACAGCACCATAAATAACTAAATCAAAACCGTCAAAAATCATTAATACGATACCCCAAAACAGTAACATCAAATGAAACTTATTAAACTTTGTTTTTTCAATGAATTGTTCTGCATTTGTTGTTACCTGCATAGTCAGCGCCTCCGCTCCTTTAATATAATTGAATGGTCGACTAAGTTAATGATTATTAAAAATTTAAATGAGTTATATAAGCCATAAAGAAATGAGTGGAGAAAACCGAACATTAAAGGCAAAAACTAGCGATTCCTGGTCAGCTAAAAATAGCACGTCCTATTGCCTTAATCCGCAATAGCCACCCTGTTCGTCTTCAATGAATCAAGATGAATGACACCCGTCACATCCTGAAACTTATACTTCGTCGTCTGATCGTAAAGATGTTTGATACCGACACAAGTCGTCATGCCCGTAACTTCTGAGGATCTTGAGACGAAAGATAGGAATGTTGACTCACGCATTTTGCTCTATATTTCATAAGTCTCCTAAACCACCTTTTTGACTCACTACTAGATGTTCACTTTCTTTACCTACCTACAAAATTTGGTTCTCTCTTTTCTAAGCGTGCAGCTATAAGTAAAAATGCATTACTCATGATATAACCTCCAAAAAATTTACAGTTTCACCAAAACGTTAACTATTTTGAAGATGGAACAGTTTTATCCTTTCTCTCTTTGGCTTGTAGTAGCTTTAGAAGGTCCAAGAAATAATCATCCCTAGTATGGATGGCTTCTTCACCATGATCATCATACTTATAAAAACCTTGATTTGTTCGAATGCCATGATGGCCATCTTCCACCATTTCTGTTAAGAAAGAAGGGACCTTTCTTGTATTTGACAGATCTTTCATAATGTTACTTATCATCGCTTCTGTTGTTTCTATGCCAGCTAAATCTTGACTTTCAATAGGACCGCAGAATGCCCATTTGAAACCCATGCTCCCTTTCATAGCAATATCAATATCTTCAGCAGAAGCTACTCCCATTTCAATTAAATGGAACGCTTCGCGTAGCATAGCTACCTGAATACGATTGACGATAAAACCCGTAATTTCTTTTTTTAGTACGACTGGAGTTTTCCCAATTTTACCCATTAAATCATACGTTTTTTGAACGATATGTTCTTCTGTATGCTTACATTTAACTACTTCCACAATGGGTACAAGCTGTGGAGGATTAAAGAAATGAGTAATGATAAATCTTTCTGGACGCTTTGCCCTTTGAGTCAACTCTTCTAATGGAAAAGTAGAAGTATTCGACGAAATAATCGTTTGATCAGAAACAACTTCTTCAATAACCTCGTATGTATCTAGTTTTTGTTCAAGATCTTCTGGAATTGACTCAAGAATGAAATCAGCATCTTGAATAGCCTCAAACAAATCGGTTGTGTATGTGATACGGGCTAATGTTTGTTTCGCTTCATTGTCGGATAGCATTTCTTTTTTGACCATAATGTTCAAGCTATTTGTAATGAGTTCTCGAGCTTTTTCTAGCGATGTCTCACGTCGTGCCCGAATACGTACATTCTTTCCTGCTTGAGCAAGTAATTGAGCAACACCATGCCCCATAACACCTGCCCCAAGTACAGTGATGTTTTTCATTCCAATCCCTCATTTCAATTTCAGTATGTTTAAATTTAAAAGCTTGATTTATAAAAATTTAACAGGAAATAGATATAGGAAAATCACTCTACCCTATATCTATTTCCATTCATTACCTAATTTCCGAAGCACTTACTCCACCGATAGACCAATGCGTCTTTGGAACCTCAGTTACAATAACACGTACATTTTTTTTCGGAGCATCTAATGTTTCACTAACTGTCTCTGTTACATTTTTCATTAATGCATCAATTTTTTCTTGTGGCCTTCCTTCTAGTACTTGGATGTTGATAAACGGCACATTCATTTCCTCCTTTTTAAACTATTCAGTTACAAAAAATGATACATCGCCAAGCCCGCCATATTTTACATGCACAAAATCACCTGGTGACAGATGAACAGCCGATGTCACTCCACCAGTTAAAATAGGCTGGCTAGCTTTTACTTTTTCACCTTTTTCACTCAACATGTTGGCAAGTCTTGCCACCGAATGAGCTGGATGTCCTAGTACAGCAGCCCCTGCCCCAAGGGCTTTAATTTCTCCATTAACGGAAAGTGTAACCCCAACTACATCTAGTTCCAGTGATTCTGGTCTTTTTAAATCTGTACCGAATATCGCTCCTGCCGCAGATGTATTATCGGCAATCACATCCGGTAGTGTAAAATTAAAGTTTTCATATCGACTATCAATTATTTCTAATGCCGGAAATACATATTCTGTAGCTCGTAGAACATCAAGTGCAGTTACTTCAGGTCCTTCTAAGTCCTCCTTTAAAATAAACCCGATTTCAGGCTCAACTTTTGGATGAATATAATCTGAAACTGAAATTGAATCCCCCTCTTCGACAACCATATAATCAAAAACATACCCATATATCGGATCATCAACGTTCATTTGTTTCATTTTTGCTTCACTCGTAATTCCCATTTTAGGGCCTATGATCTTTTTACCTTCCGTCAGCTTTTCCTGAATCAACTCTTCCTGTACTAAATAGGCCTCTTCAATGGTTAGATCAGGATATAAATCGGCTGTAATTTTTACGATTTCTCTTTTTTCTTTTTCCGCACGATGTACATAGTTAGCAAGTTTCTTAATCAATTGTTGATCCATGTTGTTTCCTCCTCGTCTGATACTGATAAAAAAACTACATATTGAGATGAAGCGATTCGTAGGATACAGGAACCTAAAATGAACTAGATTCACAAACCTTTTATTCACTCCGTAAATGAAACCCTAACTTCTCCAAGTTGAGCAAACTTCGCATAAAATTCATCACCAGGCTTGGCATTGATAGCCGCTGATAGTGCTCCAGATAGAATGACTTCACCTGCTTTTAACGGAATATCATAATCAGCTAGTTTGTTAGCAAGCCATGACACACACTTGGCCGGATTGCCTAGGGCTGCTGCACCGACACCGGTATTTTGTAGCTCATTATTTTTATATAAAGCCATTCCAATCTGTTTAATATCTATGTCTGAAAGCTTTTTAATCTTTTCACCTAGTACATATAACCCTGAGGAAGCGTTATCAGCAATCGTATCGGCTAATGTAATCTTCCAGTCTTTTATTCGACTGTCAACAATTTCAAGTGCAGGTACGATTGAATCTGTCGCATTGAACACATCTATCGTTGTCACGCCTGGTCCAGCCAAATCTTCTTTTAGAATAAAGGCTATTTCTCCTTCAACTTTTGGCTGTAATACTTTTTTAAATGGAATCGCTTCCCCATTTCTAACTTCCATGCGATCTAATAAGTGACCATAGTCAGGCTCATCGACACCAAGCAATTCCTGCATGGCCTTAGACGTTAATCCAATCTTTTTCCCCGTCACCTTCTGACCACTTTTTATATTCCCATCAACCATTTGCAATTGCACTCGATAAGCTTCATCAATAGATAGTTCAGGATCCAGCGCGGTAACTGGCTGAACCCCTTCTCCTGTTTTCCAGGCACTTGTTAAATGATTAGCATATTCTTCTATTTTAGCTTTACAGTTTGTTGTCATTATGTTTTTCGTCCCTCCTAAAACTTGAGCGTAATATTCGTTAATTCGGAGTAAAAGTCAAAACTGTGTGCACCACCTTCACGGCCAATTCCACTATGTTTCATTCCTCCAAATGGTGTACGTAAATCACGTAAGAACCAAGTGTTAACCCACACCATTCCTGCTTCAATTTGTGCAGATATGCGTGTAGCACGTTTCATATCATTTGTCCATAAACTTGCACTTAACCCATAGTGTGTATCATTCGCCTGTTCGATTACTTCTTCTTCTGTATCAAAAGGAATAACCGTTATAACCGGTCCAAAAATTTCTTCTCGTACACATCTAGACTCTTTTCCTAAACCTGTGATTACCGTTGGTTCAACGAAGAATCCTTTATCAAATTCTTCAGCAGGCTTTCCTCCTAGCAGGAATGTGCCCCCTTCTTCTTTTGCAATGTCTATATAACGAAGAACTTTATGATAGTGTTCTTCACTCACTAATGCGCCAATTTTAGTGTCAGGGTCAAAAGGATCACCAACTGTTAATTCTTTTGCTTTTGCTACAAATCGCTCAAGAAACTCATCATAAACAGGCCTTTCCACATAAACACGCGAACCACATAGACAAACTTCACCTTGATTAATGAAGCTGGAGCGCAAAGTCGTTTCAATCACATCATCCATATCAGCATCTGCAAAAATAATGTTCGGATTTTTTCCACCAAGTTCAAATGATAGTTTCTTCAATGTAGGTGCTGCCGATTTCATAATTTCAGTTCCTGTAATCGTTTCACCAGTAAATGCAATAGCATCCACATCATGATGTGACGTAATCTCAGCCCCTGTTTCACCAAATCCATGAACAACATTGACTACTCCATCCGGTACACCAGCATCTTTACAAATTTGAGCTAATACGGTTGCTGTCATTGGGGTTACTTCGGATGGTTTCATCACAGCTGTATTTCCAGCCGCAAGAGCTGGTGCTAGTTTCCACGTAAGCAGGAACAATGGTAAGTTCCATGGATTAATGAGACCCACTACCCCAACTGGTCGACGAACAGCATAATGCATAGCTATATCATCTTGCTGGTAAGCTTCCGTTCCGACTGTAGTCATATAGTCAGCAAAGAAGTAAAAATTATTTGCAGCCCGATCAATATCAACATTGGTAGAGAGCCATAATGGTTTACCCGTATCAAGTGATTCAAGTACAGCTAATTCTTCCTGTCTTTCTAAAATCAAATCACCAATTTTACGGATTATATTTGACCGTTTTTTTAATGGCATACTTCCCCATTCCCCTTTAAGGGCTTGTCTAGCAGCTCTTACTGCTTGATTAACTTCTTCTTTTCCACCCTCTGCAACGACCCCTAACACCTCTTCTGTCGCTGGGTTAATATTTTCAAATGTTTTTCCTTTATCTAATTCCACATACTTACCATCGATATAATGCGGACAATCCATTGGCTTTATTTTTGTTTTTGCTTCTGAAATTTGCATGAAAATGCCTCCTAATTTTAGTCACTTAATAATCTGATATATTTGATGATACCTATTTTTCTGCTAACTTATTATAGAAGACTTTCGCCCATTGTATGGACTATTTTGCACCACGATTCTATACGAAGAATTCCTCAGCTGCTTCTAAGTATTCTTCTTGCTCCGGTTCTAAATCATGTTCATCGACAATTGCATCCACTGGACAAGCGGCAACGCAGGCACCACAATCAATACATAAATCTGGATCAATAAAATATTGATCAGGTCCTTCTTCAATGCAATCAACTGGGCAAATACTGACACATTCGCCTGCCTTTTCTCCGCGACATGGATCCGTAATTACGAAAGCCATTATTATCCTCTCCTTTTCTAACAGTCTATGAAAACCAACCTTTCTGATTGGTTAGATACTTTCTACTTTCGCAGTAACTCCTCTTTCCAAGTTTTATATTTATCTTTATTCAAATTTAAAAATTTCAAAGCATTTAAACCATGGATTTTTTCTTTTTCTGTCTCATTTAGTGTTGATAATTGATCAATCACTTTTCCAGACGGTGCTTCACGTAATAGAAATGGATAGTCAGATCCAGCTATTATTCGATCAACCCCAAATCGGTCAATCATAAATTGCAAGTTATTTTCATCATAAACAAGCGAATCATAATATAATCGTTTCGCATAATGACTTGGAGGTTTCTCTGTCTTTCTTATATGTGGCCATACGTTCCAGCCCTTATCCATTCGAGGTAATAAATACGGTAAGGATCCGCCCCCATGTGCGAAACATAATTTTAAGTTAGGAAATTTATCTAACATTCCGCTCATTATAATGCTTCCTGCTGCTAAAGCGGTTTCTGAAGGCATTCCAACCATATACATGAAGTTATGGCGTGGTAATCGTTCTCTCCCTAATGTTTCCCAAGGGTGAACAAACAGTGGGACGCTACGTTCATTTGCAGCTTGAAAAAACCACTCCAGCGTCTCATCATCTAGGTTTTTACCATTTACATTACTTCCGATTTGAATCCCTTTCAGCCCTAGTTCATTAACCGCTCTTTCCATTTCCGTTATTGCTAAATCAACATCTTGCAATGGAACTGTTGCTAATCCGATAAATCTTTTTGGATGTTCACGTGTGACGGATGCAATAAAATCATTTTGGAATTTTGCCATTTCCAAGCCTTTTTCAGAATCTGCCCAGTAACTAAATGTAACCGGTATAGGGGATAAAACCTGGATATCAATTCCTTCTCTATCCATATCATCTAAGCGCTTTTCCGCATCCCATGCCTGATTCGTTATTTCTCTGAAATTTTTACCCTTGATCATAATATTTGCGCCGCAATTACATGTTTTTTCCAACACAGGCCAGCGATCATCACCATATTTGTTTGCTAAATCCAAAAAGTCCTCTGAAATGATATGTGTGTGAAAATCGACTTTTAGCATTAAAAACTCTCCTATTTTTTTGACATGTTTACAGGGGAGAGCGACTCTAGACAAAGTTCATCTCCCCCTTATTTGTTTTATTCGCTTATTTTCGTTCCATACGTTAGGTAAGATTCGGGAGGAGTACTTCCCCACATATCCATACCGAGTTCTCCGATTTCCGGTCCCCATTCAATCGGTTTCCAGTCTGGTGAAAAAATTAACAGTCCGCTTGTCCAAATTTCAACTCGATGACCTGAGGGTTCAAAAACATAGATAAATTGCGCGCCGCTCGTTCCATGCTTACCCGGTCCCCATTCAATTTTTATGTCATTTTCCGCCATGATATTGGCCGCGCGTAAAAGTTCATCCGGTGAATCTAAATAATATGCTAAGTGATGAAAGATTGATCCATTTTGTTTGGAGTTTCTCATAAATGCAATTTCATGAGAAATATTTGTCCTGCTCAGCCATGACCCTAAGCGAATATCCTCTTTGTTTTGAACATAGTAACGATGATGAATACCAAGCAATTCTGTCCACCATTGTTGTTCTTTAGCAACATCATTCACCATAATATTTACATGGTCAAAGCGACGCGGTGACACTCCCCTAGCAGGGTATTTACTTGGATGACTTGCTAGTTTTGATGACAGTAGTGGATCTTCTGTAACAAATAATTCCTTTTCCCAATAGAGTTCAATCGGTATTCCCGTTGGCGATTTAAAATGAAGGGCATCTCCTAAAGCTTTTTTCTTTCCACCTTCTACCCAGTTGAAATCAATATTCATTTCTGTTAAAAGTTTTTCGAACAGCTTTAAAGATTCGCTCGTACTTACACGCCAACCTATTCGATTCAGCTCCGATTTATTTGATGCTTTTAAAACGAGCGTATGGTGATCATAGTCCTGCCAGGCTCTTAAATATGCATAATTACCATCTGTTTCTGTTAATACAAGACCCATTATTTCTGTATAAAATTGTAGTGACTTTTCAAAATCGGTAACACTAATTTCAACATGGCCCAAATGAGCAACCGTCCGTAAATAACTATCCAATCTCTCTTGTGCTGATTGTTGAGCTACTTCTGAAACTTTTCCCATGTAAAATACCTCCATTTTTACCAATATTCTGAACTATTTTAGTTTGAAAATATTTATTAGGACAGACACCAATACTGTTTACTGGTGAGCTCGTTCCTTCTTCTTCTTTTTTTCCCTTCTGCTCATAATGGATGTACTATGAGCAATTTGCAGTGATTCATCCGGATCAATGTAAATTTTTGCATTACTTACAGCGATTGGAGCTTCGCCAAATCCTGTTGCCATCAATTCCACTTTACCTGGATAGGTCGATATATCACCGACAGCATAGATTCCCGGAATGTTTGTTTCAGCTTTTGAGTTTGTTAAAATGGAATTATTTTTTATTGCTAACCCCCAATTATTTATAGGACCTAAATTTGATATAAATCCATAATTCACTATATATTCATTTGCTTTGAGCTCTATAACCTCTTTGTTTTTCGTATGTTTCAATTTAATAGATTCTAATTTTGATCCCCCTAGTAACTCCGTAGGTACAAATGGAGTAAAGACGTTGATTGACGAATCCATCATTTGTTTCACACTATATTCATGTGCTCTAAATCGATCTCTTCTATGCACAATTGTCACATTGGATGCGATTTTTTCTAACGCTAAGGCCCAATCTACAGCCGAATCTCCGCCACCAAAAATAGCAACATCTTTATCTCGGAAATCATTGATGTTTTTAATGCTATAATGAAGATTTACGTTTTCAAATTTAGATTCATTTTCCAAATTCATCGTTCTTGGTTTAAATGCACCGTTTCCGGCTGTAATAATAATCGTTTTCGAGTAATGAGTTTGTGAATTTGTTTTTATTTTAAATATTTCATCTTCCTTTATGATTTCAGTGACTACTTCATTGAGGCAAATTTCACTTTCGAATTGATTCATTTGTTCTGTTAATCGATCTACTAAATCTTGCGCTTTTATTTTCGGGAATCCTGCTACATCATAAACATATTTATCTGGATATAGTGCAGCAAGCTGTCCTCCTAATTGAGGTAAACTTTCAAGTATTTTTACACTTGCTTGACGCATACCTGCATAAAAGGCAGTAAACATTCCCGCTGGGCCGCCACCAATAATAGTGATATCAAATACTTCTTCATGATTCATCCGTCCACCACCTTTCATCAAATCGTTTCACTTTATCTTATGCGTGCATGATTAAGAGATTAGCGTTATAAAAAGTTCTAACAATCATGCTCGACCTTTTAAGCTCTCTTCTCTTTTAAAGAATCAAGCTCACTTTCCCATGCGGTCTCAAACTGTCAAGATTGAGCATCACTTTTTTACTTTTAATCGCAAGTTTGTTGTTTTCATGGACGAGCTCATACTCTACCTTGCCAATAAAAGTATCTACTACCTCTCTCTTTGTTCGATGCGTTGTAAAATTACACTCCACTGAGATTACATCTGATTCTAAGTTATTAACTAAAATATTGTGATAGTTTCGAGTAGTCGTTGAATGTGGATATTCGACATGTGCTTCTTTCTTCAACAACCTTTCTGCACGATCCTGTAGCCGTGCCCGGTCATCATGAACATAGAATACAGACTTCGTTGGGCTGGCATCAGGGTCACCTAAAGGGGGAATCTTATATGTCCCATCATCCGTAAACAATGCGGCCCATTCTTTCAATTTCCATTCATCTAATAATTTAGCTTCCTGATATAGGAAATCAACAATGTCTTGGCGTTCTAATGTCTTCACAGTCATTTTAGGATAGCCTCCTTTTCGTAGGATTTCTGTAGTAATCTATTATATTGTCTCCAGAAGCTTCGCATTTGTAGCTCATCTGTTGCTAATGCGTTTTCCTTTCCTCTAACCATTCCTTTAGATATATCATTCCACTGTACTGCCGTGTTGTTATTATAGGCTTCCTGACATAGCTCTAAAGCTTCATTATCATCTGGAGTCGCAAAACCACCTGGCCCGAGGAACTCTAAGAAGTTATTATTTCTCGCTAAACGATGTTTCTCATCTTCCCCTTTAGGAGCAAATGAATATCCACTCACTTCCATATAACCAGGTGAAGTCGGGTAAAAGGTTCTAGCAGTTATTGCCATAATGTCATTGATCACTAAGTTAGGGAAAATGATGATATTTCGGTTATAATTTGCGATTCGGTTTGCACGTTCTTCACCGAACCTTTCAACGAGTCTTGCTTTCATTTTCTCCATATCTCTTTTTAAATCTTCATCCCATATTGGGGTCCACTGTGCTACAGGTCTTCCCCATGGGGCAACATATTCCATAACAGCATGACCGTTTCCTAAATCTACTCCTCTTCCTTCCAACTTTACTCGTTTTAAATTAGGGTCCTGAGACTGTTTAATATCAAAGTACGTTTTATGTGTCGGCAATCCATGATATAAATCAGCACTATTTTCAGTTAACAATTTCCAGTTTGCTCTTACGCTATATTCTTGGACTCCACCTAGAGCTTCCAGCCCATATTCAGCTTGATCTACTACCAAATCAATGTATTCCTTCGCATCACCGAGATACTCATCCAGTGAGACAGCATTTTCATCAAAGTTAACAAACATAAAGCCGCGATAGCTTTCTAGTCGTTCCACCTCTTTCATATCTTTGGAACCATCATCGTTAAAGTCTTCAGGAAAGCCATCTCTTCCAGGCATTGATGCTAACTTTCCATCATTTGTAAAGCTCCAGGCATGATAGAAACAACGGAATACCCTTGAATTACCTGAGTCTTCTCTACAAACAAGAGCACCACGGTGCGTGCATGTATTATACAGTGCTCGAATTTTTCCGTCATGACTATGAACAAATAATAAGTTACGTCCCCCGACCTTTTTTCGCTTATAATCTCCCAACTCGGGAATTTCCGTTTCATGACCAATAAACAACCAACACTTACTAAAAATTTCCGCCCTTTCTCGTGCTAATATTTCTCTGTCAGTAAAAACACTTCTATGAAC
>DATGTM010000013.1:0-13847 GCA_035301845.1 Pseudogracilibacillus sp. | reverse complement strand
GTGTTTTCGTTATAATGGGGAATGTTTGTAGCTGGATCAATCGCAACACCCACTTGTTTGAGTAAATCCATATTAGGTCTGTAGCCAGTCATCGCAAAAACAAAATCATTGTGGATGCTTTTTAATTTTTCTTTCTTTTGGTAAACCACTGTTTCAGGCGTGATCTCTTTTACCTCTGCTTGAAACTCCATCGTTACAATGCCTTTTTGAACCAGTGCATCGAATTTGGGGAGAATCCACGGCTTCACTGCATCTGGATACGTGTCGCCTCGGTATAATACAGTCACGTTGGCGCCTGCTTTGTGCAGTTCCAACGTAGCATCTACTGCTGAATTTTTCCCGCCAATAACGACAACATCTTGGTTATAATATGGATGAGCTTCCTTAAAATAATGCGTAACTTTCGACAGTTGCTCACCGGGGACGCCAAGGTATTTGGGTTCGTCATAATATCCAGTAGCAATAACGAGATGTTTAGCTTGGTATTCCACTGTTTGTCCAGTATGTTTTGTCGTGTATAGTGTGAAACCTTCTGTGTTTTCGCTGATTTGTTCTACTTTTTCAAAGGCGTTAATACGCAACTTTTGACGTTGTGCAACCGAACGGTAATAAGCGAGTGCTTGACTTCGAACGGGGCTTTGTAAGTCGGTAATAAAAGGGATACTTCCAATCTCCAGCTTATCACTGGAACTAAAAAAAGTTTGATGTGTCGGAAAGTCGTAAATTGTGTTGACGACGTTACCTTTTTCAATTAACAATGGAGAAATTCCCTGACTTTGTAAAGCAAGCGCACAAGATAATCCACAAGGGCCACTTCCGATAATGATCGTATGTTCTTTTTGCAAAAGTTCCACTTCCTTTACGTCTCTTCACTTCTTCCTCTCATGCTAATAGATGCGCGCTCTTTTTTCAAAATAAGTGATTTACATACCTTTTCGATAAGTATGTTAGAATAAAAAGCAGTATATAACGAATACATAGGAAGAGCATCCTTGTGAGATTCGCTTTTTATGAAAAACTCCGCAAGTTAAAATTCTAAAGGGAGAAGGTGTGATTATGCCGGATTTTATAGTAGATTATATTGATAAATTGATAGAAAGTCTCTTGTCTACTTCAGCTACTCCGGGAGAGTATTTAGACAAGATTGCCTTATCAACGATTATTATTATATTAGCCACGTTAACCCATATGTTACTTCGCAGAATTGTAAAATATAGCGTCGGTAATCTTTCTAAACGATTAACATTACTTAAAACTTTAAAAACAATCTTTTTTAATGTAACGATTATTGCAATTTTATTTATCTGGATACAAGCAATTAATGCGTTGGTACTTATCGCTTTACTGCTTGGAGGTCTTATCTTTTTTGTAGTAAAAGGCTTAACTACAAATATCATTGGTTATTTCGTCATTAAGTTCCGCAAGTATTTCCGCATTGGACATCGCGTCGAAATTGATGATGTAATTGGTGATGTGATTGATATAAACTTTACTAACATTGAATTGTTGGAGCTTCGTAATTGGCTTTCCTCAGATGCTAAGACGGGCCGTGTGGTTAAGTTGCCTAATAAAATTATTTTTGATGAGAAAATTAAAATTATCGGCTTAAAAAGCACTTTTGTTTGGCAGGAGATACAATATGTTTTTACATTTGAGAGTGATTGGGAGACTGCCGAGAAGTTGTTTAAAGAAACGGGAGAGACATATGTAAGAGAGACATTGACACCAGTACTACAAGAAGAAAATCCGAAATTGTTAGATAAACAAGCAGACATTCAACCTGTTTTTTCATTACAAGTGAATGAAGAGGGGATTGTTTTTACGTTACGGTATTTAGTACATTATCTTGCGGGTACTAAAACGAAAACACAGTTACATAAAGAATTATTAAAAAAGCTGCAAAATTATCCGGATATTGAATTTGCCGTAACGGATGTACGGATTTTGGAATAAAGCTCTCATTCTTTCTTTTGTGAATGAATTTCGTACTTGCTTTTTTAAATATTCATATAGCTTGGATGCATTGTATATTAAAGTAGCTAAGTCAAAATGAACGTTCGCTCGTTTACCTTCGCTGTTTTTCTTCACTCTTTATTTTGGGGTTTGCGGAACTTTAGTGCATAGTTGATCTAAAGAGGTGCTCAACTGATTTTTCACCTTCTTTCTTGGACGTCTTCTAAAACGTATATTAAATCAACCTCTCTGACAAAACGAAGCGAATGTGGTAGGTCAGAGAGGCTTTTCGTTGGAAGTGTTCTCTTATGGGCTGCTTGTTTCAAAAGGAGAGGTCACAAGAGGAGCATCCTCGTCCTCTAACCAACAGGCAGATACATGTGTATGTGATAATTGAAATCGTGTCGGAACATGCCCATGACACACCTTCATGACATATGGGCATCTGGCTGCAAATGGACATCCTTCATGTGTTTTACTAGCATCAGGCGGCATTCCTTTAATGGGGATAAGCTTTTCATCATGCTTATGGTTATTAGGCATGGATTGTAACAATCCCCATGTATAAGGATGGCTCGGATCGTAAAACACTTCATTCGCTGTCCCTGTTTCAATAACTTCTCCAGCATACATTACGGCTACTCTGTCGGCGATGTTTGCGACCACTCCCAAATCATGCGTAATAATGATAATAGAAGTCCCCGTTCTTTCTTGTAAATCTTTCAGTAAATCTAAGATTTGTGCCTGAATAGTTACGTCAAGAGCTGTCGTAGGTTCATCCGCAATAATTACCTTCGGGTTGCTGGAAAGAGCGATTGCAATAACAACCCGTTGCCGCATTCCGCCGGAAAATTGGTGAGGGAAAGCTTTCATCCTTTCTTTTGGGTTAGGGATGCCAACCATTTCTAGTAATTCTTCTGCTCTTTTATAAGCTGCTTTTTTATTCATAGGCAGATGCTTACGAATGCCTTCAACTAATTGTTTTCCCACTTTCATCGTTGGATTGAGAGAAGTCATTGGATCTTGAAAAATCATTGCAATTTCTTTACCTCGGATTTTTTCGATTTGTTTTTGATTGTATGTTAACAGATCATTCCCTTGATAGAGTACAGTTCCGCTTTTAATCATTGTAGACCCTTTCGGAAGTAGCTTCATAATTCCTTTTGCTGTAACTGATTTTCCCGAACCAGATTCGCCTACAATCGCGAGTGTTTCTCCTTTGTGTACATCGAATGAAACGCCTCGCACCGCGTTTACTATTTGTTTTTCAGATTGAAATGAAATTGCTAAATCATTAATAGCTAGCACTTTTTCGGTCAATGGTGTCGCTTCCTTTCTTATTTCTTCATTTTAGGGTCAAGTGCATCACGCAATCCATCTCCTAATATATTGAAAGAAACCATAATCAGACTAATTAAGATAGCCGGGTATATTAATTTGAAAGAAAAATACTGCATATCCTGGTAGCCATCCTCAATTAACGTTCCGAGTGATGCGTGTGGCGGTTGAATCCCTATGCCGATAAAACTTAAGAACGCTTCAAAAAAGATAGCTGTTGGAATAGTAAACATTACTGTAATGATAATCGGACCTAATGTATTCGGGATCAAATGCTTCCATAAAATTCTGGAATTACTTGACCCCAGAGACCGGGATGCCATAATGAATTCTTGGTTTTTTAATTGTAAATTCTGTCCTCGTACAATTCGCGCCATGTTTACCCAGCCAGTGATTGCTAAGGCTAAAATGATACTGAATATGCCGGGCTGTAGAATGATAATTAAAAGAATAATTAATATTAAATTAGGAATCCCCATTAAAATTTCTACGACCCGTTGCATGAAATCATCGAGCCGTCCACCATAGAATCCGGAGATGCTTCCATAAATAACGCCGATTAATAAATCCAGTAGGGCAGCGACAACGCCAATCAGTAACGAAATTTGAGTTCCTTTCCAAAGGCGTGTCCATAAATCTCTGCCGAATTCATCCGTTCCTAACCAAGATGGTTGATCTGTCATTTCCCTTTGTTCATAAATATTTTTATGATGAGAATCTGTCCCGTCTAAACCAGCCCATTCCAAACCAGGGACAAGCGGAGGTAAATGAGAACGGCCAACGTCTTGTTCGATATAATGATAGTCATTCATAAAAGGGCCCAAAAGAGATAGAATCGTAATGATAATAAGCAGGATGAGTGAAACCATCGCCCCTTTATTTTTCGCTAACCGTTTAAAAGAACCTTTCCAAAAGCTGTCCGCTTTATATGGTATACTCGTGTTGTTTTCTTCTTCGTGTTCTTCATAAGCTTCAAAAACAAAAAGGCTTTTATCAGGTTTTGATTCTGGCTGCTTCATTCTAACGCTCCTTTCCCAGAGTAATTCTTGGGTCTAACACAACGTATAAAACGTCTACAATAAAGACGACTAATATGAATACGGCACTGAAGAACAATGTTATTCCCATAATGACGCTATAGTCATTTACTAAAATAGATTTGGTAAATTGCTCGCCCAGCCCGGGTACAGCGAATATTTTTTCAATAACAAGGGTACCGGTTAGAATGCTGACTGCTAATGGGCCCATAACAGTTATGACAGGTATCAAAGCATTGCGTAATACATGTTTTATAATCACAACAAATTCACTTAATCCTTTCGCTCGTGCGGTAAGAACATAATCTTGTCCCAGTACTTCTAACATTTCTGTACGTACAAAGCGTGCAACGGTAGCAATAACCATAACAGACAACGCAACGGAAGGCATGATGGAATGGTCATATCCTTTCCATAAAGCAGCAGGGAGCCAGCCTAGTTTGACACCGACAAAATATTGCAAAAGAGCTGCGAATACAAAATTAGGGATGGACATCCCGATAACGGCTAAAAAAACGGCACCATAATCATAAATTGTATTATGTTTTAATGCAGATATAACCCCCAGGATAAGTCCTAAAATGAAACCTAGAATCATCCCTTGTAAACCAATCAGCGAAGAAGGGCCGATTCGAGTCGAAAGTACATTGAGTACTGTTCTTCCATCAGATTGAAATGAAATCCCTAAATCTCCCTGGAATAAGTTCGCTACATATGTAAAGTATTGAACAGCAAGCGGCTGATCCAAGCCGTATTTAGCAGTCATCAATTTTAATTGCTGCTCTGATAATTTTTCCGGATTAGAAAAAGGTGTCCCGGGTAATAATTGCATGAGAAAAAAGGTGATTGTAATAATTATTAATAATGTGATAAGCATATAAAAGATTCGTTGTAAAAAATACTTCCCCATCTTTGCACCTCTTTCTTTTGAGCCATAAGAAAGCGGAAAAGAAATGAGCTTCTTTTCCACCGTTCTTTCGTGGCAAATTAGGACTTATATTTCCTTTAACTGCCTGGTGGCCAACAAGGTACTTCTTATGAACACGTCAGGAGAATGTAGTGTCGCTAGTCAATAAAATCCCTTCATGGCCACCTGCATTAAGTATATTCATTTGTTTGATACTACTTCTTTTATTCTACGGAGGTCCATTTAAAGTCATATTCCGGAGAAGCAGGGTGACGAACCATTCCTTCAATGTTTTGCTTGATTAGACCGGAATTGGCATCTTGAATTAATGGCACAATTTCCATATCATCCAGAAAAGCATGTTCTGCTTCGAGCATCATATCAAAGCGTTTCTCATCATCTGTTTCTTCTTTGATTTCGCTGATTAATTCATCATATTCTTCATCGGAATAATCCATTCTGTTTGCAGAACTGTCTGTTTCCCACATATCTAAGAAAGTAAGTGGATCGTTATAATCAGGGCCCCATGTAGAAACAACCATATCATAATCTACATCCTCTTCTTGCTCGAGGCGTGCTTCAAAAGGAACTTTTTTCACATCTAATGTGATATCCTCTAGATTTGATTCCACTTGGTCTTTCACATATTCAGCAATTTTTTGATGGTCTTCGTCATCCGAAACGGTTAATTCAACTTCCAGTTCATCTTCATCAAGCTCTGATAAGCCTTCGTCAAATAACTCTTTGGCTTCTTCTTCAGAACCTTCGTTAAAGGGACCATTTGCATCCCGGAAATCTTCTTCATCAGGTGAATAAAAGAAGTCGGAAGGGATTAACGAGTACAATGGTTTAGATCCATCATTTAAAATAACATCTGCCATGGAATCTTTATCAATAGCCATATCGATTGCTTTTCGAATATTTTCATTCTGAAATTCATCTAAATTATGGTTCATTCTCATAAAGATAATTGAAGGACGTTCATCCACAAAGAAATTCTCATCATCTTCATACTCATCTACATAAGAGGCTGATAATTCAATTCTATCAAGTTCCCCTGTTTCCCATAAGTTAACTAGCGTGGAATTGTCATCGACCACATTAACATTAATCTCTTCAAGCTCCACTTCATCAGCATCCCAGTAATCAGGATTCTTTTTCATTACCCAGCCTTTGTCATGTTCCCAGGAGTCCAGTACAAAAGCACCATTGTATAAAACTTTATCTGCTTCCGTTCCATAATCATCTCCTGCATCTTCCACAAAATCTTCATTCAAAGGAAAGAACGTCGGGAAAGTAAGCAGTTGTTTAAAGATTGGACTGGGATCTTCTAAAGTAACTTTCAATGTCTGGTCATCTTCTGCTTCGACGCCTAAATCATCAGGATCCTTTTCTTCATCTAATATTTCTTGCGCATTTTCGATGTTTGCTTTGGCGAACATATCTGCATAGTGTCCCACTTCATCAAACGTACGTTTCCACGCGTATTCGAAATCATGTGCCGTTACAGGATCTCCATTACTCCATTCCGCGTCATCTCGTAAAGTAAAGATGTATTCTGTTTCATCTTCATTAACTTCTTCCTCTTCTGCTAGGGCAGGTTGAGGTTTGTTTGCGTCATCTCCACGATATAGCCCTTCATTAATATTATTTAATGTAGAAAATCCGTTCAGATCATGGGCGTGTGAAGAATCAAGCGTCGGAATTTCCGAGTCCTCGAATATATTAATCGTATTATCTTTTGCTTCTTCAGCAGAGTCCTCGGAATTATTTGCATCATTATTTCCATCGTTTCCATTATTATTGTTATCGTCAAAACCGCAAGCAGCAAGTACCAGGATGAAACTAATACTTAACAAAAACCAAAGCTTTCTCATGAAAAATCCCCCTTGTATAATTGATTCATGAATCAGTCTAAAGTGACTAAATGGACATGTTTTTCCTGTAATATAATACTGAAGTGTTTTTTAGATTCTTGTTTACTTGGATATGATATGCTACATATACAAGTATGACTATAAGCTGTAAATACATTGTTCGCTCAAAGAAACGGAGGTAAAATAATGTCATTTAAGTATAAAACGCTTTCATTTTTTTCGTTTATTCTCATGGGTTCTCTTCTTTTCGTTTGGACATCCTCCTCTTCTTTTTCATTTGCTAACTGGGTGGATAAGTTGTTCATGACATCTCTATTCACAACGATGGTTGGTGCTATTATGTATTTACTGGAGAAATCATTTTTTGATGCGTTCATCAAGAATTTTAAATATTTTCTGAAAAAAGTGAATAAAAAAAGCAAAATAGCGGATGAAATAGAACAGAAAAATTATCATTCAACAACGTATACCCCAGTGCAGTTCCGGTCAACCTACCCCATATTAATTGCCGGAGGTTCTTTGTTTATGCTGGCCATCGTTTTTTCCATCATACAATAAAAAAGCTGCTGATTCAATATGGATTATTTCCTAGATGAATATGTTTTTACAGCTATTATAGTTACATTCGTTGGATGTTATTTTTTTACTGCTTACTCGTATAAAAGATAACAATAGTTGAAGCGACTTACTATCGTTAAGTGGATCGATTTATTTCTTGTTTAATACCTCGTAAGGAAGAGCCTTCACTTGACGGTGTTGATGTCCTGTCGTTGTTTCTGCCATCGTTAATGAATTCATAATCGCTTCATTTGTTGCTTCTGCAGCAGCTGTAAATAAGTCAGTCATAATTTTATGATCATCTCGTAATTGAGTAGTTTCTTCAAAAGCTGACGTTTGGTAATGGGGAAGGGGGGTAGCGTTTGAAAAAGCAATCACGATATCGCCGCTGCCATTTGCCATATGACTTCCTGTTCTGCCTAATCCAATACCACACCGTTTGGAAATTCGTTTCAATTGACGTTCATTTACCGGAGCATTTGTCGCCACAACAATCATAATCGAACCGTCTGATTGGGGAGGGTGTTGAAAATCATCAGTTGCTCCTGAATGCTGTAATCCTTGCTGGTAATATAGTAAATCTTGCTTTTTTCCAAAATTACTTACTACCAAACAACCAAGCGTGTATGTTTCTTCGTCTGTACTTACGACTCTTGAAGATGTGCCAATACCGCCTTTAAATTCACAGCAAATCATTCCGGTTCCGGCTCCGACAGCCCCTTCTTCTACTTGCTTGGTTGTCGCTGAAGCGATAGCTTCTCGTGCATGATGTGACTGGACAGGAAAATGCCGAATCGCATTTAAATAGCTGTCATTGCATTCTCCGACAATGACATTAGCTGTTCCGGTTGAATCACCGATGTCCTCGTTTTGATCTAGCAAATATTCTAAAGTGCCTTGAGCAACTTGGGGGACACCAAACGTATTTGTCAACATAATAGGAGACTCCAGCCGTCCGAGCTCATTTAACTGGATGAGTCCTGTTGACTTACCAAACCCATTCAAAATATAACTGGCAGCAACTACTTTGTTTTGGAAAATATTCCCTTGATGAGGAAGAATAGCAGTTACACCAGTACAAGCGCTATTTTCTTCATCTATTTCATGTTGCAGTGTTTTATGCCCTACAGCTACTCCTGGGACATCCGTCAGACAATTCTTGTTTCCTGTGGGGAGCTTTCCTACTGCAAAACCTAAATCTCGGTATCTTTTTCTCATTTTTTACTCCTATCCATAAATAGAGTCAAACCCTGTTTCGCCTAAATTCAAACAAGCATGAATCCCACGCCAAGCATCGTATAAAGTATTTGCTTGATAGGCAATGACTCTGGGAGATTTCATATAAGAACCAGGAATTAAGCTCGCTCGACTGCACTCCGCAGTAGAGGTCCATTCAATTTCAAATTCGACAGGACCAGTGATTTTGTAAGGGGAGAAATGCTCGATTCTCTGGACCGCATTTTTTGCTTTAGATGTAATTTCCTGATGTGCTCGCTCCATGGATAAGCAACGGGCGCTCCAACGGTCAATCGCTGTTTTTACAACTGCTGTTTCAATATTGCCAAGTACGTCTCTTGCTTCCTTTTGTAACATATCATCCCCGGAAACCATTAAAACAGGTACATCATAATGCCCCGCAATGGCTGCATTCATTTCCAGTTCACCGACAGGTACATCGTTCATGCGCATTTCATGCATGGCTGGTCCAATTAATGTTTCATTAGCGACACCATGGGAATGTCCAACTTTCGCATGCAAACCAATATAAAGGGCGCCGTCGTAACCACTGACTTGTTCCATCATAGAATCTTTTTTATTTCCCCCGCGAATCAAGTCAGCACGGGGGTCTAGTTTTTCATATAAAATATTAAGCATCGACCAATGTGCATCATTCACAACTACTTCGGTAGCTCCGCCTTGGAAGGCTCCTTCGATTGCGGCATTTACATCTTTTGTCATGAGGCGTCTAAATTCCTCATGTCGCTCTCCGCTTTGATGCATTTCTGAAGAATGTACAATTCCGGAAATTCCTTCTCCGTCTGCCATAATATAAATTTTCACTTACATCACTCCATTCTTTGTGGGTTCAAATTTGTTTCTTTTTTTAACAGAATTCGGTGGAAAATAGAAAGGGCCCATATATTTCCTTGAGCTTCTTTTAAAAATTCAACCGGCTCGTTCGTGTCATCGATTATAGCAACGAGCGTATTTTCGTTTATAAAGAGAAATGGATATGCTTCTTCCTGGAACCAAAACTCAGCCACTCCTTGTTCATTGATGAGAAAAGTACATGCCATCCCTTCAGCGGACGTATAGTTTCCTACATATGTATTCATTGTCTCAAGCGAGAGGGTTGCTTGTTTTAACTTAGGTGTTTCTACGTCTATATTCTCATTGAAGAACGCTTGTAGCATCATTTGCAATAAGCGACTGGCGGGAAATCCTGAAAGATTCGTTAAAACAATGGCTGCTACTTTTTCATGAGGCAAAATAGCAAAGTTGGACGAAATCGAAGACAAACTGCCACCATGGCTAATCATGTATCTTCCAGCACCATCTTTCGTCACTTCGAATCCATATCCATAACTTTTAAATGGGTCCATTTTGGTGTGTGGATATACCATACTTGCGCTGCTTTTTTTATGAAGAATGGTATTTTGATACCTGGAATTCATGTATAAATCAGCGTAATGCAGCATGTCGCGCGCTGTTGACTTTAAAAATCCTGTGGCTCGCATAGCCGGTGCATCCCACCAGTTTTCTACAGGGTAAACGATATTTGTTGATTCCTGTTTTTCATAACAAGTTGTGCTGTTTTTATATTGTATGTCCGGATAGGCGGTGAAGCTTGTTCGCTCTAGTCCTGCAGGTTTTATGATGGTATCGATTACATATGACTCATAACTTTGCCCGCTGACGTTTGCAATGATAGCTCCTAATAAACTGTAGCCTTCATTGGAATAGCTGAACAATGCACCTGGCTCCGTTAAAGGTGAGAGGTTTTGTTCGAGTAAGTAATCGACAAACCCTTCATACGTAGCTAAACTCTCAGGGTCATCAGGCATTTCACCATAATCAGGTGTGTAAGTCTGGTTTCGTTTCCGTGTCATTGCTTTATCCAGCGTATTTAAAGGCGGCAATCCAGATGTATGTGTCATCAAATGATGGATCGTAATCTTTTTTAGCCAAGCTTGTTCGCTTTCTTCCAACATTGGTAAGTGTTTTGTGATTGGGTCTTCTAGAGAAAGTTTTCCTGCTTCAGCTAATTTCATAATGGCTGCACAAGTGAAAGATTTCGTTAAGGAAGCCAGACCAAAGACAGTATCCAAATGAATAGGAGCTTGGCTTTCGATGTCGCGATATCCGAAAGAATGTTCATAAACGACTTCTCCGTCTTTTGCTATAGCGATGATACAACCAGGGACGTGGTATTTATTTAAAAGAGATTGCGCTGCTTTTTCTAACTCAGGAAATGTAAGGATTATGTTGCACCTCCTTATAGTTTATGACAAGCATGTACAAAACTGTCGAATATATTTTTGGCGTTTTCATCGCCTTTCACTGCCATATTTTCCGGATGCCATTGTAAACCAAGCACAAAAGTATGATTGGTGCTCTCACTTGCTTCGATTACACCATCACTTGCTGTTCCTGAATGCACTATATTTCCTCCGGCTTGTCGGTTCGCCTGATGATGTCGGCTATTTACTTTGATTTGTTCTTTTCCTGTAATCTTTTTAAGTAAGCTGTTCTCTTCGATGAAAACATAATGAGAACCATGTTCGTCTGGCGCATTTTGAGTATGCTGTAATAGGGAAGCATCTATTTGCGTGTAAATGTCCTGATACATATCTCCTCCCAGCGCGATATTAATCATTTGTGCTCCTTTACAAACCCCTAAAATCGGCTTGTCTTGTAAAAGCATTTCTTGAATAAGTGTAAGCTCAAAGTTATCTCGAATAGGATTGATTTCTCCTAATCTGGGATGAGGCTCTTCTCCGAAAGCTGTAGGATCAATATCATTCCCTCCCGTTAAATACAAACCATCAAGGTTCGCTGCCATTTGTTGGATGACTCCTTTGTCTGCAACATAATGCAATATATACGGAAGCCCACCTGCTTCATGTAATGCTTGTAAATTATCGTGATTCACAAAATGGCGGCTATTGCCGTTTTCAATGGACGGTGGTACTCCGATTATCGGTCGTGTCAATTTGCTCACCTCTTTTCATCTATTGGGATTATCATATCACACCATGAAAGTGCATTTAAATCGAATGAACTTTTCTGGAATAGGAACAAGCATCGTTTATTTGATTAAAAAATAAAAGAAGTGTATTTAAAGATGTACAAACGCTGATTAAGCTTCTTACTTCATAGCTGAAAAAGCATGAAGTAGTATTTGATTTTTTGGTTGCATTAAATAAGCAATTAGTTATATACTTATATAGTGATTTGGAAAAGGAGGAACTAAACTTGCAAGCAACCGTTGATTTAAATAAAGCTGCGCTAGTTTTAAAATTATTGGGAGATACAACACGTTTAACTATGGTGAAAATCCTCGATACACATGATTGTTGTGTATGTGAATTTGTAGAAATTTTTAAAGTGAGCCAACCGTCTATTAGTCAACATCTACGAAAATTACGTGATGTTGGTTTGATTGAAGAAGAAAGAAAGGGGCAATGGATATTTTATTCGATCAATAAAGCGAATGAATATTATCCATTTGTCGAAAGTGTCTTGAAACAATTGCCGAGTCAGGATGAGAAGATACAAGCATTGACAGATGAAGGCACACGAATTATTTGTTGTTGATTGGAGGGGAATTGTTATGTCCTCAATGTTAGGGATTGCGATTGGTATTTTTTTACTTACGATTGTGTTTGTTATTTGGCAGCCTAAGGGCTTAAATATTGGGTGGTCGGCAATTGGTGGCGCCGTTATTGCTTTACTCGTTGGAGTAGTAGACTTCAGTGATGTAGTAGAAGTGGCCGATATTGTATGGAATGCGACGCTCGCCTTTGTAGCGATTATTCTTATTTCATTAATTTTAGATGAAATTGGCCTGTTTGAATGGGCTGCTTTACATATGGCTCGTATTGCTCAAGGCAGCGGGCTGAAAATGTTCATATATATCAGTGTTTTAGGAGCTGTTGTTGCAGCCTTATTTGCGAATGATGGGGCAGCACTTATATTAACCCCTATTGTGCTCGCTATGGTGCGCCATTTGAATTTTACAGAAAAAATGGTTTTTCCTTTTATAATGGCAAGTGGTTTTATCGCGGATACAACTTCCTTACCTTTTATCGTCAGTAACTTAGTTAATATTGTTTCGGCGGATTTCTTCGGGATTGGTTTTGTTGAATATGCTGCGCGAATGATTATTCCAAATCTCTTTTCACTTGTGGCAACCATTATCGTTTTATTGATTTATTTCAGAAAGAGTATTCCAAAAACATATGATGTAGCAAAATTAAAAGAACCAAAAGCAGCCATTCAAGATATAAAAATGTTCCACACTGCTTGGTATGTCTTAGGTTTGTTATTAATAGGATACTTCACAAGTGAATTTATCCAAATTCCTGTGTCATTTGTTGCCGGAGTGATTGCTATCTTTTTTATTTTTATGGCACGAAAAAGCCCGGCTGTCTCTACAGGTTCAGTGATTAAAGGCGCACCGTGGGACATTGTGTTTTTCTCATTAGGAATGTATGTTGTTGTATATGGACTGGGAAACGCTGGATTGACGACTGCATTGGCGAGCTTAATTGAAACAACAGCAGAGCAGGGATTGTTTGTTGTGACTGTCGCCATGGGGTTCATTGCTGCTTTCTTATCTTCAATTATGAATAATATGCCAACCGTCATGATTGACGCACTTGCGATTGCAGAAACAAGTACATCAGGGGTAATGCGCGAGGCATTAATATATGCGAACGTTATCGGTTCTGACTTAGGTCCTAAGATTACACCTATTGGTTCGTTAGCAACATTAGTGTGGTTACATGTGTTATCGCAGCGCGGTGTCAAAATTTCGTGGGGCACTTATTTTAAAACAGGAATAATGCTAACAGTTCCGATTTTGTTCATTACATTAGTAGGATTGTATCTCACGTTGGTTCTCTTTTAAATGGAGAAAAACGAGAAGAGTGTTCTCCAATTCTTATTTCACAG
>DATGTM010000012.1:0-18736 GCA_035301845.1 Pseudogracilibacillus sp. | reverse complement strand
GAGCTGATAAGACAGGAGAAAACGATTATTACACCTCATGCAGCTTATTACTCTATCGAGGCAGAAGAAGAACTGCAAGCTCAAACTGCTGAAAATGTGCTAAGAGTAATGAAGCAAGAGAAAGTAATGAATATCGTAAATTAATTTTGTTATATAAAGGATGGCAAATATGTAAGTGTTTACAAAGCAGTATATTTATTTTATACTTTTTGTATACTGTATACAGTAAAGGTGATGAAAATGGAAAAAATAATACAAAATGAATCGCTAGCTGAAAAAGCTTATCAAATATTAAAAGAAGAGATTTTAAATGGCAGCTTTGAAGATAAAGAAGCTTTACCGGAAGAAAGATTGGCAAAAAACTTAGGAATAAGTCGTACACCATTACGAGATGCATTAGCCCAGCTTGCTTCAGAAGGGTTAATTATTCAACAAAAGGGATCACCTGCCAAGGTTGCTGGCTTTACAAGAAAAAGATCGCTGGAATACATGGAATTACGCAGTTTATTAGAAGTCTACAATGTTGAAAAAAGTATTGCGAAAATGGACAAGGCATTTTTCGAAAAGCTGGATGAGAATTTAGCAGAACAGAAAACAGCAATTCAAAATGGAACCTATAATGATTTTATTGAAAAGGACAGAGAATTTCATTTGTTACTTGCTTCGGTTAATCAGAATCAGGAATTACAGCAATTGATTCATCGGATTAATACAGGAGTTAATCGAGCTTTTATCATTTTATCTAAAACAGTTCCACAAAGTGCTGAACCTGCTTATGAGGAACACGTGGATATTGTAAAAGCTTTGAAAGAGAAAGATGTTATTTTAGCTAAAAATAAAATGATTGTTCATATGAATAATGTTGAAAAACGATTTTTAGATGGAGAAGAGAGAGGATGACGAAAAATGGAACGGCAAACACAGGAAAAAACAATCATGCAATGGCAAACAGAAGAACAACTGGAAAACTTGTTATGTGAAATAGTAGGGTGGGAAAGCCGAACTGGAACGGAAGGTGAAATTTCTTTCGCTCATAAAATTAAAAATAAACTATTAGAGCTCACTTATTTCCAGCAGCATGATTCTCACATTCAATTTCATGGCGCGGGTGCAGGGCGTAATGCTGTTAGTGCTCTTTATAAACATCCGGAAGCAACTAAAACAGTTATGCTAATCAGTCATTTTGATACAGTACACACTGAAGAGTTTGGCCGAATAGAACAACTCGCTTTTCGTCCTAAAGAATTAACGGAAAAATTCAAAGAAATCGTTGATGATTTACCAGAAGGCGCTAGAGGGGATGTCTTGTCCGATGAGTATTTATTCGGACGAGGTACGATGGATATGAAAATGGGGCTTGTGCTGCATTTACATCTTTTAGAGTTAGCTAGTAATGAAAACTGGCCGATTAATCTTATGCTGGTGACTGTCCCAGATGAAGAAGTAGGATCAGCCGGAATGCGGGCTGCTGTAAAAGATATGATTAAATTAGGCGAACAACACGGTTTGGACTTTAATTTATTTTTAAATAGTGAACCGACTTTTTCGCAGCGGCCCCAAGATGAAAACTATTATATTTATTCAGGCACGATTGGAAAAATTATGCCTTCTGCGTTATTCTATGGTCGTGAAACGCATGCAGGAGAGCCGTTGAGTGGAATAAATGCACATTATATGGCTAGCTTTTTTACGAAATTGATGGAGTTCAGTCCCTATTTTACCGAAGAAGTATATGGAGAAAAGACGCCACTACCTGTTTGCTTAAAAACATATGATTTAAAAAAAGATTATTCAACGCAAACTTCTAATCATGCAGCAGCATTATACAATGTGTTTTTAATGAAAAACAATGCCGCAGATGTCATGAAAACATTCCGAGAAATAGGTGA
Organism: Pseudogracilibacillus sp.; assembly: GCA_035301845.1. Classification (GTDB taxonomy): domain Bacteria; phylum Bacillota; class Bacilli; order Bacillales; family Amphibacillaceae; genus Pseudogracilibacillus. The sequence continues at coordinate 16,847 of DATGTM010000012.1, read as the reverse complement.
AGAGTCGATGGGAGCATGCCAGGCTCAATATGAAGATATTTGTTACCGGGAAAACGTAGAACCGGTGGGGAAAATAAAAATATTGGATTACTCCGAATTAATGGATCATGCTGTTGAAAAAATAGGAAAAGAAGCGGTGGAGGAAGTGAAACATCGTATTATTGGCAATACAACACTCGATGAACGGGAAATGTCAATACAAATTTGTGATGAACTGCTGTCACTATGTCAGGAGTTAGCTCCGGCTGTTGTGCTCTTTTTCGCACCTCCTTATTATCCAGCGATTAATTCATCTGAAGATTCATTGGTACAAACAAAAATTGCAGAAGCTCAGCAACTATTACGAGACAAATTCCAGACAGAAGCAAAGCAAGTTCATTATTTTAATGGGATTTCTGATTTAAGTTATGTAAATTATGATGAAGATGATATTGGCTGGAAAGATTTTAAAGATAACTTACCAGTGTGGGAAGGTGTCTACAGCATTCCATTTGAAGAAATGCAACAATTACAGGCGCCAGTCTTAAACATCGGGCCATTCGGAAAAGACGCTCATAAACTAACAGAACGATTGCATAAAGAAAGTGCTTTTGTTCGCACGCCATATGTATTACAAGAAATTATTAAAAGTATGAGTTCTTAATATACATCCCCATGCTCCTCTTGTAGTGAGACATGGGGTTTTTGTATACTTTTAAAAGTTCCTTATTATCCACCAAAAAAGAAGTCGAGCACATTACTCGCAGTAGAACTATCTTTTTTATAAAATTCGGAATATCCGCAATGGTTGCAAGTAACAGCCACAAATTGATTATGCTGCACGTCAAATAATTTTGATAAACCCGTACCAGTCATTGCTACTTCATCTGTAGATGCGTCTGTACTGCCGCATTTAATACAGCCTCTTTCTTTTTCCATATTTTTAATAACATCCTTTCTAAAAGTAATTCTTTTAAGTTCTCCCAGGTTGGTAATTCAAAGGGAGGAGCGAGGAGTAAAGTAAAACGAGATAAATCATTTTAAAGAAAATAGTTATTTTATACGAGTTTTTCTGCTTTTTTCGTGTTTGCAAAATGTACCTTAGCAACAGATGGAAGGAACTGTTTTCCTTTGGTGCGAATGATTTTAGCAATTTGTTGATCGACTTTAGGCGAAGCGCCTTTTAATAAAGGGAAGCCCACCATTTTAGATAAATCCTCCATTTCTTTCACAAAGCTTGCTCTTGCAATAATGGACGCGGCGGCAACTGCTAAGGAATGTGTTTCTGCCTTTGTCATAAAATATGTATGAGGATCCAGTTTTCTTCCTTCTGAAGTTATATGCTTCTCGTATACATGAGGCATGCAAAATTGGTCGATTAATATACCGTATGAGGTCTCTTTATCCATTTTTGCTTGTACATTTTTTATACAAGCATCATGAAGCATTGCTTTCATTTTTCCTTGGGACCAGCCTTGCTTTTGTAATTGGTTATATTTTTCATTTTTTAATACCATCAATGAATAAGGCATATCCATTGCTAAAAGATATGTTGCTAATTCTTTGATTTTTTCATCTGTTAACGTTTTGGAGTCTTGAACCCCGATTTCTTTCAGTAAGGCCATTTTATCTTGTGGAACAAACATGGCACAGTTCGTGATGGGGCCAAAGTAATCACCGGTTCCTGACTCATCAGAACCAATATGACTTTCGTCGAAAAGCGTTTGAGGAGGCTGTTTTTCATGAGTTGGTTTTTCATTTTTTTTATTACTATGATCAAGAGCTGCCTTCCCCCATTTACGAACTTCTTCGGCTGCTCTTGTTCCTTGGAATAATACCTTTCCAGATTGATATGCAGTAATTACTGCGTAGGGTGTTTTCGCTCGAAAAACAGCGTGAGGTGGTGTGGTTTCCATATAATTTTTATACTCATTTTTCATTTTTTGAATTGTCTTCATGTCACAATTGATACTGTTTTGCCCCAATTTTCCTGGCTCCTCTCAAAAAATAATACATTCAGTTTCCTAAAGTTGTATTTCATGTTAAAATTAATTGTATCATTTCGTGTATATATCGTATACAAATTTAAAGGTGTGAAGTAGGAGGAACCAATATGTCAGGACAGGAAGGTAAAATGAAAATTTCTGTTGAGATTTATAATAGAACCTATACGATAGTTGGTTCTGAACCAAGAGAACAGGTTGAACAGGTTGCACAGCTTGTTAATGAGAAAATGGAAGAGATTCATGAAGCAAATAAACATTTAGATACAACGAAATTGGCTGTGTTGACAGCGGTCAATACAATGAATGATTATGTGAAATTAGAAGAAGAATATAACGAATTATTACAACTAATAGAAGAGGATAAATAAATGATTTCATTAATTTTAATAGTTTTGCTCCTGTTTGGTTTTCTGCGGGGGTTAAAACGAGGTTTTATTTTACAAACCTTTCATTTAGTAGGTTTTATCATTGCTTTTCTGGTGGCAAGAATTTATTACAAGGGGTTGGCAGGACACCTGGATGCTTGGATTCCTTATCCGGAATTAAGTAGTGATGCGTCTTTGGCTCTTTTTGTAAATAATTCTTCAGTAGAAACAGCATTTTATAATGCCGTGGCATTTGCGATTATTTTCTTTGCCGTGAAGATTATTTTACAAATTATTGCTTCCATGCTGGATTTCGTATCTAGAATACCGGTGCTCAAACAGTTGAATAAGCTGCTTGGCTCTATTTTAGGATTTGTGGAAGTATACTTAGTTATTTTTATTATATTATATATCGTTGCTTTAACCCCTGTAGATGCGATTCAAGAAAAAATAGCCGCCTCATCGGTAGCGACATTCATGGTGGAGAGTACTCCGTTTTTGTCTAAAACAATGGAATCGATGTGGTTTGCAGGATTATCTAACATATTATCTTGATAAGAACAAAGGAGAGACTGATTACAAGCAGGTACACTAGCTCGTGAATCAGTCTCTTTCCATGGGAATGGAGAATCAATGCCCGTTTTACACTGAGAGTTATGCTACGAAGTTAACAGGCAAGGATTGTTTGGCTCATAGAAGCGGATTACTGAACGAGAACGAGTCAACTCCATCTGTGACAATTTTTGAATATGTGTTGGTTAAAGGGAGGCCATAAAATGAAAGAATTGGATAAAAAGGATGTCATTCAACATTTAGAAAAAGTCGCTACTTATTTGGAATTACAAGGCAGTAATCCGTATCGTATTGCTGCTTATCGTAAAGCGTCGCAAGGATTAGAAAAAGATGTACGCTCTTTAAAGGAAATAGATGATATTGGTGATATACCAGGTATTGGAAAAGGGACGAAAGAACTGATTGATTCCTTTTTAGCTACAGGGACTTCTGAATTATTAACTACATTGGAAGAAGAAGTGCCTGCTGGGTTACTCCCTTTGTTAAAACTTCCAGGTCTAGGTGGTAAGCGACTTGCTTTATTATATAAAGAGTTAGGAGTAACAGATGAAGCGAGTCTTAAAAAAGCAATTGAAACAGGAAAGTTAGAACAAGTAAAAGGAATGGGCAAGAAAACCGCGCAAAATATTTTAGAAGCATTGGAAAACCAAGGAGAACGGCCGGAACGTTTACCTGTTCATTTAATGCTGCGCGTTTCTGAAGAAATAGAGGCTGGTTTGCAAGAAATTAAGGAAATTGAACGTTATAATGTAGCGGGAAGTTTACGTCGTTTACGGGAAACTATTAAAGACATTGATTATATTATTGCAGCGACAGAAAAAGATGCTGTGCGAAAACAATTAATCAATCTACCAAATGTGAAGGAAATTATTGCAAATGGCACGACAAAAGTTTCGGTTACCATTCAAGATGAATATGATATTAATATAGATTTTCGTATTGTAGATCAAGCTGAATTTGCGAGTACTTTGCACCATTTTACAGGCTCGAAAGATCACAATGTAAGTATGCGGCAACTTGCAAAAGAACGTGACGAAAAAATAAATGAGTATGGAGTGGAAAAAGAGGCGACAGGGGAAATAGTGCATTTTGATTCTGAAGCTGATTTTTATCAGCATTTTGACTTGCATTATATACCGCCTGAAATGCGGGAAAATACAAATGAATTGGAAATATTTCAACAGGCCCCGCCTTTGCTAAGTTCCTCAGATATTTTAGGTGATTTGCATATGCACACTACGTGGAGTGACGGGGCTCATTCGGTGGAAGAAATGGTGAATTACGCTCGCAAGTTAGGTTATTCATACGTGACGATTACCGATCACTCGAAATTCTTACAAGTCGCAAATGGTTTAAATGAGAAGCGTCTGCGAAAGCAAGGAGAAGAAATTCACCGTTTGAATGAAAAATATAAGGATATTGAGATTTTGCGCGGTGTTGAAATGGATATTTTACCGAACGGAGAGCTAGATTTTGAAGACTCATTTTTGGCAGAACTGGATTTAGTTATTGCAGCTATTCACTCCAGCTTTAATCAAACGGAAGCGGAGATTATGAAGCGGATAGATGCCGCTTTGAACAATCCTTTTGTTGATATTATTGCCCATCCTACCGGAAGAATTATTGGGCGGCGAGAAGGTTATCAAGTGAATGTGGCAAAAATGATTCAAAAAGCGAAAGAGACAAATACAGCTTTGGAACTAAATGCGAATCCACAGCGGTTTGATTTAACCACAACCTGGCTAAAGGCTGCTCAAGAAGCAGGAGTGCCTGTTGCGATTAATACAGACGCCCATAACCAGGAATCAATGCATTTAATGAACTATGGCATTCGCAGAGCGAATAGAGCATTTCTAAAACCTGAGAATATCGTAAACACTTGGTCAAAAGCAAAACTCCTCTCCTTTATCCAGCGCAATAAAGGGACAAGCGAAGGAGAATAAAAATGAATGAACAAACATTAACTAAATTAGAATATGATAAGATAATTGCGCTCGTCAAACAAGAGGCAGCAACTTCTATCGGAAAAAGTCAAGCTGAAGTAATACAGCCATCTGTCGATATGGAAGCAATTGAAAAGTTACAAGCCGAGACAGATGAAGCAGTAGATATACTGCGTAGGAATAAAGCTATCCCATTTTCATATATGGAAGATGTGACCCCAAGTCTTAAACGAAGTGAAATTGGTGGCACCCTTCACTCTTCTGATATTGTTCACATAGCTCAACTGATTGCAACTGGAAGAAATATAAAAACGTTTATCGACGAAATAGAAATGGAACTTCCGCTATTAAAAGGAGTAACAGATGAGATAACTACGCTTAAGCATTTAGAAAAAGAAATCACTTCTAAGATCGATGAAGATGGAAATCTCTATGATGATGCATCCCCTGCACTCCGGGGAATCAGACAATCTATCCAACATAATGAATCGAATATACGTGATCGATTACATCAGTTGACCAAAACGAAAAGTAAAATGTTATCCGACTCCATTATTACGATTCGCAATCAGCGTTATGTGCTACCAGTAAAACAAGAATATAAAGGGTCCATTGGCGGAATTGTGCATGATCAATCTTCCTCTGGTCAAACATTGTTTATGGAACCAAAAGCAATTATTGAATTAAATAATCAATTACAGCAATCTTACGTAAAAGAAGAGCAGGAAATTGAATTGATTTTACAAAAATTAACCGGAGAAATAGCTAATCATACAGAGACATTGGCTGTTAATCAAGCGCAGATTGCGGAGTTAGATGTTATTCATGCACGAGCGCGTACCTCTGTGCATATGAAGGCAACAAAACCAATATTGAATAACGAAGGAGTTATCGATTTAAAAGCTGCAAGACATCCATTATTATCTTTGGATACAGCAGTAGCTAGTGATATATTTCTAGGAGAGTCGTATCATGCCATGGTTATCACCGGTCCAAATACCGGTGGAAAAACAGTCACCTTAAAAACAATTGGACTTATTGTTTTGATGGCTCAGTCCGGCTTGCAAATTCCTGCTTCAGATGGTGGAAAAGTAGCTTGCTATCAAAGGGTTTTCGCTGATATTGGGGATGAACAATCGATTGAGCAAAATCTAAGTACGTTCTCCTCTCATATGACCAACATTGTGCAGATTATGGATAAAGTGGATGAAGAATCCCTAGTTTTATTCGATGAATTAGGAGCAGGCACGGACCCTCAAGAAGGAGCAGCCTTGGCGATGTCGATTTTAGATAAAGTGATTGCAATCAAAGCAACCGTAGTAGCGACGACACATTATCCGGAATTAAAAGCGTATGGCTATAATAAAGATACGGTAATGAATGCTTCTGTTGAATTTGATGTCGCTTCTTTACAACCGACATATCGCTTATTGATGGGGGTCCCGGGGCGAAGTAATGCATTTGAAATTTCTGAACGGCTGGGGCTTTCTTCAGAAACTATTACACATGCCAAAAGCTATTTGGGACTTGACTCGAAAAATGTGGAGAACATGATTGTCGCTTTGGAGAACACGAAAAAAAGTGCTGAAAATAAAGAAGCGGAAGCGGCAGAAACAGTCGAAACAGCCCAGCAACTAAAACAAGATTTGGAAAAAGAGTGGCATACTTTCCAAAAAGAAAAAGAAAAAATGTATGAAAAAGCGGAAGAAAAAGCCAATAAAGCGCTTCGGAAAGCACGTGAGGAAGCTGAAATCATTGTCGAAGAAGTCCGGCAAATGAAGGATCAATCCCTATGGAAAGAACATGAGTGGATAGAAGCCCGGAAGATGTTTGATGAAGCCCAGCCGGAATTGACGGAGGCTCAAGACAAGAACACTACGAATAAACCTCAAAAACAGAGTACTCGAACAATCCAGGTCGGAGATGAAATAAAACATCAAACATTGAATCAGTATGGTGAGGTTGTCGAAAAGAAGAACGATAAAGAATATATTATTCAAGTTGGTCAAATGAAAATGACAGCTAAGAAAAAAGATTTGGAGTTTGTAGGAAAAAAGAAACAAGAGCAACCTGAGCCAGTGACTCATGTGGTAAAACAAGCCAGTACGAGTAACGTAAAGCCTGAACTGGATTTACGGGGAGAAAGATATGAGGATGCACTGCAAAAGCTAGAAAAATATGTTGACGATGCTTTGATGCAAGGGTATCCGAGAGTGACCATAATACATGGGAAAGGGACTGGAGCATTGCGTAAAGGTGTAGAGCACTTCATTAAAAGAACCCCAGCCATAAAAAATCATCGATTAGGTGCACAAGGTGAAGGTGGAAGTGGAGTCACAGTTCTTGAGTTGCAATAATTTATTTGTATAAATTAGAATAGATTCATGTGTGAAAAGAGGAACGGTTTCATCGATTAGTTCCTCTTTTTTACGAAAAAAACTTATAAAACGGATGTCATACTAAATTTCAGTTTCGTATTTTGAACGAATTGAATAATGATTCAGTTTAATTGAATTGTGATTCAGTTTATGATAATATTTTAGAAACAGACCTCATGAGGTAACTGCTTCTTTATAAATGGAGGCTTGTCAAAAATGGTATTAGACAAATTAGCAAAAATATTAATTACAGTAGCAATTATATTTGTACTGGTTGGAATTGGCTATTGGTTACTTAATTGAGGGGTCTTCTATAAAAAGAAGACGTCCACTGTAATATAAAAGTTTGTGTAGAGGGGGATGTAAAATGGAGGAGCGAGCACCATGGTTAGAACATTATCCACCAGAGATTCCTGAAACTGTTAACTATAATAAAAAGCCGTTACATAGTTTTTTATTAGAGAGTGGAGAAACATTGGCAAAAAAGAAAGCGGTTCATTTTATGGGAAAAGAGTTTACGTTTGGAGAAATATTATCAGAAGCTAAAAAAACAGCTCATTTCTTCCAATTAAATGGCTTGAAAAAAGGAGACCGCGTAGCTATTATGCTACCGAACAGTCCCCAATCTGTGATTACTTATTATGGAGCGCTGATGGCCGGAGGCGTTGTGGTCCAAGTCAATCCGCTTTATACAGAGCGAGAATTAAAATACCAATTACAAGACTCAGGAGCGACATTTATTATTTGTTTAGATATCCTTCTGCCGCGAGTTTCAAATGTAAGAGGTAAAACAGCGTTAGAGCATGTTGTTGTCACAAAAGTAAGCGATTACTTACCGTTTCCGAAAAATATTGCCTACCCGTTTATTCAAAAGAAACAAATTAAAATGGTAGTAGATATTCAAGAAACAGAAGATACCCATTATTTAAATCATATTATTGAAAGCGTTTCCGAGGATTACGAGCCTGTTGAAGTAGATCCTGAAGAAGATCTAGCTTTACTGCAGTATACTGGAGGAACTACTGGCAGACCTAAAGGTGTTATGCTGACTCATTTTAATTTGGTGTCAAATGTAGAGATGTGTACTTCGTGGGTGTACAAATTAGAAAAAAACCAAGAATCAATACTAGGCGTTTTGCCTTTTTTTCATGTGTATGGAATGACAACTGTTATGAATCTGTCAATCATGTTCGGCAGTAAAATGATACTTTTGCCAAAATTCGATGCAGAAGAAGTGTTGAAAACGATAGAAAAATTAAAGCCGACTGTATTCCCCGGTGCTCCGACAATTTATATCGGATTGTTAAACCACCCAAATCTGAATAAGTATGATTTATCTTCCATTAAAGCTTCCATTAGTGGTTCAGCACCACTGCCAGTTGAAGTACAAGAACAATTTGAGCGAGTAACAGAAGGCTCTATTGTAGAAGGCTACGGTTTAACCGAGTCGTCTCCAGTGACCCACGCAAATTTATTGTGGGGAGAACGGATCAATGGGAGTATTGGACTTCCTTGGCCTGATACAGAAGCGAAGATCGTAGAAGAAGGCACACTAAATGAAGTTCCTGTAGGTGAAGTGGGAGAAATAGCGGTACGTGGTCCTCAAATCATGAAAGGGTATTGGAATAGGGAAGAAGAAACGAAAGAAACACTGAAGGACGGCTGGCTGCTCACAAGTGATATGGGGAGAATGGATGAAAAAGGTTATTTTTATGTGGTTGATCGAAAGAAAGATATGATTATAGCTGGAGGATTCAATATTTATCCGCGTGAAATTGAAGAAGTTTTATATGAGCATCCAGATATACAAGAAGCAGCAGTGTTTGGTGTACCACATGATTACAGAGGTGAAACAGTCAAAGCAGTAATTGTCTCGAAAAATAAAAAGGAATTATCAGAAAAAGAACTCGAAAAATATTGTCGAGCCAATTTAGCAGCTTATAAAATCCCTCGCATCTATGAATTTAGAGAAGAATTGCCTAAAAATGTGATTGGGAAAATATTGAAACGTGAATTAATTGATGAAACGATTGAGCAAATGGAGAAAGAAAAAAGGATGGTTACTTAATACGTTGTACTTCACGTTCTTTTCCGCTATACTTAGTGAAGTAACATAATCTTTGTTTTAAAGTGCCCAACAATAAAGGATATTTAAAAGCAATATCTTATGTGTTTAACTACTCTCTGTTATTGACTTTTATAAATGAAAGCGCTAAAATAAGATGTGAATGACCAATCATTCATGTGTTCGAAGGAAGGGGGGATTAAATGAAATCTGATCGACCCAAATACAAACAAATTATAGAAGCTGCCGTTGAAGTGATTGCAGAGAATGGATTTCATGCTTCACAAGTATCGAAAATTGCGAAGAAAGCAAATGTAGCAGACGGCACGATTTACTTATATTTTAAAAACAAAGAAGATATTTTAATTTCTGTATTCAAAGAGAAAATGGGTTCTTTTGTAGACATCACGAGGAATGCTATTCAAGGGCAAAGCTCTGCAAGTGAGAAACTGGAGACGTTTATTCACATGCATTACCATCAATTAGCAAGCAACCCTGATTTAGCTATTGTAACTCAATTGGAATTGCGCCAATCTAAAATAGAATTAAGAATAGAAATTAATAATATTCTTAAAGATTATTTACAAATAATTGATGATATTTTAGAGCAAGGTATCCAGAATGGGGAGATTCGTGATGATATTAATCCCCAGACAATGCGACAAATGATATTTGGAACGTTGGATGAGACAGTGACAACATGGGTGATGAAACTGCAAAAGTATTCATTAACCAATGAAACAGGGGAGATTCATCAATTATTAACGAAGGGCCTTTTCTTAAATTAAACGCTTAGCAGGTCCATTTTCAAACCAGGTTAAAGGAGGAAATGATGAGTATATTATCTTTGGATGTAAAAGACAATATTGCTACTTTGACGATTAATAGTCCGCCAGCTAATGCATTATCTACAGCTTTAATTGAAGAACTGAATCAACAGCTAAATGCGATTAGTAAAGAACCAGCTGTGAAAGCCGTGATTATTAAAGGGGAAGGACGCTTCTTTTCAGCTGGAGCGGATATTAAGGAATTTACCCAAGTAGAATCAGCAGAAGGACAATCTGATTTGTCCAGGAACGGCCAAAAAGTATTCCATCGTATCGACAGGTATCCGCTTCCGGTGATTGCAGCTATCCATGGAGCAGCGTTAGGTGGTGGATTGGAGCTGGCAATGGCCTGTCATATGCGGATTGTAACTAAAACTGCTAAATTAGGCTTGCCGGAAACTACTTTAGGTATTATTCCTGGGTTTGCAGGTACACAACGTTTACCACAGCATGTTGGCAGTGCCAAAGCTTATGAACTGATCCTGACAGGCGAGCCTGTGTCAGGCGAGGAAGCAGCAGCGATTGGCCTTGCAAATCATGCTGTAAACGAAGAAGAGTTATTATCAACGGCACAAAGTATAGCGGAAAAAATTGCTGCTAAAAGTAAACCTTCTATTGAAAAAGTAATGGAATTAGTTCCTTATGCAAAATTCAATTCTTTTGATGAAGGCGTTTTACGTGAAGCAGAAGTATTTGGAGAGATTTTCAGCAATGAAGATGCGAAAGAAGGAATACAAGCTTTTATTGAAAAACGTGAAGCACATTTTAAAGATAAATAATTTTATTTATTAAGAGGAGGAAAACAAGATGAATATTTATGTAATACTCAAAAAAACATTCGATACCGAGGAAAAAATCATCATTGAAGATGGCGAAATTCAAGATGAAGGAGCAGAGCTGATCATTAACCCTTATGACGAATATGCCGTTGAAGAAGCAATTAATCAGCGAGATGCACATGGTGGTGAAGTGACTGTCGTAACGGTTGGCGATGAAGATTCAGAAAATCAATTGCGTACAGCACTAGCGATGGGTGCTGATCAAGCTGTTCTGATTAACACAGAAGATGATTTGGAAGAGGGAGACGCTTTTACAACTTCTAAAATTTTAGAAGCGTATTTTGCAGATAAAGAAGCTGATTTGATTTTAGGCGGAAACGTTGCAATTGATGAAGCGAGCGGCCAAGTAGGTCCACGTCTGGCTGAGCTTCTGGACATACCATTTGTTACAACCATTGTAGATTTAGAAATTGAAGATGGTAAAGCTAAAATTGAAAAAGATATCGAAGGAGACGTCGAAAAGTTAGAAGTAGAGCTTCCGGTGCTTGTGACTTGTCAACAAGGCTTGAATGAGCCGCGTTATCCTTCTTTACCAGGTATCATGAAAGCGAAGAAAAAACCTTTAGAAGAATTAGAAATCGACGATCTGGATTTAGACGAAGATGAAGTGGAAGCGAAAACAGAAACAACCGAAATCTTCTTGCCAAAAGAAAAAGAAGCAGGACGTGTGCTTGAAGGCGATGTGGATGATCAAGTCAAAGAATTAGTATCTTTATTAAAAGACGAAGCAAAAGTACTTTAATACAGGAAACGAAGGAGGAAATCCATGATGAGTGAAAAAATATTAGTTGTAGGAGAAGCAAACGAAGGCGAATTACGTAATGTTAGTTTCGAAGTGATTGCAGCTGCAAGACAAATTAAAGAAGATGCAGAAGTCGTTGGCCTGCTTTTAGGAGACGGTAATCTAGAAGAAGAAGCAAATGAAATGATTAAGTACGGTGCGGATCGTATGATTACGGTAACCCATGAAAATTTAAAAGAATATACATCTGAAGGGTATGGCCAGGCTATCTTAGAAATCTTAGAAGAAGAAGATCCTTATGGTTTTATTCTGGGTCATACATCAATTGGAAAAGATGTATCACCGAAAATAGCTGCACGTTTAGGCATTGGCCTTGTTTCCGACGCTATTGAAATTGATGCAGAAGGCGATCAAGTAGTCTTTACGAGACCTATTTATTCTGGTAAAGCGTTTGAGAAAAAAGTTATTAAAGACGGTATGATTTTTGCGACCATCCGTCCAAACAACATTGCTAAGCTGGAAAAAGATGAATCCCGTTCTGGCGATGTAACGGCGAAAGAAGTTGACGTGAAGAGCTTACGAACAGTAATTAACGAAATCATTCGTAAACAAACAGAAGGCGTCGACATGTCTGAAGCAAGTGTCGTGGTTGCTGGCGGACGCGGTGTGAAGAGTAAAGAAGGATTTGATCCACTATACGAATTAGCCGATGTATTGGGCGGGGCAGTAGGTGCTTCCCGTGGTGCGGCTGATGCTGAATACTGTGATTATTCTATGCAGATCGGTCAAACTGGTAAAGTTATTACGCCTGATTTATACATCGCAGTCGGTATTTCCGGTGCTATCCAGCACTTAGCGGGGATGTCGAACTCAAAAGTTATCGTGGCCATCAACAAAGATGAAGAATCAAATATCTTTAACGTAGCAGACTATGGTATTGTTGGCGATTTATTTGAAATTATTCCGAAGCTAACGGAAGAATTGAAGCAAGCACTATAATAAGACGTAAAAAATCTGGTTGTATCATACAATCAGATTTTTTTACTTACTTTAATCTGAATATGTAATAGATACTAATAATAAATTAAAAGGATTAGTGAGTGTAAAAACACTTTTAAATGATAGGCATAAGACACTAATCACTCAAAACCTCGTATAATATAAAAAAAGTAAACTTCATTTTTACTCCGGTTACAACTATTTAGTGTTCTTCTTCTTTTTATTATTATTATTCTCATTGCTCAGCTTGTTAAATTAAGTTTTCACCAATGCTTTGTTTTCCACATTTGTAACTAACATCCGAAACTGAAATGGGCTGCTACTGGTTCTCTTTATTTTAAATAGAATCAATGACTTTCTTTCACCCATCATAAGTTGTAATTCCATAAATAACCAGTCAAATCCTTTAATACATCAGTAATAGGATTGCTAACGGATTGATTTAATATCACGCGTTGGTTCAGCAGCACTGTTTAACTCTAGGATCAAACCATTCCTATTATATGAGATAGCTTTTTTCGAATAGAGCCATATTTTTGATGACCTTTACATAGACGTTGAATATTATCCAAAGTATAAGTTATATACAATACACTATTTTAATCGCTGTTTCATTATGATAATATAAATTTATGAAAAAATACATAGGATTTATAATTGTTATTCTTTTAAGTGGTGTGCTCCTGTTTTCATGTAGCAATAGCGAAGAAAAAGCTAGAGATTTCGAAGAAGAGAAATCTACTTCTAATCCAATGGAAATTATAACGGATGAGAGCTATAACATATTTAATTTAGATGGAAATATGGAATTGGAAATTATCGATCGGTATACAAATGACGAAGCAGAAGGGAATGGATTAGTAACTCTTGATAAGAATGGATTTATCGTTAGATTTGGTTTGATTCATGTTTATAATCCCATTGTTAAAGATGAATCTATATACATATTAGGTGAACGTGAAAATACTAATAAGGATGGTGGAATAATGGGGATTCCGGATTCTGTTATTTCTCTTAATGGAAAGACATTATTGGAACCTCAGTCCCTAAAGTCGGTAGCAGCGAAGTAATTTTATATATAAGCGAAGATGATGGCGAAACGTGGGACGGGAAAGTACGTTTCGAGGTTGATTCTGAAGGGAAAGCTCAGGCAAATGATTTCTCTGACCAAGATTGGAAAGATGTAGTTAAAAAGGTATTTGGTAAATATTTCAATAAAGGATACAAAAAAATGAAATATAAATTATTTAATAAAATTAAAAATTTTAGACGTAGAACTTGGGAACTGATTGTATTGTTTTCTTGTGCTATAATAATAATTTTTTTGAAATCGAACTCACTAATATGGTAACATTTATTGTTTGTATGTTAGCTTTTACATTAGATTGTAAGATAAAAAGAATGGTTGATAAACAAAGCGATAACGGAGATTAGTCATAGTTTATGATGTGATAGAACCAATCATTTACATAAAATTCTTGTTTTAATCAACAGGAATCTATATTGATTTCATAGCCTCTTAATTCAAGTGTGTAAAACATATAAAAATTTATATATTTTACACACTTTTACCATTTCGAAAACAGTAGCATAATAAATAGATTCAATAGTGGAGTTAATCAGCTTTTCGAAGGGAAATTTACTAGGGGGTGTATCGATTTCGACATGCCTCCTAAAACTCTGTTAGAAGTAGTAAAAAAGTTGATTTTCCCGAATAAACTAGCTGACAACCAACCTCCAAATATCCTTCTCCAAAATGATTTTTTCTCCTGGATTCTCTTTTGCTGCTTTTCATTCATTTCTGTCATCGTTTTTTGTCGATTCTCTTTCCTTTTTTAGCAGCTTTCAATTCTTATTGAACCTCTTGAAGTTTTTCTGGGTTATCTGGCAACTATTCGCCTAAAATTATCTGGAACAAAAAGTGCAAATGGAGATCACAAAAACGAATCTCTCTGTACCAAGCTGTTGCGGACCTAATCCAACACAAATACATAAAACTGTTTACGTGCAGATTCGTCAGCTATTTCAGAATGATTTTGCTTTAAATCCTGGAACGAATGAACTGAAGAATAAGCAAAGTACTAGCATGCTTATGTTATGGATGATATACTTTGTATAGTAAACGAAAATATGAAAGTTTTAAAAATATGGAGGTATTGAAATGGCAATAGGAGAAGTAAATGATCAGAACTTTGCCCAAGAAACAGGCGAAGGTTTAGTTTTAGTGGACTTTTGGGCACCTTGGTGCGGACCTTGTAAAATGATTGCTCCTGTTCTAGAAGAATTAGACGGTGAAATGAGCGATACCGTTAAAATTGTTAAACTTAATGTAGATGATAACCAGGAAACTGCTGGGGAATATGGCGTGATGAGTATCCCAACACTATTACTACTTAAAGATGGTAATGTAGTAGACCAAGTTGTTGGATTCCAACCAAAAGAAGCGCTTCAAGAAGTTGTTAATAAACACGCTTAATTAAATATAATATAAATACAATAAATCCCTTGATATTTTGATGTCAAGGGATTGTTTTGTTCACTGTAAAACAGGGTACTCTTCAGCTTGTGTTACCTCTGTAAACAACTGTCATATAGATAAGTAATCGATGCTCATGATTCGAACAAACAAGTGTAATATTTATTTTAATGCTCGTATAAATGCAACTGGGATATTAGCTTATAATTTGTCTGCGAATAAAATAAATAAAAGATTGGAGGGGGAAAATGAACTCGATAATATCGGAAAAGCTATCACTACTGCCAATGAAACCTGGTTGTTATCTCATGAAAAATAATCAAGGTGTTGTCATCTATGTAGGGAAATCAAAAGCTTTACGGAACAGGGTACGTTCTTACTTTAAAGGAAATAATGATCAAAAAACGCAACTGCTTGTTATGGATATTGTTGATTTTGAATATATTGTAACATCGACAGAAATCGATGCTCTGATTTTGGAAATGAATTTAATCAAGAAATATGATCCTAAATATAATGTCATGCTGAAAGATGATAAGAGTTATCCGTATATTAAAATAACGAATGAAAAGCATCCGCAAATTTTAGTCGTTCGAAAAGTGCGAAAAGATGGCGGAAAGTACTTTGGCCCTTATACGAATGTGATAGCTGCAAGACAAGTGAAAAAATTATTAGACCGAATATATCCACTTCGAAAATGTAAAAATCCACCGGGGCGCTATTGTTTATATTATCATATGGGGCAATGCCTCGCTTGTAGCAAAGACCCAGTGCCTAAAGAAAGATATGATCAAATTATTGGTGAGATCTCCCGCTTTTTGCGCGGGGGATACAGTGAAATAAAAAATGAATTAAAAGAAAAAATGGAAATCGAAAGTGAAGCACTTCGTTTTGAACGAGCGCAGGAGTTAAGGGATCAAATGAATGCGATAGAAGCTGTGATGGAACAACAAAAAGTATCCTTAAATGAAAAGACTGATATTGATATATTTGGGTACAGCTACAATAAAGGTTGGATGTGTATCCAAGTATTTTATGTGCGACTGGGCAAATTATTAGAGCGAGATGTGTCGATTTTCCCTTTTTATACGGATGCCGAAGATGCCTTCTTAAGTTTTGTTGGTCAATTTTATTTGCATAAAAGGAATGTGAAACCAAAGCAAATCTTAGTTCCTTTAGGTACAAAATCTGAAATGTTACAGGAACTTTTAAAAATTGATGTTCACACGCCTTATCGTGGGAAGAAAAAAGAATTGGCAGATTTAGCAGAAAAGAACGCTAAAATTGCTTTAGAAGAACGCTTTTCATTAATTGAGATGAATGAAGAACGAACGATTAAAGCTGTTGAAAAGTTAGGAGATAGTTTAAATATCGCATCTCCAAGACGTATTGAAGCTTTCGATAACTCGAATATCCAAGGAGTCGATCCAGTTTCTGCGATGATTGTGTTTACAGATGGAAAAGCAGATAAACAAGAATATCGCAAGTACAAAATTCGTGACGTGGAAGGCCCGGATGATTATGAAACAATGCGGGAAGTAATTAGACGAAGATACAGTCGGGTATTAAAAGAGAATCGCCAGTTGCCTGATTTAATTATTGTAGATGGTGGTAAAGGTCAAATGTCAGTGGCAAGAGACGTTTTAGAGAATGAA
>DATGTM010000011.1:0-6068 GCA_035301845.1 Pseudogracilibacillus sp. | reverse complement strand
TGCCCCCGCTAAAATCACAGGGCGCTTTGCATTTGCGATTGCTTCGGTCACTTTAATAATTTGCAATGGATTTGGTTTGGTTGTCGGCTGATATCCTGGTAAATAAAAATCGGTTTCCATTGCTTCTTCAGATAAAGAAGTAGCAATGTTCTTTGGAATGTCAATGACAACAGGACCTGGTCTGCCAGTACTTGCGATATGAAAAGCTTCCTTTACAATGCGAGGCAACTCAGCAATATCTTCTACTTGATAATTATATTTTGTGATTGGGGTTGTGATTCCCAGTACATCGGACTCTTGAAACGCGTCCGTACCAATGACTTGATTCGCAACTTGTCCTGTAAAAACAACAAGTGGCAAAGAATCCATCATTGCATCCGTTATACCAGTAATTAAGTTGGTCGCACCAGGACCAGACGTTGCTAATACAACTCCAGGCTTTCTTGTCGCTCTTGCATAACCTTCCGCTGCAAATATTGCCGCTTGTTCATGCATAGATAGAATATGCTTAAAAGGTTTTTCGTTACGATACAACGCATCGTAAATAGGTAATACCGCACCGCCCGGGTACCCAAAAACTGTGTCTACATCAGCATCTGCTAAAAGATTAACAAATAAATCTGCTCCTGTTGCCGGGGTTTCGACTGCTTTTTTGTTTACTTTCATTTCCGCTTCCACTTTTTTTCCTCCTTCATATTATGACTGGTTTCCGGACTTCATTTTCAAGTACTCCTATTTCCTAACACAATCAGTTATCCTGCTCCTTTTTCCATTGAACTTTTTAAATGATTTGAAAATTCAAAATGTATAAAATAATAACATAGTAACTTACTATTTTTTTAAGCATCATTTTACAACCATATAAAAAGCTCTTTTCTCCTCGAATCTATTGTGTAGATTCTATGGGGAGAAAAGAGCTATTTTCACGGTACCACCCAAGTTTCCCTAGCTGTCTTGCGACAAACTAGCTTAAGAGGCTTTTATATAAGCCTGTTTTTGATAACAGGTGGTTGATGTGCCACCTGACTGTACCTAATCAAATAAATCTTTCAGCACAGTACTCAGAGATGATGTCGGAGTAAGATGTACTTCCAGGCTCTCAGCAACCCTGGATCTCTAAGAATACATGGGGTATTACTCTTTTTTCTCGTCATCGAATTAAACACTATATCTATTAAATTTAAGATTGTATATATTATACGTGATTTTTCAAAAAAAGAAAGTGAAACACTTGAAATATTTAGATAATTTAAGTGTAATGAGTTAGCGCACTTTCAAATTGAATGTGCAAACAATAATAACTTGTTTTTTCAAAAGAGTCAATCAATTTCATCCATTTTCCTACTTTTTTCAAGTGTTATCGCTTACATCGTACACTTTTCCATTTTGAATCATATAAATCCGACTGGCTAAATGTTTTACCTCTTCTTGATTATGCGAAACCAGAACAATCGGAATTTGCCACTTTTCATGTAACTGCAGTAACTGGGCATAGCTTGTTGTTTTTGTCTGTTCATCCAGTGCAGCAAAAGGTTCGTCTAACAAAAGGACGTCCGGCTCGATTGCAAAAGCTCGAATAAGCGCTGTCCGTTGTTTTTCCCCACCAGATATTTCATGAGGATATTGATTTTTCAAATGGTGAATGCCCACATCTTCCATCATTTGTTTTGCGAAAGAAGTACGTTTCATACCGTAAGCAATGTTTTCCCATACTGTTTTATGCGGAAATAATGCATAGTCCTGAAATACATAGCCGACGTTTCGTTGTTGCACCGGAACCAATGACTTCCCTTTCGCCACAAAGGAGCGATGGTGGACAACAATAGATCCTTCATCCAGCTTCGTGAGCCCTGCAATCGCTTCTAAAATCGTTGTCTTACCAGAACCTGAAGGCCCCGCCAAAGCAATGATTTCGTTGTTTGCAGTAAGTTCAACATCTAATGTGAAATGAGAAAGTTGTTTACATATAGCGACCTGCAGCATAAGATCCTCCTTAGCGACGATGTTTCATCATTCTTTTCGTACTCCACCAATTCAACCAGTAAATGGCTGCAAAGCCTAATATAACAATCAGGATTACCCAATATTTGGCTTTATCCATATCGCCTGCTTCTACCGCGAAGTAAATCGCCATCGGAATGGTATCTGTTTGGCCGGGAATATATCCCGCAAGCATTAACGTGGCACCAAACTCACCTAACCCCCGTGCAAAAGCAAGTACGACACCCGCTAACAATCCGGGCCAAGCAAGTGGAAAAGAAATAGTCCAGAACACATGCCACCTGGATTTTCCCATTGTTAGCGCCGCATTTTCAATATTTTTATCATATTGTCCAAAAGCTGCCGTCGCACTTTGATACATAAGCGGAAACGACACAACAATTGCTGCAATTAAAGCGCCGTACCAAGTAAAAACAATCTGAAAATCAAATAAATAAGCCAAAGCGCGTCCAATCAGCCCATTTTTGCCAAACAGATAGAGTAAACCAAATCCTACAACCGTTGGCGGAAGAACTAATGGCAACAAAAAAAAGGCTTCTAATGCATTCTTTCCAAAAAAGGTCCGACGCGCCATAATATAAGCAATAGCAATACCTACAATGAAAACAATCACTGTCGATATACTTGCTGTACGCAAGGAAAGCCATAATGGAAAAAGATTCGTTTCTGACATGTGACTCGCTCCTCTTATCGGGAAACAAAACCATATTTATCTAATACGTCTTGTACTTCTTCAGTTTGAAGGAAAGTTAAAAACGCTTCCGCTTCTGATTTATTCGTTGAGGACGCGGTGACTCCTCCTGGATAAACAATCGAATCTATATTCACTGAATCTGCTGTTGCTAAAACCTCTACTTGGTCAGAAGTTTCTGCATCACTTTCATAAACAAAACCTACATCAGCATTTCCAGACTCAACATAAGTTAAAACTTGACGCACATCTTTCGCGTAAATAAACAAATCTTCTAAATCATCCCATTGCTCTGTTGCTTGTAAAGTCTGTTTCGTATATGCTCCAGCTGGGACGCTTTCCGGCATCCCTATCGCTATATCGTCCAACTCCGTTTTATCAATATCTTCCATCGAAGAGTAATTAAAATTCGATCCTTTTTTAGCAATTAAAACAAGTTCATTGCCCACGACATCTTCTTTCGTATCCGTTTCGATCAATGATTCTTGTTCTAATCGGTCCATCCAGTCTTCATTCGCAGATACAAAAACATCAACCGGAGCTCCTTGTTGGATTTGTTGGGCCAACTTTCCAGAACCTGCAAAATTAAAGGAAAGATCTACATCATGTTCTTTTTCGTACACTGTTTTTATTTCTTTCATCGCATCAGTTAAACTAGCCGCTGCTGCAACTTGCAACTCTGTTTTTTCTTCATTACATCCTGACATGGACAAAGAAACAATAAAAAACAAGGAAACAACTATTATCTTTTTCATAGACTTTTCCTTTCTGTCGAAATACAAGCTATCTCTTATTATAAGGCAGTCTAACAAAGGATGTAAATAAAAGAACAGAACGGCAGAAATATTCGAAGAGATTTACAGCCCTCTTTTAAGATTCATTACATATAAAAAAACCGTTAAAAGTCATTTCTTCTTTTAAACGGTTTTATATGTTTTATTTTGTGCCGAACAATCTGTCGCCTGCATCGCCTAGACCTGGAACAATATAGCCGTCATCATTCAGTTCTTCATCTAGGCCTCCCAAATAAATATCAACGTCCGGGTGATTCCGTTGTATGCGTTCTACTCCTGCGCGAGCTGCCACTAAACACATCAATTTAATCGATTTTGCTCCACGTTTTTTCAAAGAATTAATCGCATCGTCTGCTGAGCCACCTGTTGCAAGCATTGGATCTAATACAATGAGTAAACGTTCCTCAATATCAGAAGGAAGTTTAATATAGTATTCAACCGGTTCTAAACTCTCCGGATCTCTGTACAAGCCAATGTGCCCGACACGTGCAGCGGGTAGCAGTTCAACCATACCATCGACCATGCCTAAGCCCGCACGTAGTATAGGAATCAGTCCAATTTTTTTACCAGCTAATTCTTTAGCCGTAAAGCTGGTAACTGGAGTTTGAATTACTTTATCTTGCATAGGTAAGTTTCTCGTAATTTCAAAGCCCATCAACATAGATAGTTCATTGACAACTTCTCTGAATTGCTTCGTTCCTGTTTCAACATTTCGGATATACGTTAATTTATGTTGTATTAATGGATGTTCTAAAATATATACATTGTTCACAACCAGCCACCCTTTCCGTTCATAGTACGTTATCGTACCTATTTTACAATTTTATCAAGTATTTGTCTAGAAATAAATGAACAATTTGAACATGGAATGATATTGGAATGATATTTTCTTTCACCGACAGTAATCGGTTAAAACGTTACAACATAAAAAAACATCCCCTGGACCGATACGTGTCGTCCAAGAGATGTGATGTCGTATCTTTTATGCATATAATGGGAAACGATCTGTTAAAGCAGTCACACGCTTCTCTGCTTCAGCGAGCTTTGTTTTATCATCCAAATTGTGTAATACTTCCGCGATAATCGCACCTACTTCTTGCATATCTTCTTCTTTAAAGCCTCTGCTCGTTACAGCAGCTGACCCAACACGAACTCCGCTTGTTATAAACGGCCCTTCTTGATCAAATGGGATTGTATTTTTATTTGCTGTAATACCAATGGCATCTAATGCTTCTTCAGCAACTTTACCAGTGAGTCCTAGTTTAGATACATCCAAAAGTAATAAATGGTTGTCTGTACCACCAGACACAATACGAATACCGTTTTCTTCCAGTTTATCTGCCAGCGCCTTCGCATTCGCAATTACTTGCTTTGCATACGTCTTGAATTCCGGTGCTAAAGCTTCCTTAAATGCGGTAGCTTTGGCAGCGATAATATGCATCAATGGACCACCTTGAATGCCTGGGAAAGCAGTTTTATTGATTAATTTTGCATATTCTTCCTTACAAATGACAAATCCTCCACGCGGTCCTCGTAATGTTTTATGCGTCGTAGAAGTTACAAAATCACTGTATGGAACTGGGTTTGGATGCTCTCCAGCAGCAACTAATCCTGCAATATGAGCCATGTCCACGAATAAATAAGCTCCAACAGCATCCGCAATTTCACGGAATTTAGCAAAATCAATTGTTCGAGCATAAGCACTCGCACCTGCTACAATCATTTTTGGTTGTACTTCTTTTGCTTTTGCTAAAACTGCGTCGTAATCTAATTGTTCAGTTTCTTGATCGACACCATATTCAACAAAATTGTATAACTTACCGCTGAAATTTACAGGACTACCGTGTGTTAAGTGACCGCCATGACTTAGATTCATCCCTAACACAGTATCACCAGGTTCTAAAACAGAAAAATAAACAGCCATATTCGCTTGAGCCCCTGAGTGTGGCTGCACATTCACATGGTCTCCGCCAAATAATTCTTTCAAGCGATCACGTGCTAAGTCTTCTGCAATGTCTACAAACTCACAACCGCCGTAATATCTTTTCCCAGGGTATCCTTCTGCATACTTATTAGTCAATACAGAGCCTGCTGCTTCCATGACTGCTTCTGATACAAAGTTCTCCGAAGCAATTAATTCGATATTATTTTGCTGACGTTTCTTTTCTGAAGTAATTGCATCATATAATTCTTTATCACTCTGTTTTAAATGGTCCATTGGTTATCTGTTCCTCCCTAATGCTATCTTATATGGTCTATCATAAAGCATTCTTTTATATTACACAAAAGATTCTATTATTTCATTTGTAGACGGCACGTTCCCCACCAATTAACTTCGGCCGAGTTCTGGCTCCCGTAACATGAGCGTTTCCAACAACGGTCCGGTCAAAACGCAAAGGAACAGCAACAGGCTTTAGATGCATCCCAATCAAGGTATCACCTATATCCAATCCAGCATCTGCTTCTACGTTTTCTACAACTGTCGGCTCATCCATTTGCTTATAGACGTAAGATGCCATCGATCCGCCTGCTTGCGGATGAGGGATAACAGAAACAGAGGGAAGACCGAGCATTTTCCGGGT
>DATGTM010000010.1:0-6967 GCA_035301845.1 Pseudogracilibacillus sp. | reverse complement strand
ATTGGCTCATGAGGCAGGCTTCCCGCATCATGTCGTACAAAGTGTTAATGGTCGAGGAAGTGTTGTAGGTGATTTGTTTACTTCCAGTCCACTCGTTCAAAAAATCACTTTCACTGGCTCTACGGCTGTCGGTAAATCGCTCATTAAAGATAGCGCCGATACTGTAAAAGCAGTGACGATGGAACTCGGTGGCCACGCTCCTATTGTTGTTGCTGAGGATGCTGATATTGATCTCGCAGTTGACCAAACAATTGCCAACAAGTTTCGGAACTCTGGTCAAACATGCATCTGTGCTAATCGTGTTTTCGTTCATGACTCTGTATACGAAGCTTATGCAAAACGTTTAACCGAAAAAACAAAAGCTTTAACAGTCGGAAATGGTTTAGACGAAAGCGTTGATATTGGTCCAATCATTAATCAGGATGGTTATGAGAAAATTGTTCACCATGTTGATGATGCCGTAGATAAAGGGGCGCACGTACTGCTTGGTGCCGAATATAACGCCAACGAAGACGAAGGATACTTTTTCGTGCAGCCGACTATTTTAAAAGATGTCACCGATGATATGACTATTATGCAAGAAGAAACCTTTGGCCCTGTCGTACCTGTTACGACGTTTTCTTCATTGGATGAGGCGATTGAAGAAGCGAATAACACTCCATTTGGATTAGCCGCTTATTTCTTTACTGAAAGTTATAAAACAGGTGCTTATTTATTTGAAAACCTGGATTATGGAATTATCGGCTGGAATGATGGAGCAGTTTCAGCTGCACATGCACCATTTGGCGGCATGAAAGAAAGCGGCCTGGGCCGTGAAGGAGGAGCAGAAGGAATAGAACCCTATTTGGAGACAAAGTATTTATCCATTGGCAATTTATACGAGTAAAGACACTTCCCACCGTTTACATTCATCATAATGTGTGAAAAGTAAAACGTAGGAAATGTGCGGAGACTCCTGCCGGATGAAAAGCCTCGGTAAGACGCCGCACGGCGGAGCCGAAGGAGGATTCACAGCGCCGGCTAAAAAGCGTAGTACATTTCCGAAGTGCCATATTTACACATCATTTTGGACATAATCCTTCCCACCTGCTCTTCATTTGAAAAATACAATCAAGAGACCTTGCATAAATCATTAGATTGGTTTTCAAGGTCTTTTTAAGAAGAAAATTATTTTTTATCTACAAATTTTTTAACATTGTAAATCAAATGATATGCTGGAAAAATAGTCATATGTGACAACTTTCGAACAACAGTAATTTTGCATCATAAATCATTGCACTTTCTCAAAGTTATTCTCTATAATAGAGGGAGAAATGGAGATTGATACAATGAAACAACCTATGACTACCGAATCGAAAAAAATACCAAAACGTAATTACACTCCTTTGATATGGGTTTTATCCGTTGTTGCCGTGATTATCATCTTAGGAACAAACTATATACCCAGAAGCACAACAGGGACAATTTTTGGAATGGACTTAACTATCCTGCCACTTATCAACGCGATCTTGAATGGGCTAGCATTCATCCTTTTAATTTGTGCGTTAGTTATGGTGAAAAAAGGAAATATTCAAGCACATCGAAACTTTATTTTAAGTGCCTTTGGTGCGACATTTTTATTTCTGATTTCTTACCTTACATTTCATGCGATGTCAGGATCAACCAGCTTTGGCTCAGATGGTATATGGAAATACATTTACTATTTTATTTTGATTACACACGTCAGTCTGTCCGTCGTTCTACTTCCGCTTGCACTCTTTACTTTAACGAAAGGATTGAATATGCAAGTAGCCAAACACCGAAAAATTGCCCGCTGGACGATGCCAATATGGTTATATGTCAGCATTACAGGAGTATTCGTATATTTATTAATTTCTCCCTATTATTAAAAATGGCATATGAAAAGAGCAGCTTTTTTTACAAGGCTGCTCTTTTCCTTTATAACAGTAATTATATGACTTCACTATAATCTTCTTATGCTTCATTTCTTTCAAAAAAGGAAGAAAAAGATAGACAAGAGCATAAACTATTCATAGTTTTTTCAGAAAATTATGAGTTAAGAGGTGTTGGATGAAATGATAAATCATACCTTTGCGAAAGAGATGAAAAAAACGAAGCGCCCACTTGTCTTAGCTTCCTTGATTATTGCGATGTTTATGGCAGCAATCGAGGGAACTATTGTAGCCACTGCCATGCCAAGCATCGTTAACGACTTGGGCGGTTTCTCTTTGTACAGCTGGGTCTTTTCATCTTTTTTGTTAATGAATGCTGTTACAACCATGATTTATGGTAAGCTATCCGATTTATTTGGTAGAAAACCAATATTTATGATCGGCGTAATAATTTTCCTGATTGGGTCTATTTTAAGTGGTTTTGCTTCGTCTATGCTCATGTTGATTACTTTTCGTTTTGTGCAAGGCTTGGGTGCAGGTGCTGTACAACCTATTGCAATGACTATTGTTGGAGATATGTATACCGTAAAAGAAAGAGCCAAAATTCAAGGGTATCTAGCTAGCGTTTGGGGAATTTCTGCTATCATCGGTCCCCTCGCCGGAGGTATTATTGTACGTTACTCAGATTGGGCTTGGATTTTCTGGATGAATGTTCCCTTAGGGGTTATTGGCATGATTGGTGTTGGATTTTTCTTACATGAAAGTATTGAAAAAACGAAACGTTCTGTTGATTACGCAGGTGCAGGACTATTTTTTGTCGCTATTTCTGCTTTAATGATTATGTTTATTGAAAGCGGAGAGGGCTGGGATTGGATTTCGGTTCCTGCTTTTTTCTTATTTTTCTTATTTCTTAGCGCAATTCTCAGTTTTATCTGGTGGCAAACGAAAGCAAAATCTCCGATGATGCCTCTACATCTATGGAAAAACCGGCTAATTGCTTTTGCTAATCTGGCAACATTAACATCTGGTGCGATGATGATTGGACTTTCGACGTTTCTGCCGACTTATGTTCAGGGAGTCATGGGAGAGACCGCAGTAGTCGCAGGGTTTACTCTCACTATGATGTCCGTTGGTTGGCCCTTGGCATCTACTTTTGCCGGCTATATATTTTTGAAAATTGGGTACCGGATGACTGCATTACTTGGGAGTATCTGCTTATTTATCGGCGCGCTTTTCTTTATAACTATCGACGTTTCGAAAGGGCCTGTCTGGGCAGGAACAGGCTCGTTTGTTATTGGACTTGGAATGGGCCTGACTTCTACGACGTTTATCGTGGCGGTTCAAAACCATGTCGACTGGGAAACACGCGGTGTAGCGACTGCTTCTAATATGTTTATGCGTATGATTGGCAGTTCTTTAGGCGCAGCATTATTAGGCGGTGTTTTAAACACTAAATTAAGTTATTTCTTAGGAAAAGAAAGTACAGAATTGACGCAAGATTTGTCTACTGATTCTGCCAATACAGTATTGGACAGCTCTGTTACAAATAATATGTCTGATGGAGCAATCGCTATCCTTGAAAAAGGGCTTGCTGTTGCTTTAAACAGCGTGTTTTGGGGGATTTTTGTATTTGCTGTCATTACGCTGGTGCTCACTATATTTTTACCTCAAAAAGAAAGTCATAGACAATGAATGTATCTGTTCAATTTTTAAAGAGCTAATCACGATGTACTTTCTTTCATAACAGACTGTGATACAATTTAGACAGACTACAACAAAGGGGTTTAAAAGATGGATAAACAAGTACAATTAAACAACCAACTTATGATGCCGCGTTTAGGTTTCGGCGTATATAAAGTTCCGAATGAAGACGTTCAAGAAGCAGTATCTGTTGCTTTAGAAAGTGGATACCGAGCACTGGATACAGCACAATTTTATCAGAATGAGACTGGTGTCGGTAAAGCAATCAAACAAGCACGAATCGCAAGGGAAGATTTATTCATAACAACGAAAGTATGGAATTCTCACCACGGATATGAACGAACAATGCAAGCTTTTGAAGAAAGCTTAGAAAAACTGCAGTTAGACTATATCGATCTCTATTTAATCCATTGGCCTGTCCCGGAACAAGACAAATTTATTGAGACGTATCGAGCTTTGGAAGATCTATACAAAGCAGGGACAGTAAAAGCTATTGGCGTCAGCAATTTTCACATTCATCATTTAGAACGTTTAGCAAAAGAGACGAAGATAAAACCTGTAGTCAACCAGGTGGAATGTCATCCTTATTTGCAACAACAAGAATTGAAAGACTATTGTAAACGAAATGAAATTTTCCTTGAAAGTTGGAGCCCTTTATATAGAGGTGGCGCTGTCTTAGAAGAACAAGTCATCCAGGACATTGCTCAAAAACATCAAAAAACTGCTGCCCAGATTATTTTACGTTGGCATGTGCAAGAAGACAGTCTTATCATTCCGAAGTCTGTGACCCCATCCCGCATTAAAGAAAATATAAATATTTTTGACTTCGAATTATCTATCGAAGATATGAAAGCTATTCAAAAATTAGATTCAAATACTCGAGTAGGTAAAGATCCGGATGAGATGAACGTTACAACGCTTTAAACAATGTAAAAACAAGCAGAGGAAATAATGTTTAAGCCTCCCTGCTTGTTTTCTTTTTACTTGAACGAAATCAATTTCATATTTTTAAAGTGAGTTGAGACGTTGCCTGCAAAAAGCGGAATGAATCCAAATGGAACACAGTAAACACCAATTTAATTTTCAAGAAATATTTCTTTACTTTGATTAAAATACATTTTAACTAATGTATTCGCATTGTTGTAAAAATCTGAAAAAATAGAATACAATAGACAGGAAAAGGGTTTGCATATGATGAAAGGAAGATGTTTTCGTGAAATTTACCAACGAAGTAGAATGTTTAATAAGTAATCTTAAGAAAGAAAACGTATCTGTGGCAGACTTGCTTTGTGATCGACACGATCAAAGCAAAACCGCTCTTTATTATGAAAATAAAAATGGAATAACATCGCACTATTCTTTTGGCGACTTACAAACTTTATCTAAAAAACTGGCCGCTGCATTACAAAATCTCGGACTCAAGAAAGGGGATAAAGTTGCTGTAATGCTTCCTAAAGGACCGGAAATCATTATCTCTGCCCTTGCTGTGTGGAGACTTGGAGCTGTATATGTTCCATTATTTACCGCTTTTGGGCCGAAAGCTATTTCTTACAGAGCAGTCCATAGCGATGCTTCTATGATCATTACGAATACAGAACATCGTTTTAAATTGCAGCATGAAGCTTCTGACATTGATCTGTCAACTACAAAAGTCATCACTGTAGCTTCCGCAAATAAAGAAATAATAGATACAGATATCCATTTTTGGGATACTATTGAGAAATATGAACCTATTCAACACAACACTAAGGTGAATCAGAACGATCTGCTCGTCCTTATCTATACATCCGGAACAACGGGACATCCTAAAGGGGTAGAAGTTCCTGTATTTGCTTTAGCATCTTTTGAAGGATATATGCGGTTTGGATTACATCTGAGGCCAGAAGATGTTTTTTGGAACATAGCTGATCCAGGTTGGGCGTATGGTCTTTATTTTTCCGTAATAGGACCTCTTCTCTTAGGACAGTCTTTTATTATGTACGATGCGAAATTTGATGTCCAGGAAACCCTTCATTTAATGAAAAAATACCGAGTCACTAATTTTGCTGCCGCCCCTACAGTATACCGGACAATGCGAGCTCAAAACAATGTTGAATTCCCGGCAGATTTGCAACTACATACATTATCCAGTGCCGGAGAACCGCTCAATTTCGATGTTAGCCGTTGGGCAGACGAAGTATTTGGAACTTCTATTTATGATCATTACGGACAAACAGAGATGGGGATGGTCATTAATAATCACCATCACCCAGAGTTAAAAACTAGCATTCGAAAAAATTCAATGGGCATGCCTATGCCAGGTTATCGAGCTGTTATTTTAGATGAAAATGGAGTTGAACAACCACCTGGTGTTGAAGGAGAGCTAGCAATTGACATTAAAAACTCTCCTTTATTTTGGTTTAAGCACTATTATAAAGATGAATTAAAGACGGAAGAACGATTTATCAAACAGAAAAGATATTATGTAACAGGGGATGCTGCAAGCTGTGATGATGACAATATTTTTTATTTTTCAGGGCGTTCCGATGATATCATTACAAGCTCCGGTTATAAAATTGGTCCATTTGAAGTGGAAAGTGCTCTAATGGGACATGAAGCAGTTGCTGAAACAACGGTCCTTGGTAAACCAGATGAAAAAAGAGGAGAAATTGTTAAAGCCTTTGTCGTACTTAAAGTTGGCCACACACCTTCGGAAACATTAAAGGAAACCTTAAGTCAATTTGTAAAACATACGCTATCTGCTCATGAATACCCACGCGAAATTGAATTTATTGATGCATTACCAAAAACACCGAGCGGTAAAGTACAACGTTTCTATTTACGATCGAAGTAAAAAGTATAAAATTCACCGTTCACAAGAACTTATTACAAACACTCCGTATGTGCGCAGAAATTACGGGGTTACGTCCAACATAGTGTGTAAAAAATGAAACGAAGGGAGTGTACGGAGACTCCTGCCGGATGAAAAGCCTCGGTAAGACGCCGTACGGCGGAGCCGAAGGTGGCTTAGCAGCGCCGGAGGAAAGCGAAGTACATTTCCGAAGTGACATATTTACACAAAATTTTGGACATAATCAATTACGGAATAAGTTCTAGATAGTAGGTGAACGTTGAAACAGATTTTTAACAGATAACATGCAAGATGAAGCTGCTCAGTACTCGAGCACCCACTAAAATCTTTTAGACGTATCTGTTAACATAAATATTCCACTATCGATGTTTGCAAACATTGATAGTGGAGTATGATTATTCAATAACTACTGCTGTTCCATATGCGATGACTTCTGATGCACTGTTCATAATCTGAGACGTCTGATAGCGCATCCCGATAATTGCATTCGCCCCTAAAGCTTCGGCTTCTTCTTTCATACGTT
>DATGTM010000009.1:0-10527 GCA_035301845.1 Pseudogracilibacillus sp. | reverse complement strand
CTTGGGATCGTCCAAATACGATTGCTGGTGTATTTACTGCGCTCGATTTTGCATGAGGAATCGCAACGCTTTCTCCAATCCCGGTTGATCCTTGTTCTTCGCGGGCCCAAATTGCTTGTTTATATTCCTCTTTGTTCGAGAGCCGGCCTGCTTCGTCCATTTTGGAAACTAATTCGTCAATAACTGCTGGTTTCGATGTAGCGGATAAATCTAAAATAACCGTTTCTGCTTTAAGCAGCTCTGTAATGCGCATCATAACGGACATTCTCCTTCCCAAGTTTGAATGTTCACTTCTGGCAAGATTGCTTCTACCTCAGATTCCCTGCAAAGGTTTGGTGAGTAAGCAGTAGCCGTACCTGCTGCCACCCCATATTGAAACGCTCGCGTTACTGATTGATCTTCTTGAATTTGTTTCACAAACCCGGCTACAAGAGAATCACCGGCTCCAACTGAGCTGACTAATGTGCCACTTGGAGGAGAGGCTTGCAGTATAAGATCTTGATTCACAAACATAGCTCCTTCTTTTCCTAAAGAAACAATAACATTTTGTGCTCCCTTGTTGACCAGATCTTTAGCTCCCTCTATAGCATCTTGTTTAGTATCTATATGTTTTCCAGTTATAGCAGCTAATTCGTGATTATTTGGCTTCATTAATAACGGTCGATAGCAAATAAGTTCTTCCACTTGCTGTTCTGGAATATCTAAAATAAGATATGCATGCTTATTTCGTACTACCGTAGCAATTCTTTCATAAAATTCAAACGGTACCGTATTTGGTCGACTGCCTGAAATAATTAAATAATCTCCTTGTTCAAGCTGTTTAAGTTTATCTAATAAGGTGGTTTGTTCTGCTTCTGTTATCTCAGCTCCTGCTCCATTTATTTCAGTCTCTTCTTTATCTGTTTTCATTTTCACATTGATTCTTGTCTGACCTTCATGGCTGACAAATGCAGTTTGAATATCTTTACTCTCTAAAGACTGTTTTATAAATTCACCAGTAAATCCTCCGGCGAAACCTAAAGCAACAGAAGAAACGCCCAATTCTTGTAATACTCGCGATACATTGATTCCTTTTCCACCTGGATAAAAGGCAGTATCGTTTATTCGATTCAATTCACCTAAATGAATCTCTTGGGCATGGATTTGATAATCGACAGATGGATTGAATGTACAAGTGTAAATCATGTTTCTACCACCTTTACTGTTGTTAATGTTTTATATTGATCTATATAAGGCGCTGAGTTCTTATTTGTTATGACGGTTGCTTTCGATAATTCTTCTACTTTACTAAACGTAATCATACCCATCTTTGAATGATCTGCCAATACAAAGTTTTCCATTCCTTGCTTCATTGCATTTCTCTTTAGTGCAGCTTCCTCTGGATCTGCTGTAGTATATCCGAATTCAGTGTGAATCCCATTCATCCCTAAAAAAACTTTATCAAATTGATAATTTTCTTGTTGTTCTAACGCTGTAATCCCAATGACTGCTTCAGTAGATGCTTTTACATTACCTCCAAGTAAATACGTGTCAATTCGCTTTTCTATAAGAGAAGACACATGATTTAACCCATTGGTAACAACGATGATATCTTTGGCTTCTATGAAAGGAATCATTTCTCGTATGGTTGAGCCTGCATCTAAGTAAATACATTCTTTATCTTGAATCAAATTGGCAGCACACGCAGCAATTTGTTGTTTCTCTTGGATATGATGTATTACTTTTTCTTGCATGCTGGGTTCTTCTTGGATAACTCGGATACGTGTCGCTCCACCATGTTCTCTATTCAGTAAATGATCATTTTCTAATGCAGCTAAATCACGACGAATAGTCGATTCTGAAGTTTGTAATTGTTCCACGAGGTCTTGAACTTTAATAAATTGTTGTTGTTTTAACTGTTGTAATATATAGTGATGCCGTTCCGAAGTAATCAACCTTATCCCCTTCTTATTCATTAGATTACATTAAGTATAAAAAAATCGCTTTCATATGTCAATCATATTCAATTATTATCAATCATTTACGTTCATAAACAAGCAAATTAATTCACTTGATGAATTTCACAACTTATAAAACTTCCCTGAATACAAATTGATTTACGACTTAATCATATTGTTTTATAATCCGACTATTGCTTACTTATATGTTGAAAGTGGTTTTTTATTTGATGGAATCTGAATAAAGTGCTATGTTCAAGTGTAGTGATTATTTTGCTACGTTAAAAGAAGTTCATTTTTTAGATTTCAATTTACAATCTAAACGTATATTAAATGAAATTCACTCTTTCCTTTCCCTGTGTTACAATAAGGTGCATAACGTAAAATGTTAAGGATGAATTAATTTAGACGGACAAAATGAACCATGAATTTTACGGACGAAAAGGAGGGTTTATAGTGGCAAAATTAACCAAAAAGTCTCGTGAACAATACACTAAAAACGTTATGGACGAATTACATCAAGGGCATATTCAGCAATTTCGGGACATATTTTTCGAACTGCATCCATCTGATCAAGCTGATATCTTTCAATCACTCGATGGTAACGCACGTAACTTAGTATATACTTGGTTAAGTCCGAAAGAATTTGCACCTATTTTCGAAAATCTTGAGATTAAAGATCAAAAGCTGTTTTTCCTGGAAATGGAACAGCAATATTCTTCCACGATGTTCAACAATCTATTTACTGATGACGTCGTACAGTTCTTAAGCGACATCAATGATTTACGGGCAGAAGAAATTTTGAGTAAAATGAATGCTGAAAAAGCAGAGAAAATCAGAGCGATTCTGTCTTATACGCATGAAACCGCTGGGGCTATAATGACAAAAGAGTTCATCAGCATTAAAACAACATCTTCTGTAGAGTCTGTCTTAGAGAGATTAAGAGGAGAAGCTCCTGACGCTGAAATTATTTATTATTTATATGTAGTGGACGAGCAACAGGAATTAGTTGGAGTTGTTTCTCTGCGGGATTTAATCATAGCAGACCCGAAAGTTATTATTGAAGATATTATGGGGACAAGAGTCGTTTCTGTTCATGATGATTTAGACCAAGAAGAAGTCGGACTTATTATACAAAAATATGACCTTTTAGCAGTTCCAGTCATATCCAAACATAACCGATTGTTAGGGATTGTAACGGTTGATGACGTGATGGATATTTTAGAAGAAGAAACAACCGAAGATTTTGGAGAAATATCTGCCACTAAAGGAGCGACAGACATCAACATCAGCCCTTTTGAAGCAGCTAAACGCCGCTCTCCTTGGATTGTGATGCTAATGGTTCTAGGTATGATTACTGGAAGTGTTATCGATCAATTTGAAGAAACGCTCGAGTCTGTCTTTGCATTAGCATTTTTTATTCCGATGATTATGGACTCTGGCGGAAACGTCGGCACACAATCGCTCGCAGTTTCTGTACGTGGTTTGGCTCTTGGTACACTCGAGAAAAATAATTTTTGGAGAATGATTCGCAAAGAGTTTAGTACGGGTGCCCTGATAGGACTTATTTGTATGATTTTAATTTTAGCTATCGTTTATATCATGTTCGGAAATGCAGCTTTAGGACTTGTTGTTGGTATTTCTATTCTTTGTACATTAACATTTTCTGCGGTAATCGGCGCAGTAATTCCTTTAATTATTAATAAGCTTAAAATTGACCCTGCAATAGCGTCTGGTCCATTTGTTACGACATTTAATGATGTTATTGGACTATTGATTTATTTCTCTATTGCAACGTATTTAATGCATCTCTTATAAACTGACATCTTAAATATTAAGTAGAAAGGACACTGAATAATGGCTTCAGTGTCCTTTTTTCAAACAAAACATGATCAAACTGTAATTTTGTGCGCCGTCCTATTCTTCTGAAGAATTATCCGGTTGTTCTTTTTTATGTTGGATAATAGTTGCATATTTTTCAAGTTGATTGGTAACTTTTCCATATAAAGAAGTTAGTGTATAATTTCCTGCTTTATCTTTGTCATCAATTGGCATATTCGTTAAGATTCCAATCCCTTCGACGATATGATTGATTGCATAAATATGAAAATTTTCTTCTTGCACAGCGGTAATTACTTCATCTTTCAACATTAAATTTTTCACGTTTTGCTGCGGAATAATCACGCCTTGGCTCCCTGTCAATCCTTTTTGTTTACAAACACTGAAGAATCCTTCGATTTTTTCATTCACTCCTCCAATTGGTTGGATAGCTCCTTTTTGATTCACTGAACCCGTAACAGCAATCTCCTGATTAATTGGAACATCTGCTAAACTGGAAAGCAGCGCATATAATTCCGTACTGGAAGCACTATCACCATCCACTCCCCCGTATGATTGCTCAAATGCTATATGGGCAGTCAATGCTAAACGACCTGCTTGCGCAAAGGCCTCTCCAATATAACCGCCTAAGATATAAACACCTTTATTATGAATGCTGCCACTCATCTTGCTTTCACGCTCAATATTAATTATTCCTTTTTGTCCCGTAAAAGTTGTCGCAGTAATACGAGTTGGTTTACCAAAATTGTACTGACCAGATGTATAAACCGCCAATCCATTAACTTGACCAACTGCTTCGCCTTCCGTAGATATTAAAATATCCCCTTCCACAATTTGTTCTTGCATTTTCTCTTCAAATAAATTGTGACGATATTCATTTTCCGAAATCGCTTTTATAACATGCTTCATTTCTATAATCGAAGAATCCTCTAAAGCAGCCCATGTATTTGCTTCGTATAAAATTTCTACAATTTGATTGAAACGTGTAGATAACTTCTTTTGATGGTTGGTCAGCCTCAACGTATACTCTACGATACGCGCCACTGCTTCTCGATCAAAAGGACGTAAATGATTTGCCTCACACTGAGAACGTATAAAGCGAGTTAACCCTTGTATATTTTCCTCATCCGCATCCATTTCCACATCAAAATCCGCTTTTACTTTAAATAATTTTCGAAAATCTTCATCATGCTGATACAACAATTGGTAAATGTCTCGATTACCGATTAAAATCACTTTCACATTTAAAGGGATTGGATCCGGTTTAATTGAAGACATGGCTACGAGGCCTGTTTGTTCGCCAATGTTTTCAATTTGAATCTGTTGGTGTTTTAATGCACGTTTTAAACCTTCCCATACATATGCATTTGTTAATATATCTCGTACTTGGATAATTAAATAACCACCATTAGCTTGATGTAAAAAACCAGGCTTAATTCTTGTAAAATCAGTTGACATAACTCCCATCTGATTCACATACTCCACTTTTCCCAGCAGATTATAATAAGTTGGATTGTCTGCTTCAATAACCGGAACCCCATCTGTCTTACTGTGATCAACCATAACATTTACTTTGTATTTTACTTTAAATTGTTTCTGTTGTTGCTGAGTCATTGCCTGGAATGCGTTGGCAGATTCTTGCTCTTCTTTCGGCAAAAAATCATGGATATTTTCTATAATGTCTGCTTCCACATCTTTTAAGTAATTAATAATCTCAGGACAATCCTCATAATTTTCTTCTAATTCTGTCAGATGATTTCTAAGAATCGTTTCAGCTATTTGTTTATCCAATTTTTCTAACTCTTTTTTATATTTCTTTTCAAGTTTACGTAATTCATCCGAAAATTCCATAATTTTCTCTTGAACTATATAGGATTTGCGTTCAATATCTTTACGCTCTTCTTCAGGTAATTGTTTATATGCTTCCTCTCCCAGTTGCTGATTATCCTTTAATGGAATCGTAACCATTCCTGAACTTGTTTGCTTAATGTGAAAATTATGTTCTGCAGCAAATTCATTTAACTGATCCATTTTCTGATTTGTTTCTTCTTTATATTCCTGAATTATGGCATTGCGGTCTTTTTGATAACTCTCCTCGGAGAACGCTCCTGGCAACTCCTCTTCCAGCTCTTTCATAAAAGATTCCATGTCGCGTTCCAAGCTTTTCCCCTTTCCAGCCGGGAGTTTTAATACATTAGGACGGTAATTTTTTTCATTAAAATTATAGACATAACACCAATCATGTAGTATCGTTGTTTGCTTTGCAACATCATTTACAATCGATTTAGTGAAAGAGGTCTTTCCTGTTCCGGGAATCCCCGAAACATATAAATTATATCCTTCTTGCTTTATATTCAATC
Source organism: Pseudogracilibacillus sp. (assembly GCA_035301845.1). Taxonomy (GTDB): domain Bacteria; phylum Bacillota; class Bacilli; order Bacillales; family Amphibacillaceae; genus Pseudogracilibacillus. The sequence continues at coordinate 4,391 of DATGTM010000009.1, read as the reverse complement.
CAAAATTCATGACTGTTCTTCCACGTTCTTGTCCAACAATACTTGTAAGCGCCTCCAAATCATCGGTAGTTTTAAAATTAAATTGGGTTGCATCAACATGTCTTTTTAAGTTATTAGCAATAACTCTGGCGTTCTCTTTCCAATTCAATTGCATTATGCCATCCCTCCGTTTAATCAAATACAATTCTTCAACTACATATACATGTTCCCTGAACACACTGAAACAAAACAAAAAGAGTCTTATTAAACAAGTTAATAAGACTCTTATGAAACGTAACTGATTAGCTGCTGGCAAGTTTCACATCAATATCTTTTGTGTCTCCATCACGATAAACTTTCAATGTTACTGTATCCCCAACTTCTGCTTCTTTATATAGATAGCTGCGCACTTCTTGTACATTCTTCACTTCGTGGCCATCAATTTCAGCGATAACATCTTCCGGCTTGATGCCTGCTTTTTCCGCTGGAGACTGGTCATCCACTTTTAACACAACCGCACCTTCTTCTATATCATCCGGAAGTTGTTGTAAATAATAAGGCGGTATCTCTTCGACATTTTGCAGCCCAACACCGAGTTGTGGTCGTTCAATTTCACCGTTCTCCATTAGCTCATCAATTAAATCCTGTACTTCATTACTCGGAATAGCAAATCCTAAACCTTCTACACCATTTTCAGCAATTTTTAAACTATTGATCCCGACTAATTCGCCATCCATATTTATTAAAGCTCCACCACTGTTTCCTGGGTTAATAGCTGCGTCTGTCTGAATCACGTCTAAATCCCATTTACCTTCAGATGTTTCAACAGGAATGGTACGATTTGTGCCACTTACAATACCAGAAGTAATAGTACTGGATAAATCTAAACCAAGCGGATTGCCAATTGCTACAACACCATCTCCATTATTAAGTGAATCTGAATCACCAAATTCTAATGGTGTAATGTCGTAATCTCCTTCAATTTTAACAACTGCCATATCTGATAAAGAATCAGAGCCGACGACTTCTCCATCTACTTTATCTCCGTTTTCCAGAGCAATTTTCAAACTGGAAGCTCCTTCTATCACATGATTATTTGTGACGATGTAAGCCGCGTCATCTGTTACTTTATAAACCACTCCAGAGCCAACCCCTTTTTGAACTTCTTCACCACTTTCGCTATTGTCGTTATTTCCTTTCTCCCCTTGCTCGAATTGTTCGAATGGATTATCAGGTGCTTCCGACATATTCACAACGCCAACGATTGCTTCTGAAGCGTTATTGGCAATATCAGAAATCGAACTGGAGTCCGACGTATCGACTTGTTCTGCAGTGCTTTTCGTTGCTGTTTCGGGCTCTACAGTTGTACCGTCTTCCGAATCAAAATAATTTGTCTGAGTTACAACGCCTAACGTTAATACAGAACCAATAACGCCAGCTGCTATTAATTTTAAGAAACTAAATGTGTGTTTTTTCGTTTTTTTCCCTTTGTTGTTCGTTTCTTGCTTTGCAGCGTCGGAAGTAGTTGTTTGATTTGTTGTCCCTGTGTTTTCCCCCGTTGATTCGGTTGCGTCATTAACTGATTCGTTCATTTCTGGCGAGGTTGTTTGCTCTTCTTTTTGATTCTCCGGTTCTACTTTTTTAGAGTCTTCATGAGATTGATTCGGATCTTTTTCTGTCATCATAAGTCATCCTTTACTATTTTGTTAGCTTCAGTATAAAGGATATATATGTCAGGAAGATGTCAGAACAGTATTTTTTGCTTCTTTGACATGCAAATAAATGGGACATTCACATGTCAACAGTTGTACAATTATTTGTGCAAGAAGAGGAATAACTTTTATTTCACTGTAAAATTCACTTTCCAAAAAGACGCTTCATTGGTAATTGGATTGCAAAAGTAGTACCTTTCTCCGAGCTCTGTTGTAAATTCAAATCGCCTTTTAATGCTTGTGCAATCATTTTACTAAAAGGAAGTCCAAGCCCAAATCCACTCACTGCTAACTTTTTTGTTTCTCCACGATAGAACCGTTCAAAAATATAAGGTTGTTCTTGTTCCGGTATACCTGGGCCATTATCAGTGACCTCAATTATGATGTTGCCCTCTTTTATTACAATTGAAATCGAGATGTGGATACCTCTCTCTTTTTCTGTATCTTTAGCATTATTTAATAAATTCACAATGATTTGTTCGAAACGAATCGCATCAACCAATATATCTACGTCCTTGGGAGATGGTTGAAATTCCAATTGAACATCAGCCTCTTGATTTATTTCCCATGAATGAAGAATATTTTCTGTCAACGCGTTTATTTCATATACGTCCCAATCTAAAGGAATGGCATCTGCGACAAAAGTGTTAAAAGCTACTAAATCATCGACCATTTTTTTCATTTTCTCTGATTCCTGTAATGAAATACGTAAAAACTCCTCTGCCTCTTCTCCTTCGACCACTCCATCTTTTACTGCTTGAATCAACCCACTTATAGAAGTGACTGGAGTTTTTAATTCATGTGTTACCCCTGCTAATAACTCAGAACGTAACATTTCCAACCGCTGTAACTTCTCTGCCATTTCCTTAAAAGAACTCAACAACTCATCGACCTCTTTTTCAGGTACACTATCGGGTAAAGTAAAGTCATAATTTCCTTCTTTCACTTGCTCTGCAGCCGTTGCTACATTTGTAATCGGTTTGGCAAGTCGTCCGGATAATAAATAAATAGCAAGCCAGCCTAATGCAGCCAGGGTTAAAATCATAATAATTAATGGCTGATATTCTTGTTGGACTGCCGTTAAATTCCCTTTCAATTCTAAGAAAACGACCCAGCCAATCACTGTTCCATTCACTTGAACAGGTTCTTTTATCATATATAAGGTATCTTGTTTTTCTTCAGAATAAAAAGTTTCCATTTCAGCGGCTATATCCAAAACAGAAGGATCTAATCTTCGGGTTATTGGTTCGATACTGTCGTTATTATATACAACATCACCATCAACATTTACTAAAAATATCGATGGGTCACTTGGCATTTGCATAAATTTACCCGGGTCTTGTAAAAAAGCCCGGACGTCAAATTCATCCAACGAAGAATCTCCACCCTGTCCTACTTCATTTTCTACAATTTGATTGGCGGTTTGCTTTGCCATAACTTGCATCATTTCCAAACGATTCTCAAAAGTCGTATGCCGAATCCAAACAGCTGAAATAACAGCAACAATGATAAGACCAATCGCTAAAGTTAAAACATATCTAGTCGTCCAATAACGTTTTAAAGACACTTTTTTTTGTTTATGTTTGAACACGTAACTGATACCCCAATCCCCGGAGAGTTTTAATTTCGCCCTCTTCTTTTGGCCATGCAACGAGAGCTTTCCGAATCCGTTTAACAGCTAAATCGACGGCACGATCACTTCCTTCATAGTCCCATCCCCATACATGTTCAAGCAATTGTTCACGCGTGAATGCCTGGTTAGGATGTTCTGCGAGAAAAAGTAATAAAGCTGAATCTTTTGGCGTCAGTTCAATTATTTTCCCATTCACCCTTACCTCATGCGCTTGAGGCTTTAATTGCAGACTTCCAAAGGTCAAAGTATGATTCGAATCAGGCAAGTTTCTACGCAACACCGCTTTGACACGAGCAACTACTTCTTCAGCGACGAAAGGTTTTGGAATATAATCATCCGCTCCAATGTTGAAACCTTTTAAACGTTCTGGTGTTTCTCCTAAAGCAGTCAGCATAATAACAGGCATTGTACTTTCTTTCCGAATCTCTTCTAAAATACTCCAGCCATCCTTACCAGGCAGCATCACATCGAGTAATACTAAGCTCGGATTTTCCTGCTGGATAACAGCAATTGCCTCGTCTCCCCGAAAAACGGGGACCACTTGGTAATTTTCTTTTTTTAAATACGCTTGCAAAACTTGACTAATCGGTCTTTCATCTTCAACAACTATTATGGTTTCCATGGTGATAGCTCCTCATTTACAATCTATCTTTAGTTTATCATATTAACGAAAACTCACGGAATCATATATTTATATTTCATGGTACGAAATAAGATTCTACCCCACTTCTTTAAATTCTTGCAGAACAAGGCTCTATCTTGTTTTATTCTTCCCCTACTTGTCGAATTTTGCTTACACAAGGTTATATCTTCTACAAACGAATGATACACTATAGTTTTTATATAGTTTGAAGTGTTTCAATCCCTCCGTTGAACCATTCTTTTAAAAGATATGTTAGTAAACATCATGAAAAGCCTCTTTCAACTGGTGGTTACCCCCAAAAGTTAGAGTTTTTATTACGCAGCTGATTGGCTGGATTGAGTTCGGTATTCGACTGGACTCAATCCAGTCAATTTTTCTTTTGATCGTTCATGGTTATACCAGCTGATATATTCTTCGATCCTTC
>DATGTM010000008.1:0-2285 GCA_035301845.1 Pseudogracilibacillus sp. | reverse complement strand
GATAGTGTATTTAATTTAGAGAATTACATTTCAACTGAATTTGCTCGAAGAATTGGAGCAAAAGAAGAAGAAGCGTTTCTTGTCGGTGATGGAGCAGGAAAGCCGACTGGAGTGTTTCATGATACTGGTGGTGCAGAATTAGGAGTTACTGCCACATCAGCAACAGCTATTACTGCAGATGAAATTATTGACTTAGTTTACTCTTTAAAAGCACCATATCGTAAAAATGCTGTATTCATTATGAATGATGCAACAATAAAAGCAATTCGAAAATTAAAAGATGGTCAAGGTCAGTACTTATGGCAACCATCACTAACTGCCGGTACACCAGATACGTTATTGAATCGTCCAGTATTCACTTCAGCTTATGCACCGACTATTGAAACGAAAGCTAAGTCTATTGCCTTTGGTGATTTCGGATATTATTGGATTGCAGACAGACAAGGTCGTTCATTCAAGCGTTTAAATGAACTTTTTGCAACAACAGGACAAGTTGGTTTCCTAGCAAGTCAACGTGTCGATGGAAAGTTAATCTTGCCAGAAGCAGTTAAAGTCTTACAACAAAAATAAATAAAGGAGTAGAATGCGATGGGGTATAACGCTAAAAACTATACAGAACAAGGCGGAGAAAAAACGGTTATTGGCGGGGAACTTGTTATTGAAGAAGGGGCAAAGGTCACTGGCCTTCCTTCTTCTTCAAATGAAAAAATGGCAAATCAATCTGATAGTACAGCAGAAACAATAGAAGACTTAGTTGCGGATTTTAATGCATTACTATCGAAATTAAAAACATCTGGTTATATGTCAGAAGAATAAGGTGGCGAAAGTGATGACATTACTAGAAAAAGTAAAGGCTAATTTAATACTCCAACATGATAAAGATGACGCTTTAATAGAAATGTACATCACTGCCGCCATTTCTTATGCAGAGAGTTATCAACATATTAAAGAAGGCACATATTTAGATGAGAATATGCCCGCGACAACGGAACAAGCGGTTATCATGTTGGCATCACACTTTTACGAAAGTCGAGATGGCAGTACAGGTGGATTTTTCGCAGATAGCGCACTTGCTGGAGAGCAAGTTTGGAAAACAGTCAACCTTTTATTAAGGCTAGATAGAGATTGGAAGGTATAGCGTATGAGTTTTGGTAAAATGCGTACATTTATCGATATCGTAACACGTGAAATTGTAAAAGATGAAGAGTCTTTCAGTGAAGAAACCGATAGAATCCTAGCATCTGTGACAGCTTATAAAGAAGAACGCTTTGGTAGTAAGACTTGGGCAAATAGGGCAGCCTTTTCTGAAGCGAATACGTTATTTCGTTTTAGAAACATTCCCGATTTAACCATTAAACCGAAAATGTTTATTGTATGTGATGATGGGCGATATGAAGTAGTAAGCGTTGATAATGTGAAAAATAGAAATATGTATATCGAGGTTTTAACAAAAAAGGTGGTGGCATCAGATGGCTAAAGTTAATATTAAAATGCCAGAAGAATTCTTGATGAAGATTTCAAGATTGGGAAGTAAAACAGATGAAATCGTTCCGAGGGTTCTTGAAGCAGGAGGAGCAATTGTATTAGATAAAATGAAGTCTAATTTAAGCTCGGTTATTGGGAAGGACACAAAACTTCCGAGTAGATCAACTGGTGAGTTGGTATCTGCATTAGGAGTATCACCTGCCTTAGTTGACCGAAGAGGAAATCATAATGTTAAAGTAGGGTTTAATGAACCACGTAAAGATGGGGTTAGCAACGCTAAATTAGCTAATATAATCGAATACGGAAAATCGGGTCAACCTGCAAAGCCATTTTTAAAACCAGCAAGAAGAACATCAAGGCAACCTTGTATGGATGCGATGATTAAAAAATTGGAAGAAGAAGTGGAAAGCATATGAATGTATTAGCCGAAGTAACTCAAATTGCGGAACAATGTGGTATTCCAGTTGAAACAGGTATCTTTTCAGAGACTGCTCCTGATTTATACATTGTAATCACACCAATCGTTGATATGTTTGAATTACATGCAGATAATATTCCAAAGTATGATGTACAAGAAGTTAGGGTTTCGTTGTTTTCAAAAAAGAATTATACATCAATTAAAAATATTATAGTCCGTACTCTATTGGGTGCGGACTTTGTTATTACGGATAGGCGATATATTGGTCACGAAGATGATACTGGATATCATCATTTAGCTATTGATGTAGCAAAATATTATGAATTTGAAATGGAGGAATAATTTATGGCGACTATTGGTCTTGATCGGCTTTATTATGCAA
>DATGTM010000007.1:0-4244 GCA_035301845.1 Pseudogracilibacillus sp. | reverse complement strand
TCTGATCATGGAGAGAGCAAAACGATAGTGGTTTGGCGGAGGCAGATGAATAACTAACGCTTTCTGATTTTGTTTATATAAATTAAAACTCATGGTCTATTATTGTATCTGAAATTTACACATAAATATGGACTTGACTATATTGAAGCAGTATTACGACAAATCTGATAGATTTCCAGACTGATTTGTCGTTTTAAAGCAATATTACGACAAATCCGGTTTATTCCCAGACTGATTTGTCGTTTTAAAGCAATATTACGACAAATCCGGTTGATTCTCAGGCTGATTTGTCGTTTTAAAGCAATGTTACGACAAATCTGGTTGATTCCCAGACTGATTTGTCGTCTTGAAGCAGTATTACGACGAATCTAGTTGATTCTCAGACTGATTTGTCGTCTTGAAGTAGTATAGCGACAAATCTGATAGAGTTCCAGACTGATTTGTCATCTTGAAGCAGTATTACGACAAATCGGATCAGAACTAGTAAGTATTTGTCACGCTATGGATCAATCAAGAGATTTTTTCTTGAGAATTCTTAAATATTAGTAAGTATCCGTTGTACGGTTCGTTTTGTAGTTGTTTTTCCAATCCATTCAAATAATCTATCAGCTGTTAAAATTTCGTGTGGGAATAATATTTGATAGTCAGCTATTCTTTTTAATACTACGTTTTTCTTTAATTCCGATTGTTTACAGTGAGCACAATAAAACTTTTTTTGATTTAGATTTTTCATTTTTTTACTACAGGTTTTACAAAAAACACCTTTTTTTAATTGATTATATTGAATAGCAGGGACTTGTTCATGAACCAAAGTGGTGAGATGAGAATTTTTAAGTGTGTTAATTATGTTTAAGAAGTCTTGTTTTAATGGGTGTACTTGTTCTATCTGGAGGGATTTTATTAACTGATTTAATTGGTTGGGAAAAATCATAGAAGAGTTATAAGGTGCTTGGTAAAGGTAAAATTCAGGATGTGTAAAAACAAGTTTTGAAATAATTGGTTCTGTTATGTGATAATGAGAAAAGAAATCTTTGAGGAGTAATGTGCTGCGCTGAATTTGATGAAGTGGACTTTTTATTTCTTTATTCGTGGAGGCAAGGAACCAGCGGTTGTTATTTATTAAGTAATTTCCATAGTAATGTTTTACTTCAAAAAGAAAAATCTTTTGACCAATAAATAATAAGCAATCAATTTGTACTTCACTTCCGTTCTCTTTAAATTGTAAATCGTAAAGCGCATGAAAAGGCTGTGAAAGTTCTCTCTCTAATAAAGTTGCAAACATTTTCTCTCCTTCATACCCCCTTTTTAATCGTTCATACGTGTAGTGATGCTCTGTTTCAAGTGTCATATATCTCCGTAATACTTCGAACTTCGTTAATGCAATTGGTTTTTGTGGATAATCTAACAAATAATCTTCTCCTTTTTGTTGGGTAATGGTTAAGATTTTAAAACAAAAATGTTCACTTTTATCCAATAGCAATCAATAATATAAAAATAGTGTTGACCTAAGGAAGCTAACCTATACGTACCTTAAGTCTGAAGAATGATCCTTTTCTTATAGATAAAAGTCGATAGTCGATACCTTATCCCCTCCTTTCTTGGATAAACTTAAGTAAAGGAAAGAGTTGTACAAGCGCTGCTATAGCTACTTTTTCTAAAGAAATACATGAAAATTTATTTTTCTATTGACACCAGCTAAAAAATTGGGTAATATAGTTATTGTTGTTACGGAGGAATACCCAAGTCTGGTTGAAGGGGTCGGTCTTGAAAACCGAAAGGGGTGTCAAAGCCCGCGGGGGTTCGAATCCCTCTTCCTCCTCCATTTAAATAAATAATCACCTTAAGGAAAAAATCCTTAAGGTTTTTTAATGTCTTTATTGGCCTGGAAATAGTGTTTCTTCTTCACCTTGGTGATGAAAATCATTTAAAATAATCAGTGTTGTAAATTCATAAATATTTTCTTGAGTTACTTCCTCTTGTTTTTTCAGTTTGTCTTTAATCTGTGCTGTGATTTTTCGGAATAGATCATGGTCTCTCATTAACATATATAATCCTTTATCTGTTACATCTTCTCCATTTAATAACTCTTCATATAATCCTTCATCTTCTGCATCAGCATGAGCAACAACTTTTTCTTCCCAATGTATTACTAATCCTTTGGCAGCCTTTAAGCACTCCTCTTTTTCATTTGCATGAAATAGTTGTATCACTTCTGCAGTAATACCTTTAGCATGTGCTTGCGCAGCATCATGAATGGCGCGATGTGACATTTTTTGTTTTAAAGCAGGTCCAGACCCTGAAGCTTGGTTATTCATTTTGAAACGCCCCCTAAAAATAATAAAATGCACTGCTTCATCAAGTATAGCATAAATTGGATTTTCTAAGTATCACTCGTCATCCGGATTCTGATTATTCCGATAATGCTTGACAAAAACTGAAGAACATTCTATGATTTAACATAATAACAAATAAAAATAAACGTTGATTAGAATAGTAAATGTTTCCGTCGGCGCCAAAGAGAGAAGAATTCATCGGCTGAAAAATTCTTCGCATAACCTGAAGCATTGAACCTGCCTAGGAGTTGTTAGTGATAAATCTAACCGCAATCCCTTTTGCGATACCAATGGTGAAGTGGGCATTTTAAGCCAAATTAGGTGGTACCACGGAAATCATACCTCATTTCCGTCCTTTTATACAGGACAGAGATGGGGTTTTTATATTGAACAATAAAGGAGTAGATAATGAATGTTGAATAAAATTGCTTTTATAGGTGGAGGATCCATGGCAGAGGCTGTTATTGCTGGAATTATTAATACAGCGTTTCTCGACAAAGATCAAATTTTTGTGACGAATAAAGAAAACAAAGAGCGTTTGGATTATTTACAAAATACGTATGGTGTTCAATGTTCGAATGACAAGCATGCTACTTTATCCGATGCGGAAGTCGTTGTAGTAGCTACAAAACCGTATGATGTGGAAAAAGCTTTACAAGATGCTGCTCCTTATATTCAAGGAAATCAATTAGTTATTTCCGTTGTTGCTGGAGTTCCAACAGATTTCATTACGACTATTATTGATAAAAATGTAGCAGTTGTGCGTTCCATGCCAAATACTTCTGCAACAATTGGCTTCTCAGCAACGGCTATAACAAAAGGACGTTTTGCAACAGATGCAGATATACAAACTGCTCATCAATTGTTCGCGGCAATTGGAACAGTTTCTGAAGTGGAAGAATCTGAAATGCATGCGGTGACGGGGTTGTCAGGAAGTGGACCTGCCTACATCTATTATATAGTTGAAGCTATGGAAAATGCTGCTAAAAAAGAAGGATTGGATCCAGACACAGCTAAGCAATTAATAGCTCAAACGATTATTGGTGCAGGAAATATGCTGCAAAAACGATCGGAAAGTGCCGCTCAATTACGAGAAAATGTGACAAGTCCAAATGGCACAACAGCGGCTGGACTGGATACATTGGCTGATTATAATATTCTGGAAGCTTTTGAAAAGTGTGTGGAAAGTGCTGCAGATAGATCAAGGGAATTGGGAAACGAATCATGAACCTAAAACAATACCTAAAAAATACTGTTGTGTTGATGTATTCAGCTAGTTAAATCATGTAAGGTTGTAAAAGGCAAATTGCTAAGTATGAAAATAGATAGTGCTATTCTTTAAAAGAACATCGGCATTTTCTTCCTAAGATGAAGAAAATGCTGGTAGTTTTTCAACCTTTTATACTGTTTTGTCCTTTGGGAAAGTTCGAACCGCGTCCTTCCTCTCTATCATTTCCGTCGATTATAATTTCTGTCCCTCCTTCTTTTTTCAAATCTACTCTGAGAAATCTCTTTTCATACTATTAGTAAAAATAGCAATTATACTGTTTAAGAGCCCCATTAGCGTATTGTAATAAATTTAACTAAAAAATACTTATGGTATACTTTGGTGAGGAGCAATGTATAACAAAAATAAAAGAGTGATAACATGACAATAACAGACGAGCATTATATGCAATATGCTTTAGAAGAAGCTAAAAAAGCCGCCACAAAGGGAGAAGTCCCTATCGGGGCTGTATTGGTTTATAAAGATAATATTATTGCTAGAGGGGCAAATCAGCGAGAAGCAAAGCAAACGACTTTATCGCATGCGGAATTATTTGCCATTGAAGAAGGCAATGAAAAAATCGGAAGCTGGCGCTTGGAAGATTGTACACTTTATGTAACATTAGAGCCTTGTCCTATGTGCGC
>DATGTM010000006.1:0-3507 GCA_035301845.1 Pseudogracilibacillus sp. | reverse complement strand
GTATTCTTGTTCGTTTATTTTAGTCACTGTGGAAGAGTAACCTGCTTTCTGAAGTGCTTCTGTCATTTCTTCAGGCGAAATCCGCATTTCCATTGGCGGGCCATCAATGGTTTCATCTTTATAAAACTCAATGATATACAGGGTGCCTTCTGATTTTAAAATACGTTTCATTTCTTGAAGCGCATCTGCAACACTCGGCGCATGATGAATGGTCCGGGAAATTAGCACTTTATCGACTGCGGAATCAGTAATAGGAGTGTCATCCACACCGGCATGCACGCTTTCAATGGTGTGAATCTTCTCTTCTTTAGCACGTTCTTTCAGTAAATCGAGCATTTTTGGTTCCGCATCGATGGCATATACTTTCTCTTGTGTAGCTTTCGCAATGGGGAGGGTGAAGTAACCGTTTCCTGCACCGAAATCAGCCACAACCTCTCCTTGCTCGATACCCATTAGGCTTAAAATATTTTCTGCTGGAAATTCTTCCTGTCTTTCTGCACTTATTAATTTATCTGCTTGTTCTGGTTTGAATACGTGATCATGCTCTACCATGTTCCTCACCTCTTCTGTTTGTTCATGAATCGCCAACGAAATTATTTCGCTGACACTCTAATTTCAATTATAGATTGCTAGGGAACTGGTTTAAAGATTTTTGTTTCAACACGTAAGAGCAGGCTGTATTATCATTGCCTTACTTTCATTTCCAGATAATTTTTCATTAAAAAAGAGCCTGCGTATATATGCAGGCTCTTCTTCACACTTTCTATTTAAGGTTTCATTTCATCTACTTCGTCTTGATGATCTTCAATCCATTCTTCAGTTACTTCATCTGGGTCTTCTCCGTCATCAATTTTTGCAATCATTTTCTCCAGATCATCCAGAGAAATACTCCAGTTGCTCAAGAATTCGTAAGCTTCAGGTGCTTCGTCTTTCAAGTCTTTAGGAACGATAACATTTACAGAACTACCGCTGAAGAAATCGCCTGGAGCGTCATCATTCGATAATATCTTTAAGTCGAAATCTTGGAACATACTATGCGGGCGCCATCCGTAAAAGACAACAGGCTCTTCGTTCTCCATTTTATCTTCTGCAGCTGAGAGCATAGAAGCCTCTGAAGAAGTGATTAGCTCAAGGTCTAAATCATACGCTTCAATAACTTCTTCCATATTTTCCATCGCTGGATCCCCTGCATCAATACCATACATTTCGTTATCTATTAAATCTTCTTTGCCTTTTAAATCTCCAACATCCTCGATGTCATCCATGTATTCAGGAACGACCATTCCAGAGTCCGCGTCATCGTAGCTTACGGCGACGTCTTCAATATCGTCGGAATATTCTTCGACATATTGCTTTTGGTTAGGGAACCAGGAATCCATGAATACATCAATATCTCCGGTGGACAATCCTGTATAGATAGCTCCCGTTTCTGCTTCTGTTTCTTCCACTTCATAGCCCATATCCTCCAGGATTTTCTCTGCTATTTTCGTTGGAGGAACAGTACTTGTCCAAGGGGTAACTCCAAATGTTATGGTTGGTTTATCATCATTGTTATCTGCATCGTTATTGGAAGAACAGCCGGCGATAACTAATGACAAAACAATAAAAAGCATTGCAAATATTCGTTTGTTCATATCAATTTCTCCTCTCAAAATTTAAATGCCGATTGCACACAATAACTAAGTATACCTTACATCTGATTATTTTAAAAATTGAATAGAAGACTGTATAGCCTTTAATTTACGTAAAATATTTATTTTATAAATTTTATACAGAGATATCTTATAATTCCTTTGATTTATGAACAAATGCTTAGCTAAGCGATGAGGGGGAATGTTTTGTTAATTGAATTATGAAATAGCGAAGAAACTATAGCTAGAAGATATAGAGGAATGAGGCAAATCAAAATAAGTATAATTTACTTATGGGGTAATTTAGATCCATGACATGCTGGGAAGTATTGGTTGTGATGGAATGTAGAGAATATTTTGGGGGATGAATTACAGTTGATTTATCACAAATGTGAAAGTAAAAAAGACATGCTGGAATATAGTCCATTTAGAAAAAATTAAATGGGCTATATTAAACATGTCACAATGAATATGTTTTATAAATTAGACAAAGTGAGAATTTTTTAGTCCATTTCGGATAACCATTCAGCGACTTCATCAGCATCATCGCCTTCAAGAAGGCCTGCTGGCATTTCGCCATCGTCACTGCCGTCGTCGATTTGTTCGCGGATTTCGTCTTTGGACATATCAGCGCCAATATTGTCTAATTCAGGACCGCTTTCCCCTTCTAAGTCGTCACCGTGACAGCTTGCACAACTTTGTTCATATAGCTGTTCGGCTTCTTCGCTATCGCCGCCGTTGTTGCCATTATTTCCATCATTACCACCGCCGCAAGCTGCTAGCATCATGGCCATAAAGAACATTCCTACGACAAGTTGAGCTTTTTTCAATATTTTCCCCTCCTTTTGTATCATTTTAAAGACTTACAATTATGTTATTGCACATAAAAATTATTTTAAACATAAGAATGTAAACGGAATCAATTTTCCATGATACACTTTAGGAAAGAGGTCAACTGGCTAAGACTGTGATCGTGTGATGAAAAACGAGAACGAAGAAAACGGGGGTTATTATGAGGGGAGGGTTTACGTTTGAAAACGGTATTGGTAGCAGGTGCGACTGGGAATGTAGGGAAATATTTCGTCCAGGTATTGAAAGAACAGGGATATGTTGTGAAAGTGCTGGTTCGAAATCCTGAGAAGTTACGTCAGACAAAGGGAGAAGATGGACAATTTATTGATTCGCTGATTGATGAAGTGATTGTGGGTGATGTGAACCAACCGGAAACATTGCATGGCTGCTGTGAACAAGTTGATTATGTCGTTTCTTCAATTGGGCTAACGAAAAAAAGTAAAAGACTAACGTTTCGGGATGTGGATTATAAAGGAAATGTTCATTTATTAAGAGAAGCGGAAAAGAGCGACGTCGAAAAAATGATGTACATTCATGTGTTTATGAATGGCAAGTGGAAAGCACCTGGAAGTTTGATCGAAGCGAAAGAGAACTTTGTACAGGAGCTCAAAGCTTCAGAAATACCGCATATTATTATTAGACCTACGGGATATTTTTCAGATATGGCGCAAATCTTGCAGATGGCGAGGAAAGGAAGAGTATATCTTCTAGGGGATGGAAGAGCCAAAATGAATCCAATCCACGAACGAGATGTTGCACACTTTTCAACAGACGCTTTACACAAAAAGAACCAAACATTAGATGTCGGTGGCCCGGAAGTTTATACGTATAAGGAGATAGCGCAACTGGCTTTTAAGGCACAAAAGAAGAAATCACGCTTAACGCATGTTCCGGTTGTTATTTTGAAAGTCATTTCATATATATTGAAGGCGAGTACGAAGCATACGTACGGTGTATTTCAGTTTTTGTTCAATGTGATGACACATGACTTAATTGCTCCGAAATATGGAGCGGTCACTTTGGA
>DATGTM010000005.1:0-15361 GCA_035301845.1 Pseudogracilibacillus sp. | reverse complement strand
ATGGTTTTCCTGAAGCATTGAGAGTATATCCTTGGCAAATTTATTGTTTATTTTTCGAAACTCATTTTTCCGATCTTGGTATTCTGTATCTGTAGTAGCCATTATTGAAAATTTGACCCATATATCATTTTCGATTCTTTCTTCTTTTGTATTCACTTGTACAATCTGCTTGAGTAAACGAACGGCATATTCGAATACACCTTGTTCTGGTTGAATGACATTTCTCATTCTTTCCTCGAATCGTTCGTAAATAACATCTACTGCAAATAGGTAGATATCTTTTTGTTTAGGAAAAAAATATTGAACAGACCCTAACGATAAACCTGCTTCTTGAGCAATTTTTCGTAATGTTGCCTGTTTGAAACCTGAATAATGAATGATGTAAAAAGCTGCTTCAACAATATCTTCTTTTCGTTTCATATGGTTAATTTTTTTAGTCATAATGCACCTCGCTTGTTATTTTAAGTCAGATGTATTATAATTTCAATTAATACAACTGACTTAATTGGGAGAGGCGGGGATGTAATATGGAAAATATATTTCTTCAATATGCTGTTATTTTTTTTGGGAGTATGGTCCCCTTTTTGGAAGTGTTTGTTTCTATACCAATGGGAGTAGTTGGTTTTGGTTTACCGCTATTTGTTGTGTTGCTCATATCTATAGTCGGTAACATGTTCAGTGTCTTTCTATTTATATTTTTTGGAACGGAAATTAATAAATTTATGACAAAATTTCGTAAAACAAACCAACCAGTGAAAAAGATTAATCCAAAAATCAAAGAAACGTTTGATCGGTTTGGTGCAACTGGGGTAAGTTTTCTTTCTTCCCTTTTGTTCAGTAGTCAAATTGGTGCAGGGACAATGATAACGCTTGGAGCTTCTAAACTCCGAGTATTTTTTTGGACATGTGCTGGTGTAAGTATACTTGCTGGGATTATGGCTGTATTATCTGTGACTGCAGAAGAATTAGTTATATCTTTGATTAATTGAAAAATATTGGAAAGTAAAAGCGTCAACAACTTCTCATTTACTCGCATAGTTTTACACTATTTAACGCATTAATATAAGCTTAAAAAGCAGAATAGACCGACCTCTGTTAATAACACAGGTCGGTCTATTTTATTAATTATTGAAGTGAACTTGTAAAAAGAAAATCATTATAGGAAGAATTATAGAAATAAAAGATGACAGAAATTAAATGTAGTTACAATAAGTTAAAAGCAATAAAACCGAGCTATATTATAAATTTTCGTACTCATAATTAATTTAAAGCAAATATGGAGTTTTGCGGAAGATTAAAAACATGATAATCTGTCTAATGTAGTTAATTTTATAAAAAGAAATCCGTCCGGACGGTTAAAATTAAGAGAAGCTCTGAAGTTTTAATATTGAATACCTTTTTCTTTTTCCTCTAGCAATTTATAAGAAAAGTAGGTGTTCTTTAGAAATGAATTTCAAAATAATTAAGGGAGAAGTCGATATGAATTTTTTAAATATGGAACATAAAATTTTTTGGCCAGTTTTAATCGTTTTATCTGCTTTGTTGATTCCTATAGGTCTAAATCCTACTGTAGCGGAAAATACAGTAAGTTCTATTCTTGGTTTTATTACCACACATTTTGGTTGGATTTATGTTATCTTTCCGCTATTGATTCTTGGTTTCTTTTCGTGGCTTGTTTTCGGAGAATTCGGAAAAATTAAATTAGGCAACAAAGATGATAAACCGGAATTTTCGAATTTCAGCTGGTTTGCTATGATCTTTACTGCAGGAATAGGTGGCGAAATTATGTATGAATCATTTATCGAACCTATAAACTTTTTCAATGATCCACCATTTGGCGTAGAATCTGGATCCTTAAGTGCTGCAGAATGGGCGCTTCCCTATGATTTATTTCATTGGGGGATTTTAGCTTGGGCGATTTATGCGTTACCAGCTATCCCTATGGGGTACGCTTTACACGTGAAAAAAGTTCCTCATTTTAGATTAAGTGCAGCTTGTCGACCGGTCCTGGGCAAGCACTCAGAAGGTATATTAGGTAAGATTGTAGATATCATCATGATGTTTGGTTTAATTGGAGTTGTTGGAACTAGTATCGGTCTTGTGGCTCCTATGATTGCACGCTTTTTTGGTGAATTGTTTAATATCCCGGTAACGATGAATTTACTAGTAATGGTGATTGTATTGTGGACGGTCATTTTTGGCGGGAGTGTTTACCTTGGTTTGGAAAAAGGGATAAAAAGGCTGTCTGATTTTAATATTATGCTTGTAGTAGCGATTACTATCTTTGTGTTTTTAGTTGGGCCTAAACTTTTTATGTTGGACAATACAATTCAGTCTATCGGTGTAATGTTTAATAACTTTTCTAAAATGAGTCTCAATTTAGGAGCTATAAACCATGAAACATTTCCACAAGATTGGACCGTATTTTATTGGGCATGGTGGATAGGTTACGCATCATTAATAGGAATGTTTACTGCAAGAATTTCTAAAGGAAGAACCATAAGACAGGTTATTCTTATTCAGTGTTTAGTTGGACCGGTTGGGACTTGGATTTTCTTTGGAGTTTTTGGAAACTACGCTCTAAACCTTGATTTATCAAATTTGTTATCAGTAGAATCTATTTTAGAAAGCGGTGGAGAAACAGAAACTATTATGGCTATTACGAATACATTACCTTTTAATATTATTCTCATTCCACTGCTGATAGTTGCTTATTTAGTATTTTCAGCCACAACGTTTGACTCTGCTTCTCTTATTCTGGCCTCGGTTGCAAGTAAGAAACTGGATAAAGCAGGTCAGCCACCTCGATACCAAAGAATATTTTGGGCTTTGATCCTTGGGATAGTTGGTATCACTGTTCTAGCTATAGGCGGACTGGATGCTGTTCAATTATCCTCAGTTATCATAGGAGTCCCTATGATATTAGTATTTATATTGATGACGGTTTCATTTATAAAATCTGTTAGGGAAGATTTCAGTACTAAAAAAACACAAAATTCACTAGTCAGAAACTTTAATATACCTGCATCAGACTCTGAAAAGAAAGAAGTGTAAAATATATTCAAATTGACATTTTTACTAAAAAACATATACATCAACAAACCATTACAAATTTTTTGTAATGGTTTGTTTTAATTTATATTTTATTCTGGATTTATCTTGATAAAGCTGAGCGTCCACCATCAATTGTATATTGACTTCCGGTGATAAATTGGCTCTCATCTGAAGCTAAAAACAATACTAAATAAGCTAATTCTGTCGTTTTAGCATATCGTTTAAAAGGAACAGATTCATCAGTCACTGAAGTAGTCACTCCTTTATTTATATACTCATCTTCGAGTGCACTCATCATTCTGGTTTTTACACCGGTAGGCTGAATACTATTTATTCGGACATTGTATTCCGCTGATTCTAAAGCTGCTGTTTTGGTCAAGCCTACAACTCCATGCTTTGAAGCAACATATGGGCTCAACCCTCCATCCCCGGACCAACCGGCATCGGAGGATGTATTAATAACACTACCAAACTTTTGAATTTGCATCACGCGTAGTACATGCTTAAGGCCAAGAAAGGCACCTACAAGGTTTACATTTAGAACTTGTTTAAAATTATCAAGATCAAAATTGGTAATATTATTAACATCACCTTCTATACCTGCGTTGTTAAAGAAAACATCTATTTGACCCCACTGGTCTAGAACAGTTTGAACATATTGTTCAACATCAGCTTCTTTCGTCACATCAGCTGCGATAGAAATGACTTCTCCATAGATTCTTAATTCCTCAACTGCTGCTTTCAATGATTCCTCAGATAAATCAACTAAAGCGACTTTAGCACCTTCTTGTAAAAAAGTTCTAGCTGTTTCTTTTCCAATGTTTCCAGCTCCCCCAGTAATAATAGCTACTTTATTTGTTAATCTATTCAACTGAGCAACCTCCTTTGTCAATTTCATTTATATAAGTGGTAATGCTACCAATCTTTTTAAAACCTGTCAATTTTATTTTAGGAAGATTAATTGATATAACAACGTTACAAATCAAGAGCATACATGCCGTACCAATGAAAAATAAAAAATTTGTTTTACATAGATATTAGCATTGGCTAGTGATATATGAAGCATTTTTAAGTTATAGCTACTTTTTAAATGCTAAACAATGTTATTCTGGTTTTTATTGTGATTATAGATATGTATTTCAATTTTGCTAACGTTGAAAAGCATGTTAACGTATTATACATTACACCTAGAAATTAATAAGCATGTTTTATAACTTCTTGAATGTTCAAATTGAAAGGAAGTGATTTTTTTCGTATATTAAAATCCGTCTGGACTGTTTATTAGGAATTGAACCTTTATGAATAATCGTTTCTATTATTTCTGCTATGTATGATGTTATAGTAGTTCTTCTTAGCTCGAACAGTTTGATTAAAAAACAAAATATTATTATTTTAAGGTGGTTTTAAAATGCGAAAAGTTTATGGAGTAATTTTTTCTTTGATTCTGCTATTTTCTTTGCTGATATATGGATGCTCAAATGATAGCGATGACGACGCTGATGCTGTTGAAGAGGATGAGTCAAAAATAACAATAGGTGCCACTCCATGGACAAGCACTGAGTTTCCTTCAGAAGTAGCCAAGTCTATTTTAGAAGATATGGGCTATGAAGTAGAAATAAAAGAAGGAGAATTAGGAGTTATTTTCACAGCTTTAGCAGAAGATGATATTGATATGTTTTTAGATTATTGGGATCCGCAATTTGAAGAATACTTAGATAAATATTCAGATTCGGTCGAAAAAGTGTCAACAAGCTATGATAATGCAGAAAGAGGGCTTGCTGTCCCAACTTATATGACAGAAGTGGATGATGTAAAAGATTTAAAAGGTGTAGAAGATGAGGTAGACAACGAAATTCTCGCCATTGAAGAAAGTGATCCAGCAATTGAGGCTATACCTGAACTTATAGACTCATACGATTTGGATATGGAAATGATAAACTCAACAGAACCAGCCATGTTATCGGCAGTTCAAGATAAAATAGAAAACCAAGAACCTGTTGTTTTTTTTGGTTGGAGACCACACAGCATGTTTGAAATGCTTGATGTAAAGTTATTAACGAATGAAGATGAACCAGATTTGAACACACCTTCAACAGTCTACACTGTTGCAAACAAAAAATTAGAAGAAAATAATTCCGATATTTATCATTTCTTAAAAAATTGGGATATGTCACTTGAAGAAGTCGAAGAAATGATTATACGGGTGGAAAACAATGAAGAGTCTCCTAAAGACTTGGCAGAAGAATGGATAGAAGAGAATCAAGATAGAGTTGAAGATATGAAAGAAGTAGATTAATTTTTAAAATTTATAAAGTTGTATTGACAAAAATCCGTCCGGACGGTACTATATGATTATTGGATTAAAGAAAAGGATTTGTAAATAAAATTTCTTTTTGGCTTTGTTACATAGATTTTGAAGAAATATTTACAAATGCTTTACTTATTTAGAAATATATTAAACGCGAATTAAAGGAGGATTTTTTCTATGAGTAAAAAAACACCACTTGTATTAGGAATTGATGCAGGCGGTACAATGACTGATACTATTCTTGTTGATGAAGAAGGGAACTTTGCTATTGGTAAAGCACCAACAACGCCGGGTAAGGAAGCGGAAGGATTTATTGAATCCGCGTATGATGCAACAGGAATATGGGGATTAGATGCAAAGAAAACATTCGAAGAACTGTCAGTTGTCTTATATTCAGGCACTGGGATGTTAAACACTTTACTATCAAGAACGGGACAACGGTTAGGTTTACTTATAACTAAAGGATTTGAGGATGCAGTGTTAATGGGGAGAGGAATGCAGACATGGGCTGGTTATTCTTATGAAGATCGCCTTCATGCTGTAACACATGCTCATCCAGAACCGCTATTACCGATTAACAGAGTTCGTGGGGTGACGGAAAGAATTGATCAGTTTGGTAAAGTAGTTATTCCAGCTTACGAGCGAGAAGTAGTAGAAGGTGTAAAAGATTTAATAGACCAGGGAATTGAAGCATTATGTATATGTACTATTTTTTCTCATGTGAATCCTGAACATGAATTGAAAATTGGGGAAGCAGCCCAAAAAATACTGGAAAAGCATAATATAGACATCCCTATTTATTACAGCCATCAGGTTAGACCAGTTATTCGGGAACAGTCTCGTTTGAACAGTGCGCTTATAGAAGCTTATGCAACTGCTAAAGGTCGTGAACAATTAGTAAATGTAGACAAAGCCGCAAAAAAAGAAGGTTTTAAACACGGCGTTCAAACTGTTTTGTCTTACGGTGGGCTTGCAAATATGAACTATCCACGATTACATGAAACGATGATTTCAGGTCCTGTAGGAGGAATATTAGGAGCTAAGCATGTAGGCGAATTAATTGGTACAGACTCCGTTATTGTTAGCGACATGGGTGGAACAAGTTTTGATATCGGTGCTATTACTCGAGGAAACGTTCCAATCGATAATGAACCGACGTTAGATCGTTTTAAACTGAACCTCCCAACTATTGCTATGGATACTATAGGTGCAGGAGCGGGAACAATTATAAAGGTGGATCCGTTTACCCATAAAGTAAGTTTAGGGCCAGAAAGTGCAGGAGCAGACCCTGGACCTGTAGCGTTAGATAGGGGAGGAACAGAACCAACTATTGGAGATTGTGATGCTATAATGGGTCGTTTAAACCCAGATTACTTTTTAGGTGGTAAAGTAAAACTAAATATTGAAAAATCAAAAAAAGTGTTGCAAGAAAAAGTAGCTGATCCTTTAGGAATAGATGTTTATGAAGCAGCTGAAGGAATGGTTAATTTACTAGAGTTAGAAGCACGGTCATCCATAGAATCTATCATTTCAACCAGAGGTGTAGATCCAAGCGAATATCATTTAATGGCTTATGGAGGGTCTGGCCCTTTACACATGGCTGAGTATAGTCGTGGCCTCGGGTTTAAAGGAACAATGACTTTTCCTTTTGCAGCAGCTTTTTCAGCATTTGGTTGTACCACGGCAGATTATTTACATCGATACAGTCAGTCGGTTCAAATTATGATTGATCCAAATGCAGATGAAACTAGTAGAGATCAGATACGTACCCAAATTAACGATATTTGGAATGAATTAAATACTGAAGCACGTGACGAGTTCAGCTCAGAAGGGCATGATGCAGACGAGGTGATTATTGAGCCGTTTGCCATGATGCGTTATACAGGTCAGTTAGAAGATGTAGAAGTGCCAGCACCCCAGTTTAAATTAAATTCAGATGATGATTTAAACAAACTGACAGAAGCGTTTGAAACATTGTATGAAACTATGAATCGCAGTGTTTCTCGTTATGGAGAAATTGGATTTACTATTATGGAGTTAGGTTTAACTGCTCGAGTAGAAAAAGTAAAACCTAATTTGGTTCGTAGACCTCTGCAATCTAAGGAACCTAATGCGGACGCTTCAAAGGGAACTAGACCGATGTATTACAATCGTGAATGGCATGAAGCTCAAATCTGGGAAATGGATTACTTATTACCTGGTAACGTGCTCGAAGGTCCGGCTATTATTGAACATCCAGCTACAACTTTGGTTATCCCTAAAGGAGATTATGTTTATTTCGACGAATGGACCATCCTACATTATGAGCATGGCGAAGAATCATAAAATTTTAACAAATCGTATTCAATTTTAAACATGAATAGATGAAGGAGGATAATTATGAATACTGTACCAGAAACAAAAATGAATACACTGAAAGAACAATTACTTGAGTCAGATCGTTTACTGAAAGAAACAGGGCATTACGCAGGTCTTCAAGAGTTGAAAAATCGCACGGAAGACCCTATGAAATATGAAAGTTTGCATACGAACCTCAGATCAATTGCAGTAGAAGCTCGAGAAATGGCTAGACGTATTTCAGCTTCACCAGGTGTCAGAGAAGTGGGAGAGATGGTCGTAGCATTATATACTCCAGAAGGTGATGCAATCAGTCTTTCTACAGGTATCATGGTGCATGTGCATACCATGAGCCGATTCATCAAGTGGATGATTCAAAATGGGTATGAAGAAGATCCAGGAATTCGTCCTGGAGATATTTTTGCAAATAACGATGCCTTTATTGGAACGGTACATGTCCCAGATGTTATGGATGTCATGCCTATCTATTATGAAGGCGAATTGATTGGTTGGGCCGGAGCAGTTGCTCATGAACTAGAAGTTGGAGGTATTACGCCAGGAGGGGACGTATACTTAGCTCAAGAACGTTTTACAGAAGGTTTAATTGTCTCAGCTGAAAAAGTAGGGACAAATGATAGCCTTAGACGCGATTATTTGACTCGAGTTGAACGAAATGTTCGCATGCCTATTTATTGGATATTAGACCAGAAAGCCAAAGTAGCATCTTGTCTTGAAATGAGAGAAAAAGTAACTGAGTTGATTGATGATGTAGGATTAGATTACTTTAAACGAACAACGAGAGAGTTTATAGAAGAAGGGCGCCGTTCTCAACTTTCTCAAGTGCAAGATTTAATGGTTCCGGGACGTTACAGAGGGCAAAATTTTTATGGACATATTACAGAAGGAAAGCAAGGTATTCTTCCTTTAAGTGAAAATGCTAATTTGTTGTATTCTATCCCTTTAGAATTAGATGTAAGTAGTGATGGGAAGATGCATTTAGATTTTGAGGGAACAGGATCTTGGGGTTATCACTCTATGAACTGTACACCAGCTGGCATGGACGGTGGTTTGTTCGTTGCTCTGACTCAAAGTATGAACTATGAAGGAAAGGTAAATGACGGAGCTTGGATGGCAACAGATATGAATTTACCTGAGGGTACATGGACTAACCCGGATAGCCATCTTGCAGCAACAGCAACTTCCTGGTCGCTTATGCTACCAGCATTTGGTATTTTTCAACGTTTAATCAGTCGTGGTTTTATAAGCAGAGGATTCAAAGAAGAAGCCTTTGTTGGACAAGTAAACAGTCCGATGGTCGAAATGGGTGGCCAAAGTCAATATGGAGATAAATTCGGGATGGCTTTATTTGAATGTGCTGCTGCTGGAAGTGGAGCGATTGGAATGAAAGATGGAATAGATACTGGATATGTTGGTTGGAATCCTGAATCGGATATGGGGAACATTGAAGTATGGGAGCAAGGAATACCTATGCTTTATATGGGACGTAGTATATCAGCTGATTCTGGAGGAGCCGGACGTAACCGTGGAGGTACAGCGTTCTCATCTATGTGGCTCGTTCATAATACAGATCAATTGACGATTGCTACTTCAGAACATTCAAGTCGTGTGTTTGATAATGCAGGTTTATGTGGAGGATACCCTGCCCCAACTGCGCATCCGCACTTTGCTGTAAGAAATACAAATATGGATCAACTCGTGGAGGAAGAGAAGCCTCTCCCTCATTCTCTTGGAAATAATCCAAACCAAACAGATTTAGAAAAATACGTCGATGGTGATTTTGAACATGTTGAAGGTCCCTACATTGATAAGCCATTTAAATCTGGTGATTTATTTGCTCACACGTATAATGGCGGTGGGGGATATGGTGATCCTATTGAACGGGATCCGTTAGACATTGCAAGAGATGTAGAGAATGGTTATGTAACGATGGAAATCGCAAGTAATGCGCATGCTGTAGTACTCGATTATGATGAAGAAAAAAATGAATGCAAGGTCGATACAAAAGCTACTGTAAAGCGCCGTGAAGAAGTTAGACAGTCTCGTTTAAATAAAGCAGTCCCTGTCCAAGAGTGGATTAAATCAGAAAGAAAAAAAGTGATGGAAAAAGATTTCGTGCCTGAAGTTCAAAATATGTACAAAGATACATTAAATATATCGGAAAAATTTGAAAAAGAATTTAAAACGTTTTGGAATCTACCTGAAGATTTTACAATGTAAGGAGTAGATAATAATGAAAAGCTATGATAAAGAAACCATTCAAGATTTGATTGACGGCAAATTACCGTGGCAATCAACTAAATCTATTATGAGCCAATATAAGGATGAAGACCGATTTTTTAAATATCTAGATATACTTCAAGATCGCGTCCATTTTCAAGATCAAATCTTGTTGCCTATAGGGGAACATTTATACATTGTTGCTAAAGAAGAAAAACCAAAAGGTGAACGTGTAGTGAAATGTGGCTGTGGTCATGAGTTTGGGCATTACACGGAGAATTGGAAATTAAATGCTGTTATTAATGTCCGGGAGGAAGAAGAGGAAATAGCAGAGATTTACCCAGGGCGTCTTTCATATGATGCAGAATGGATGGAACTTCGTGAATTTTTCTGTCCAAGTTGTGCTACATTGTTAGAAGTAGAGACAGCTGTACCAGGATATCCAATTGTTTTTGACTTTTTACCTTATTTAGAAACATTTTACCATGACTGGTTAGGCAAAGAATTACCTGCTGAACCAGCTAGTGATTAGTTTCTATATACCATTTTTATCGTTTGTGATAAAGTATTTAGAGGTTATGTTTTCCAGGTGGCTTTAAGTATTTAAAAAGGCTTAAAGCCATCTCTTTTATGCCATAATCCCGAGATAGTTTGATGTTATAAAATAGGAAAACTTTCTTTTAAAACCTCTGAATGATAGAATCAAAGAAAAGATGATTCGAAAGGAATATGTTTATGTCTGCAAGTGATACTCGTTCTAAAATTTTAAATGCTGCAGCTTATATTATACAAACGGATGGAATACTCTCTTTTACACTTGAAGCTGTAGCGAAACGTGCTGGAGTTAGTAAAGGAGGTTTATTATATCATTTCCCTTCTAAAGAAGCTTTAGTTTCCGGGATGGTAGAACATCTCATGCAGAATTATATTAAAAATATTGAAAGAAATGCTAATCAAGATAATCTAGAGCATGGGAAATGGACCCGGTCATTCATCCGGGGATCCTTTGAACAAAGCAATCCTGATGAATATATGAACGCAGGATTAATGGCAGCAGCAGCAGTTAATCGAGAACTATTAAAACCTGTTCAAGATACATATGAACAATGGCAAGAGCGTATTAATGATGATGGACTCGATTCTATAAATTCTACCATTTTAAGACTTGCTGTAGATGGTTTGTGGTTTTCTGAAATTTTTAATTTAGCTCCCTTAGAAGAAAGTCATCGTAAGCTTATACTAGAAAGACTTATCAAACTGACTCACGAAGAAGAATAAACAATCATGGCTTTAAAAATTATTGTGTTATTAGTCATAAAGATAGAAAGGAACAAATAATGAGCCATTTATTTTTATTTAATTTAATTATAAAGGCAACCTTTTTTATGTTTTAACACGAGAATTCTCATACATCTGCTACAAATAGAACTATGTATATAACAAAATCTGTGTACCGTCTATTCGGCTATCTTTATAAGATAGCTTTTTTGTGTTGGGAAATAGGAACAAAACCAACTTAATAGATTAAGTTTTGTAAGCGAATAATCTATTTCATTCTATATTCTAGTGATTTTAATATTTAAATTCTTTTTAAAAAAACAACACTTTTGAGCGTATTATTTTCGATAGTAGTAGTGAAAGGAGGTGGCGCAAATGGCAGAAAGCAATATCATTCGAACAAACTTGAAGCTTATATTCGAAGCGGGGAATGATCCGGAAACTGGCGACACAATTTATGAAACAAAGTCTTTTAATAACGTGTACACCGAATCTACTCCAGAAGCGTTGTTCGAAACAGCAGAGGCACTGGGCAGTTTGCAGACGCACACATTGTTCGGGGTTGAGCGTTATGACTACTCAGATATCACGACAGAAGCGGAATAAACCTTTTAATAGGAAGGCAGGAGGTGAACATGAATGAAAACATTGCAATTAATTTTTGAAAACGAAGATGGGAAGAACGCGACCTACACATTGAATGACCCTGTCGAACCAGCAGATCCTGAAGACGTAAAAGCGGCGATGGAAACAGTTATTGAACAGGATGTGTTCAACACAAATGGCGGGAGACTTGTAAAAATCAAAGCTGCTAAAATTATTGATAGGGAAGTCGAAGAAATTGAACTAGACTAACGCTATAGAGCAGGCAGAGCATTACCTGTCTGCTCTTTTTCATACTTTGGCGGTGTGGTGCAATTTTGGTAGGAAAAGGTGGGTTGCTTCTTAGCCATGGAACCTACAAGCTTCTCCTGTTTCTCAGAAAAAGTTAAAGCAGGAGAGGGTTGATTTTGGAGTTCAGCTAATGGTGAAGATCAAACAGTTTTTAAAAATATAGTAAAAAGGGATGTGGAAAATTTAAAACGGACAGGAGGCGGCGAATATGGAGGATTGGATTGGTTTTATTACAGAGCTCAGTTTTCCCGTTGCAATTACTTTTTATTTATTGCACCGGATTGAAAACAAACTCGATGTATTGAACGAATCGATTCAACTATTGCCAGATAAAATGAAATAAAAAAACAACCTCTAAAAGGAAAGAATCTGGATTACTGCTTTTTGAGGGTTAGGCTTTACGCTCTAACTTTGCAAGAATAGTAGTTCGATTTACTTCCTTTAGAGGTTGTTTTATTTGGGCAGGATTTTACATAGATACATTAAGTGCTAAAAACTCTGGGCGCTGATTTTCGTGTTTGTCGAGCATGATTTGTTCTGCTGGCACACCTTGTTCTTGTAATGTTTGGATGTTTTGGGTCAGGAACTCATCACTTCCAACGACATAAAAGAGTGCAGCTTGATCTGCAGCAAGATTTTTCACTTCTTCATAATAATCGTTGCGGTTATCGACAAAGTGAGTAGTGAATCCTTTTTCCGGTGCAGATTCTAAAGTTGGTGAAAATAAATCATGGTTCGTCGAATCTATATTCAGAGAGTGAAGTTGATTTACATTCGTCGCGTTGTTTAAGTAATCCAGAATTAGCGGACGGAATGTCGCTAATCCAACACCGGAAGATAGTAAGTATACATTTTTATTTTCCCGTTTAAGCGGTACGTTGGAATATGTTTTAAAAATAGCTACTTCATCGCCAATTTGTTTTTCACGTAAAATATCTTTAAACTTCGAGCAATCGTCTGTAATACGCGTCGTAATTCCGATTGCATTTTCATGCGGCAAAGTAGAAATCGACATATGGCGAATCAAACTGCGGTCTGGTTTATCACCAGCATTAAATCCTTCAAAAGCAAAATGTGTATGAGCCCCTTCTTCCCAAGTGAACCCTTCAGGGCAATCGAGCATATATGTTTTAATCTCTGGCGCTTCGTCAATGATTTGATTAATCTTTGTCCAATAGATCTGCATGGAAATGTCTCCTTCTTTATTATGATATGTTGCTATCTACTACCTACTATAGACTAGATGATAACAATTCTCAATTAAAGAGCGTTGATTTATGGAGGAATCGATATAGTTAGGTATAAAAGAAAGAAAACTGTAGATGGCTGCTCTATTTTGTGGGGGAAATTTGTTTAATGAATTATCTAAACTATGAGAAATGATCTGAAAGGAAAGTTGTTTGAATATATTGGAGGATGAAGCATACTTGAACGTGGACGAAACGAACATATTGAAGCCGCAGCCGCACTTGAACGAGTTTCAAACGAACTTGTTGAAGTCGCAGCTGAACCCGAACGAGTTTCAAACGAACGTCTTGGAGTTGCGTTCGCACCTGAACGAGAGTCGAATGAACAACTTTGAGTTGCAGCCGCACCCGAACGAGAGTCAAACGAACATGTTGAAGTCGCAGCTGCACCCGAATGAGAATCAAACGAACATGTTGAAGCTGCAGCTGCACCCGAACGAGAATCAAACGAACATGTTGAAGCCACAGCCGCACCAGAATGAGATTCGAACGAACATGTTGAAGTCCTAGCCGCACCCGAACGAGTTTCAAATGAACATGTTGAATTCGCAGCCGAACCAGAAAAGGATAGGATCGCACGTTGTAGAATAGAGGCCACACCAGCGCTAGTGTAGGACGCACATCTTGAAGTATGAGCCGCACCTGGGAAGAAACAGCATGGACGTAATAGAGAATAGACTATACTTAAACAAGCCTGATTCGCAAGCTTTTGAGAGTGTCGACGTAGTATATTCCTGTTTTTGGTGGTTTGAAGTACATATTTCTAATCAGATACTTATTGAAAACCGATGTTGCCGAGTGTCAGACCGCCGTCAACGGTGATTGATTGTCCGGTGATAAAGTTTGATTCGTCTTGGGCTAACCAAAGCGCTGTGGCTGCGATGTCTTTAGGTGTTCCCATGCGGCCTACAGGATGGTTGTTTTCCAATTTCTGTCTTGTTTGTTCTGGGTTGTTGGTCGTTTGCATGTATTTTTCAGTCATATCGGTGGCAATATATCCTGGGCAGATGCAGTTGCATAAAATTCCATCGCTGGCAAAATCTAAGGCAATGGATTTAGTTAAGGAGAGGACACCACCTTTGGACGCGCTATAGGCTCCCAAATTTGGTTCTGCCCAGTAGCTGTCAATGGATGCGGTATTAATAATTTTTCCGCCTCCTTGCTTTCGCATGATAGGGATTGCGTATTTACTGCATAAAAAGACACTTTTTAGATTTACATTCATGACGTTGTCCCATTCGTCAGGGGAAGTATCTTCAATTGTTCGTTCATACTGGGTGCCGGCGTTATTGATTAAGATATCCAATCTTCCTGTTTGCTGCATTGCTTTTTTGATAATTAGTTGGACGTCTGTTGGTTCTGAGACATTCGCTTTGACGAAGGTGATATTATCCGGGAGTAGGCGCGCTATTTTTTCTCCGGCGGTTTCGTCTCTACCAATGATAAAAACATGTGCTCCTTCTTCAGCAAATGCTGTGGCGATCGCTTTGCCGATTCCTTTCGTTCCTCCTGTGACGATGACGGTCTGGTTATTAAACTTTTGTGTACTCATCTACATCTCCTTATTTAACGAATCGTACTGTGACAACATTTACCATTCGATATAAACTTCTAAAAAACACGTGTTTATTTTTGTGTAGTGTCATCCGAGGGCAAAGTGCCTGGTTCTTCTGTTTCGGGTGTTTTTTTCCAAATAATAAAATACCAAATATCGTGGAAAATGCCTGTTTCATAAAAGATTTTTAATAAAATAAATGTGAGCGGTCCAATGACGATTCCAATAAAACCGATGAGTTTAAAACCGACGTACAGCGTGATCAGGGTCATTAAAGGGCTGATTCCGATGTTGGAAGATAAAATTTTTGGTTTGATTAGTTGTCGTTGAATCACAATCAAGCCGTATAAAATGGCTAAGCCGGTACCTAAAAATACTTCTCCCGTTGAAAATGCGTAGATTGCCCAAGGGAGGAAAATTAAAATCGCTCCAATATACGGCAAGAAATCA
>DATGTM010000004.1:0-8420 GCA_035301845.1 Pseudogracilibacillus sp. | reverse complement strand
ATAAATCATGGTAGATATCAAAAGTCTATTTAAAACATATAATAAGAAAACAGTGATTGAAGATGTCTCGTTGCAAATTCCAAAAGGGAAAATCACCTCTTTTATCGGGCCGAATGGAGCTGGGAAAAGTACACTAATCTCTATGATTAGCCGGTTAATCGCAAAAGATGAAGGAATCATCTCGATAGATGGGGAAGATGTAACAAATTCAAAAGATAGTGAGCTCGCTCGGAAGATATCGATTTTGAAACAATCTAACACGATGGGCGTAAAATTAACCGTACGAGAGTTAATTTCATTTGGACGCTTTCCGTACTCAAAAGGACGCTTAAAACGTTTTGACTGGCAAAAAGTTGATGAAGCCATTTCCTATATGGAACTGGAAGAGTTAGAAGACAAATATATTGATGAACTTAGTGGCGGTCAGCGCCAACGTGCTTATATCGCGATGGTTTTAGCACAAGATACAGAATACATCTTATTAGATGAGCCTTTAAATAACCTAGATATGCGCCACTCTGTTCAAATCATGAAAACATTACGTCGTTTAGTGGATGAGTTAGGGAAAACGATTGTTATAGTCATCCATGATATTAACTTTGCCTCTTGCTATTCTGATGAAATTGTCGCTTTAAAAGATGGGAAAATCGTTAAGCATGGTCGTACATGTGACGTGATTGACCGCTGTGTATTAAAAGATATTTACGACATGGATATTGATATTAAAGAAATTGAAAATCAGCGCATTTGCGTGTACTTTTAATAGAGGAGCGTTTGTGAGTGAAGAAGCTAAAGATCGTTTTAATGTTAAGTGTCATTGCTGTTATTGCAGCGGCTTGCGGTTCAAACGAGTCGGAAAATGAAGGGGAAGCAAAAGAAAAAGAAACAGTTACCGTTGAGCATGAGTTAGGAGAAACGGAAGTCGAAAAGAACCCGAAGAAGGTTGTTGTGTTTGATTTTGGCGCCTTAGATACCTTAGATGAACTGGATGTCGAGGTTGCTGGTGTGCCTCAGAATAATATGCCAACTTATCTCGACAAGTATGAAAGTGATGAGTACGAAAATGTTGGCAGTTTAAAAGAACCGGATTTTGAAAAGATTGCGGAAATTGATCCAGATGTGATTTTGATTTCCGGCCGCCAATCGGACTTATATGAGCAATTAGAAGAGCTGGCTCCGACCGTTTATGTAGGAGTAGATACTTCGGAATACATGGATTCATTTAAAGCAAACGTTGGTAAAATTGGTGAAATTTTCGATAAAGAAGAAGAAGCGGATGCTGGTTTAGCAGAAGTGGAAGAGAAAATTGAAGCTGTTCAGGAAGATGCTGAAGAAAGTGATAAAGACGGTCTTATCGTCTTGGCTAATGATGATAAAATTAGTGCTTATGGTCCGGAATCACGTTTTGGTTTAATCCATGACGTGTTTGGTGTCCCTGCATCTGATGAGGGTATTGAGGTGTCTACACATGGTCAAAATGTGACCTTTGAATATGTCGTAGAACAAGATCCTGATTTATTATATGTAATAGATCGCAGTGCAGCAATTGGCGAAGGATCTGCAGCTAAAGAAGTTATTGAAAATGATTTAATGGAAAAGACAAAAGCGATGAAAAACGATGCTATTTATTATTTAGATCCAGATTACTGGTATTTATCAGGTGGCGGATTACAATCTGTTTCTGAAATGGTGGATGAAGTAGACGAAAGTTTACAAAAATAATATATTTTCGGAAAGAAAGACCGCAGTAGATTCATTCTAGATGGATGGACTGCGGCTTTTCATGTGTAAGATAGTGCTACCGAATATAGCGCCAAGCTTTTCACTCCTAGGTTAAAGTAATCAGTTCATTCATTATAAAGCGTTGTGAGGTTTTGATTGAACTTCGCCCGAGATGGCCTTATGTTACGGTGTGTAATATATATGTTAAAAAAAGTAATCTAAACGAAACAACAATCTCTGTGAAAATGTGTATAATGGATATAGTACTTTAGAAGTCATTAAGGAGGAAAAGGGATGTCGAATAAAGGGATTAAAATTGGAATAGGCGTAGCTTTATTTCTTGCTATTAGTGCTTTTGGAATTTATAAGTATACGGAATCTACAGCCGACTTTCAATATGGAACAATTCCTGAAGATTTCGTAGTAGATGATTATGAAGAAGTCACTTACACCATTCCTACCATTGATGAAGACGGTGAACGCAATACTCAAGAAGTAACAATAAAACCGGAAGAAGAAGAGTCTTGTGTGATTAGGCTGCTCGTACGTGATAAAAAGGTGAAAGACCATACATTTGTTACAAAAGAAGATGTCCCTAAAAAAATCTTAGATAATTTACCAACAGGCCATTTTTAATCATTGAATTGTTCATATGTTGTTCGACATCTAAAGAACAGTAGCGATTGGTAGTGGGATTTAGTATAATATAGACAGTATAAGCAAGTTTGAAAAGCCACAGCCTCTTTGCTGTGGCTTTTTAAGAAAGAAGTATTCGAAGCAACAGAAAGAGATACTGACAGCCTACGTTGTTAATGCAACTATTAAAAAACTCCAGTATCTCTTACCATATAAGGGGGGTTGAAGTTTCTTCTCTGCTAAAAAGCTTTCTGCTTGTTGAATACCAGTGAATATGGTTGAATAATAGAAGAGTAGATTTTCAAATATAAAGGAGATTCGTTTGATGAAAAAGTATATTTCAGGGTTATCGATTTTACTCGTTGCCATTTTCTTAGTGGCATGTGGAGATAATAATGAAGAAAATGCTTCAAATGAAGCGGCCCCAGAACAAGAAGCAGAGCAAGTGGAGATTTCCGATGATGAAAAGGTACCGGATGATGATGTCGTAGCAGTTATTAATGATGAAGATGTAGAAGGTGAGACGTATAATATTATATATGCACAATTAAAATCTTTTGCTACTCAATCTGATCAAGATGTTGATCAAAAAGAAATTCAAGAACTGACAATGGATTCATTAATTGATCGCATTGTTTTATTGCAATATGCAAAAGATGAGGGCATTGAAGTTTCTGAAGAAGAAGCAGAAGATGAGATAGATACCATCAAATCCGAAAATGAAGATAATTATAAAAATATTTTAGACCAATTCCAAATGTCCGAAGATGGGTTTAAAGAGCAATTGCGCTTTGAATTAACATTAGACAAATTTAAAGAGAAAAAGATTGACGAGGAAGTATCTGATGAAGAAGTTCAAGAAGCGTATGATGAATTAGCAGAAGAAAATGAGGATGTGCCTGAACTAGATGAAGTTGAGGATCAATTAAAGACAAATCTGCTTGATCAGAAGACAAATGAAGCATTACAGAAGAAAATTGATAAAGTGAAAGAAGATGCCGAAATCGACGAAAAGTTAGATGCATAAGCTTATCTTTTTTAATGAAGTAAATGGTTCAGCGCGTTTCTTTGCTGAGCCATTTTTTCATGCGTTTAAATAGACAGAAAATTGAAACGAAGGTGTACATATGAAGAAAAGAGGAACAATAGCAATTGGCTTTATGCTTTTTGCATTATTTTTTGGTGCAGGGAATCTTATTTTTCCAGCACAATTAGGACAAAGTGCTGGAACGAATGTATGGATAGCAACATTTGGCTTTTTATTGACTGGGGTAGGGCTGCCGCTCCTTGGTATTTTGGCGCTTGCGAAATCAGGGAATGAAGATTTAAATGAACTTTCTAGTAAAATTCATCCCGTTTACGGATTGCTTTTCACAACGTTGCTTTATTTAACAATTGGTCCATTCTTTGCCGCGCCACGAACTGGAACGGTTGCTTATGAAATTGGTATCGCTCCGTTTGTAGCATCTTCCAATCAGTCGACGGGCTTATTGATTTTTACAGCGTTATTCTTTGGTTTTGTACTTATTTTTTCATTGTATCCTGCTAAGTTAGTGGATAATATCGGGAAAGTGTTGGCACCTGCTTTAGTTGTCACATTAGGTATTATATTAATTTATGCGATTGTTCAGCCGATGGGGGTTATTCCTTCTCCGGTAGAAGCTTATCGCTCGTCAGTTGAAGCAGGTATTAATGGATTTTTAGAAGGTTATCATACAATGGACGCGTTAGCGGCGCTTATTTTTGGTATTCTCATCATCCAAATTGTCCGCTCTCATGGAGTAACAAAGCCGAGTGCTATTTTTAAAGAAACAAGCAAAGCTGGATTGATTGCAGTTGTGTTATTAGGTGTTATGTATGTAGGCATTGCGTATCTAGGTGCCACTAGCGTAGCCGAATTAGGCATTATGGATAATGGTGGGCCAGTATTGTCAGGGACTGCTACCTATTATTTGGGTGTATTTGGGGAAATTTTAATAGCCATTGTGATCTTACTTGCTTGTCTGACTACCGCAATTGGATTAAATATTTCGATGGGAGAATATTTTCATAAATTAATACCAAAAATAAGCGAGAAACAATTTGTGGTTGTATTCGCATTGATTACGTTCGGAGTAGCCAATTTTGGTTTAGATAATATTATTACCTATTCCGTTCCTGTATTGATGTTCTTATATCCACAAGCAATTGTACTTGTATTGCTTACGTTTTTAGCACCTTTTTTCCGTGGGGAGCGTTCTGTTTATATTGCTGCAATGAGCGTAACGTTAATCATCAGTTGTATTGACGGTGTTAAAGAATTATATAGTTCACTGGACCTTGATTACTTTCCGTTGCTGCAGCAGACGGTCGATACATTGAATACAGTTCTTCCTTTATATGAAAAAGGATTAGGATGGTTAGTCCCGGCTTTAGTGGCCGGTGGCATAACTGCAGTCCTGGTTCGCTTACGCAAGAAAAAAACAGTAAAACAAGAAAGCTATACGTGAATTTGAGCCTTTTTACCATTATAATGGTGAAAAGGCTTTTTGCGCAGTTGATAAAAAACATACAATTTATGCGTGAAGTTTTCAATGTATTTTTTACTGATGGAATACGTTGTACGTTCAAGGAGGTAAGACAATGCAAAAAATATATATTGTAGAAGATGATCATGCTTTAGCGGAATTATTGGAAAAGACAATACAAAAATATGATTACGAAACCAAAGCAGCCGTCGATTTTCAAAACATCCTCGAAGATTTTGAAAAGTTCGCTCCTCATCTAGTATTATTAGATATTAATTTACCGAGCTTTGATGGATTTTATTGGTGCAGGCAACTACGACAAATATCTACTTGTCCAATCATCTTTATCTCCGCGCGTGTAGGAGAGATGGATCAAATTATGGCGCTGGAAAACGGTGGAGATGATTTTATTACCAAGCCATTTCATCCTGAAATCGTACTGGCTAAAGTGCGTAGTCAATTGCGACGAGCATATGGAGAGTATGCCCCGGAGCTAAAAGAAAGAACAATAGCAGAATCCGGTCTGGTATTGTATCCTGAGCGACTTGAGTTACATTTTAAAGAGCGAATACAAACATTGTCTAAAAATGAAGCCTATATTATAGAAATGTTATTGGATAGATACCCGCGAGTTGCGGGAAGAGAAGATTTACTGGAAACCATCTGGGATGAATTCGCTTTTGTAGATGATAATACGTTGAACGTGAACGTGACTCGTGTGCGTAAGCAATTACAGGAGCTGGGTATTCAAGATGCAATTGAAACAGTGCGCGGCGTAGGCTATCGGTTGCACGTCACCTGGTAAGGAGTGAACAGCATTGAAGTTATTTATGAGAAACCATTTACTGTTATTGTTTGTTCAAGCGTTTCAGTTTGGTTTAATTATTCTTGTTTTTTGGCTTGCTGGATTTCGTGATATTGCTTTAATTCTGTATAGTTTATTTCTATTTAGCTGTATATTAATTGTGTATTTAGTGTACCAATATATACGTCATCGTCCTTTCTACAAACGATTATCGCAGCCCTTTACAACGATGGATGAAGTGTACGAGGTGAACGCACAAACACCTGTCTATCAAGCTTTGTCCCGTTTACTGAAATCCAGCCATGCGCTTTATCAAGAAGAGGTGTCTATTCAAGCTAAGAAGCAAGAAGAGCATTTAGTATTTATGGATTTGTGGGTGCACCAGATGAAGACGCCGCTCTCTGTAATTGAGTTAACTGCCCGCGAATTGGATGAACCGTATTCTTCTGATATCCGGGATGAAACGGAGCGGTTGAAAAATGGGCTGAATACTGTTTTATATATGGCTCGGCTACGTTCCATACAACAAGATTTCAATGTCAAAACCGTTAATTTAAAAACCTTTATCCAACAAGTAAATCAGGAAAATAAACGTTTTTTTATTCGCAATCGGGTCTATCCGAAAGTAGAAATGGAAGACGAAGCTGTTCAAGTGGAAACAGACGAGAAGTGGCTGTTGTTTATGGTGACACAACTGGTGCATAACGCGGTCAAATATTCCAAAGAACAAAGTGATTACTTTTGTATCCGCGTCTTTCGTCAGCAAAAGCGCATTGCTTTAGCTATCCAAGATTTTGGAGTAGGTATACCGAGTTCTGATACCAAGCGAATCTTTGACGCATTTTATACAGGAGAGAACGGCAGAACGTTTAAAGAATCAACCGGTGTTGGATTGTATGTAACAAAAGAAGTAGCAGCTTATTTAGGTCATGAGATCCAGATGGATTCAACTGTTGGAAAAGGTACGATATTCACGTTGCTTTTTTAATTTCATCAACCTTACAAGATTGTAAGGCAGTTGAAAGAAACATCGATCGTTACAAATTCTTCTCCGTTGTATACTTAATGTAGAAAATATCGAACGAAGGAGAGGAAAGCTATGTTAGATGTAAAACAGCTGGGTAAAGTATATGAAGGTAAAGTTCCTTACCGGGCGTTAACAGATATTGATATTCATTTGGAAAAAGGGGAATTTATCGGAGTAATGGGGCCGTCCGGAAGTGGGAAAACGACGTTATTAAACATCATTGCCACCATAGATGAACCGACGACGGGCGAAGTGCTTATTGAAGGGGATAATCCACATCAATTAAAAAAGAATCAACTGGCGAAATTTAGAAGACAGGAACTTGGGTTTGTTTTCCAGGATTTTAATTTATTACACACGTTAACAGTTGAAGAAAATATTGTACTTCCTTTAACGTTGGATAAAAAGAAAGTAAAAGAAATGAAAGAAAAAGCCTACGAAATAGCAGAAAAACTGGGAATAAAAGAGATTTTGAGTAAACGAACTTATGAAATTTCGGGTGGTCAAGCACAGCGGGCAGCTGTTGCTCGTGCGATGATCCACAATCCGAAACTCGTTTTAGCGGATGAACCGACGGGGAATCTGGACTCTAAATCCTCTAAAGACGTCATGGAACTTCTCAGAATGATGAATAAAGAAGAAGGGGCTACGACGATGCTTGTGACGCATGAAGCCCAAGCTGCCAGTTATTGTGATCGAGTTATTTTTATTCGGGACGGGAAACTGTATTCGGAAATTCATCAAGGGGATTCACGGAAAGTCTTTTTCCAAAAGATCATCGATACACTTTCATTAATGGGAGGGGATGACAATGACCTTTCGTCAGTTCGCCTTTCTTAATGTATTCCGTAATAAACGCTTATATATTGCGTACTTTCTGAGCAGTCTATTTACGGTAATGGTTTTCTTTACGTTTGCAAATTTTGCATTTCATCCGACATTAACAGCTGCAGATATGAATGCAAATGCGACAAAAGGGATGCTTGCCGCTGGTGGAATTATTTACGTATTTTCATTCTTCTTTATTTTGTACTCGATGAGTTCTTTTTTACAATCACGAAAAAAAGAATTCGGCTTATTAATGATGCAAGGCATGTCAAATCCCCAAATTCGGTGGATGGTCTTTTTAGAAAATATGATTATCGGCTTTTTAGCGACTGTTTTTGGAATGGTTTTGGGATTGGTCTTTTCGAAAATTATTTTAATGATTGCTGAAAATGTGCTTGTGTTAGAGGGGGCGCTTCAATTCTATTTTCCAACCATGGCGCTGTTGATTACGTTCCTGTCTTTCACGTTACTGTTTTTAGTGATCTCTGTCTTTGTTACGTTTGTTCTGCGTACGAATAAATTAGTCTCTCTGATAAAAGGGGAGGAAAAAGGAAAAAGTGAACCTAAAGCTTCTTTATGGTTAACGTTACTGGCTGTCTTATTATTAGGGTCTGGTTATGCGATTGCGTTGTTCATTAAAGGGCCGGCCGTTGTCTTTGCCATGTTTCCAGTTATCGGACTTGTAGTAGTAGGCACCTATTTATTGTTTACGCAAATTAGTGTGTATGTGGTGCGGAAATTAAAATCCAGACGTGCTTTATTTTGGAAGAAAACAAATATGTTGTTATTCTCGGATTTATCACATCGGATGAAAGATAATGCACGAGCATTCTTCATGGTTGCGATTATTTCTACCGTTGCTTTTAGTGCAATTGGGACATTAGTTGGCTTCAAT
>DATGTM010000003.1:0-18754 GCA_035301845.1 Pseudogracilibacillus sp. | reverse complement strand
TTTTTATATTAACTATTTAATAAAAGTAAAAAAAGCAGGAGTACTCCTGCTTTTCTTTAGCGACGTAAACCTAGTTTTTGAATAACATCACGGTAACGCGTCACATCATTTTCTCGTAAATAGTTAAGTAAATTACGACGTTTACCTACCATTTTCAATAAGCCACGACGTGAGTGATGGTCTTTACTATGTTCACGTAAATGTTGGTTTAAATTATTAATCTCATCCGTTAAAATAGCGATTTGAACTTCAGAGGAACCAGTATCATTTTCATGTACCTTAAATTCACTAATAATTTCAGACTTACGTTCTTTAGACATACTCATATGTTTGCACCTCCTAATTTTCTACATCCCCATTCCCCTAGCAATCGTCGGAGAAACGTTTTGCCAAGCGAAGGTTCTTCATTGTATACACTACCTTTTCTTTCGATAAAAATCAAGCGAAATCCTTTAACTTTTATGTTTACGTTCTTATGTGAAAAACAGTCCCTTAAAAATTCACTAAACAAGACCGTTTACTTATTAAAGTAATCTTTAACTTTTCTTTCATCTCGTTCTAAAGCTGCAATAATTTCTTCTTTGCCAGCAAATTTCTTTTCTTCTCGTATAAACTGATGGAAATAAACCTTCACTGATTCTTCATAGATTTCATCTGTAAAATCAAAAATATATGTCTCTAATAAAGGATTGGTACGGGCATCTTTAAATGTTGGATTTACTCCAAAGCTGGCCATTCCTTTGTATATTTCTCCTCTTACTCTTATCGTTACTGCATACACTCCTTGCTTTGGTAATAATTTTTCATCACTCACTTCAATATTTGCAGTAGGAAAACCTAATTCTCTTCCTCTTTTATCCCCGTGAATAACGGTCCCTGAAGCACTGTAAGTTCTTCCGAGTAAAGGAACAATACCAGAAACATCTCCAGCTGCTAATAATTTGCGGATGCGGGTGGAACTCACTTTCTCCTGTTGATACGTATACTCTTCCATTTCTTTTGTCGTAAATCGACCCTGGCTATATTCGTTTATATTTTCCATATTACCTGCGCCTTTATGACCGAAAGAATAGTCAAATCCTGCAACTAAGTGCTGGATGTTTAACCCTGCAATAAACGAGTCGATAAAGTCCTGTGGTGATAACAATGAAAGCTCTTTATTGAAAGTAATGATATAAAAGTAATCTACGTTCAATGCTTCTAGCAGTTCTGCTTTTTCTTCAATTGTTGTAATATATTCTACTTTATCTACATCTTTCTTTAACACAACAGAAGGATGAGGGTAAAATGAAATAACTGCACTTTTACGTTTTGTTTCTTTCGCTTGGTGAACTGCTTCCTGAATAAGTGATTGATGACCTTGATGAATACCATCAAAGAAACCAATCGCTGCTACTGTCTCTGGTAATTCTTTCCGAATCAATGTGTGCGGATATGATATATATATTGTTTCCATCCTTATTCCCCTTCATTCTTGTACAAATTGAACACTCGAACTGGTTTGATCAGGCCAGACTCCGTTGGGTGTATCTCATACACAGCTAATAATTCTTCTTCATGCATAATCTTAAATGGAGTCGTTTTTACATTATCATCCTGCGAATAAGCTAACTTTTGTCCTTGTAAAACTTTTCTTTTTTTTGCTTCATCCACTTGCAATGTTGGTAAATGCTGTAATCCTTGAGAAACTGGTAAAAACACATCTGATAAACTGTTCTGTTGTTTTTTTTCAGTAATTTCCTCTAATGTGTATGTCTCTGATAAATTAATGCCATCACTTATCGTACGAGTGAGTTGTGACATATGTGCCGGATAACCTAACGCTGCACCAATTGTAACACATAATGTACGAATGTAAGTACCTTTTGAGCACAAAATTCTACATTGAAACTTCCCTTCCGCTAAACGAGTTTTCTCTTGTATTAAAGAAGCTTTATGAATCGTAATCGTTCTTTTAGGGCGCTCTACTTCGATTCCTTCGCGAGCATATTCGTATAATTTTTTTCCTTTTACTTTTACAGCTGAATACATAGGAGGAATTTGAGTTATATCCCCTTGATGATCATGTAAGACTTGCTCCACCTGCTTTTGTGTTGGAAACGATGCGCCAACAGGCATCTCTTCTAGCACCTCACCTGCTGCATCTTCCGTCGTTGTTGTTCTCCCAAGTGCAACTTCCGTTTTGTATTCTTTAGGCAAAGTTAACAAAAAAGGAATGATTTTGGTTGCTTCCCCGACACAAATAGGTAAAACACCTTCCACATCAGGGTCGAGTGTACCTGTATGTCCGACTTTTTTTATATGTAATATTTTTCTGATTTTATGGACGCAGTCGTGAGACGTTAGTCCTTTAGGTTTATATAAAGGGATAATCCCGTTCATTCACTTTCACCTGCTTTCTTAATGTATCTATACTAAAAAAATGTAAAAAATCTGACCAAATGTTCCTCTACATGAAACAGCTGGTCAGATTATGTTTACTCTTTATATAAATCTCTAATAATCGCGTCGATTTTATTTCCATAATCATGTGCTTCATCATAAGCAAATGTAATTTCAGGAACTTTCCGTAACCGAATACGCTGGCCGATTTCTGAGCGGATAAAACCTGTTGCTTTATGAAGTCCTTTGAAAGATTCTGCTATTTCTGATTCATCTCCTAGAACAGTAACAAATATCGTTGCTTGCTGAAGGTCGTTCGTTAAATCAACATCTGTTACAGTGACAAACCCGATACGTGGATCTTTAAGTTTACGATTTAATATATCTCCAACTTCTTTTTTCATTTGCTCGGCTACTCGGCTAGTTCTTGTATTTTCCATATTTATCCCTCCAATCCGTTAACAAGCTTTACAGATATTCAATGTCCGCATTGGTGGTTTCAAATTGAGCGTTGTTATCAATTTTGGTTTGTATTTTTTGCATCACTTGTTCTCCAAAGCGAATCTCGTTTGTTACGATTGCAATGCCAATTTTTGTTCGTTGCCATACATTTTGATATTCTATTTCAGCAACAGAAACGTTAAAATGAGCACGAATCGTATCGATTAACGATTGGATAACAGATCGCTTCTCTTTTAGCGAAGTTGATTCGAAGATAATTCCTTCTATCTCCATGTACACAATCATTTTCGTTCAATTTCTTCCATCACGAAAGCTTCAATTAAATCGCCTGTTTTAATATCGTTGAAATCTTTAATCGTAATACCACATTCGTAATTCTGCGCTACTTCTTTTACATCGTCTTTAAATCGTTTCAAATCAAGCAGTTCTCCTTCGAATAAAACGACTCCATTTCGTATGAGGCGTACAGAAGAATTTCGTGTGATTTTCCCATCGGTTACATAGCTTCCTGCAATAGTACCTATTTTTGACACCTTAAATGTTTCTCTTACTTCTGCCTGTCCGATTACTTTTTCTTCATATTCAGGATCTAACATACCTTTCATTGCCGCTTCAATTTCTTCAATTGCCTGATAAATAACACGATGCATGCGAACATCTACTTTCTCTCTTTCAGCAGCTTTTTTCGCATTATTTGCCGGTCGAACATTAAAGCCGATAACAATAGCATTAGAAGCTGAGGCAAGAATCACATCTGATTCAGTTATCGCACCTACTCCTGTATGAATAATTTTGATATTTACATTTTCCACTTCAATTTTCTGTAATGAGGCAGCTAA
This sequence comes from Pseudogracilibacillus sp., assembly GCA_035301845.1. Taxonomy (GTDB): domain Bacteria; phylum Bacillota; class Bacilli; order Bacillales; family Amphibacillaceae; genus Pseudogracilibacillus. The sequence goes on along the minus strand of DATGTM010000003.1, from coordinate 15,071 downwards.
TGCTTCTGCAGAACCTTGAACGTCTGCTTTAATAATAACATTTAAATCTTTCATTTCGCCTTGCTTAATCTGATCAAACAGCTCGTCTAAGCTGACTTTTGCTTGGCTGCCGCGATTCTCTTCAATATATTGACGAGAGCGTGATTCACCAATTTGACGCGCTTTTTTCTCATCACGGAATACAAGGAACTGATCGCCTGCTTGAGGTACTGCATTAAGCCCTGTTATTTCTACTGGAGTAGATGGCAGCGCCTTATCGATACGCTCTCCCACATCACTGACCATTGCACGAACTCTCCCATGTGTATTCCCTGCTACAAGAGAATCGCCTGTAGATAATGTTCCTTCTTGTACGAGAAGGCTGGCTACTGGGCCGCGTCCTTTATCAAGCTGAGCTTCAATAACTGTACCAAAAGCAACTTTTTTAGGATTTGCTTTTAGCTCTTCCATTTCAGCGACGAGTAAAATCATTTCTAGAAGGTGATCAATTCCTTCTCGCTTTTTAGCAGAAATAGGAACAACGATTGTGTCCCCTCCCCAATCTTCAGGAACAAGTTCATACTCTGTTAATTCCTGCATGACTCGGTCTGGGTTTGCAGCTTCTTTATCCATTTTGTTCACTGCAATAATAATCGGAACTTCTGCCGCTTTTGCGTGATTAATTGCCTCAATGGTTTGTGGCATAATCCCATCATCTGCTGCTACAACTAAAATTGAAATATCGGTCACTTGTGCTCCGCGTGAACGCATGCTTGTAAAAGCTTCGTGTCCGGGTGTATCTAGAAAAGTTATTTTTTTATCATCCGTTTCAGCTTGATAAGCACCAATATGTTGCGTAATACCTCCCGCTTCACCAGCTGTTACTTTTGTATGGCGAATCGAGTCAAGTAGCGTGGTTTTCCCATGGTCTACGTGTCCCATAATGGTAACTACTGCCGGGCGTTCTTCCATATCTTTTTCTTTATCTTTCTTGCGGTATTTATCAAAGTCCGTATCCGCTAGAATGATTTCTTTTTCAACTGTAACGTTATAATCATCACAAATTAGCTCCACTGCATCATCTTCTAAATCTTGATTCTTCGTAGCCATAATACCTAGAAAAAGCAGTTTTTTAATGATCTCTGAAACGTCTTTATTTAACTTCTCAGCAAGCTTTTCCACCGTTAGTGTACCGCTGTAAACTATATGTTTAGGTGTTTCTGGTTTAGCAGCTTTGGTTGAAGCAGGAGCTTCTTTATAGCCTTTTGAGTGTTTCCCTTTTTGCTTTTTCCCTTTTGCTTGCTGTGTATGCTTGCCTTTTGCACTTGTTTTCTTATTCGAAGCTGTTTCTTTTTTAGATGAATGATGTGTTGAATTTTTACTCGGCTTGCTTTTCTCTGAAGCTTGACTACTCTGATTCGATTTTTCTTGGTTTTTAGTTGTTGCCTGGTCATTTGCTTCAGCTGTTTTTATTTGCAACGCTTGATCTAATTGGTCTTGTGTTTCTTTTGTTATTGTAGACATATGATTACTCACATCTAGATTCATCGATTTTAATTGATCGATGACTTTCTTATTTGCTACATTATTCCGTTTCGCATATTCGTATATTCTCATTTTTGTCATACGTTCACCCCCGAATGTTTTATGAAAGTAATTCTGTTAATTTTTGGGCAAACCCGCTATCCGTAATGGCAATTGCAACTCTGTCCTGTTTTCCAATTGCTTGGGAAAGCTCTTGTCTACTCCCTACTTTCATATGAGCTACATTATATGTCACGCATTTATTGAGTAATCGTTTTTGAGACTGATTACTTATATCATCTGCATATAATAATAGCTTTACTCTTCCTTTGCGTACTTCCTTTAAAATTAACTCTTCTCCCAGAATACACTTACCTGCTCTAAAAGCCAACCCTAATAAAGATAAGCAAGCTTGATTATCCATTTGATTTCTTCTTTGCAAGCTCACGTAATTCTTCGTATATAGAAGGATCGACCTTTACTTTAAATGTTTTATCAAGGACTTTATCCTTTTCAGCTTGATTAATAATATCCGTATCTATTGATAAGTAAGCTCCCCGGCCATTCTTCTTACCTGTAGGGTCCATAAAAACTTCATTTTCATTATTGCGTACGATACGTATCATTTCTTTCTTTGGCCTTTGCTCTTGTGTAACTACACATTTACGCAATGGTGTTTTACGTTTACTCACCATGTGACAACCTCCCTATTGCTTTAGGTGTACTTATGCAGGAAGAAATTTTTGTAATTTCTTATCTGCCAAATAAAAAGTCGTCGTCAGTATCTTCAGCTTCTCCGTCTTCTATATCTTCCGCTTCTTCCAAAAAGACAGATTCTTCTTGTAACAACCCTTCTTCTCTTGCTACTGATTCACTTTTTATATCGATTTTCCAACCTGTCAATTTGGCAGCGAGACGAGCATTTTGACCACGCTTCCCAATGGCTAAAGATAATTGAAAGTCAGGCACAATAACAGTGGTAGCTTTTTCTTCCTCGTTTACGATTACATCTAAGACATTGGATGGGCTTAAAGCATTTGATATAAAGACAACAGGGTCTTCTGACCATTCAACGATATCAATTTTCTCTTCATTTAATTCATTAACTACAGCTTCTACCCGCTGCCCCTTAGGACCAACACATGAACCGACTGAATCTACATCTGGATCTTCTGCATGGACTGATATTTTCGAACGGTCTCCCGCTTCACGGGAAATCGATTTAACTTCAACTGTTCCATCATAGATTTCTGGTACTTCCATTTCAAACAAGCGTTTTAATAAGCCTGGATGAGAGCGGGAAATATAAATTTGTGGACCTTTATTCGTATTTTCCACTTTCGTTACGTATACTTTGATTCGATCATGTACGCGATATTCCTCTGATTCAATTTGCTCTGCTTTTGCTAATTTTGCTTCAATTTTTCCTAAGTCAATATGCACAAATTGTGCGTCGACACGCTGGATAATTCCAGTCATGATATCATCTTCTTTGTCCGCGTACTCGTTGAAAATAACTCCTCTTTCTGCTTCTCTAACACGTTGGGTAACCACCTGTTTCGCAGCTTGGGCAGCAATTCTACCGAAGTTCTTTGGAGTAACCTCCATTTCAACAATATCGCCGGCTTCATAATCCGTGTTTATTTCTTCTGCTTCTTCCACAGAAATCTCTTCTTGCTCATCTTCTACTTCTTCTACTACCGTTTTTTGAGCTAATAATTGCATGGTACTTTCTTCTTCGTTAAATCTAACTGAAACATTGCCTGCTGATTTAAAGTTCTTCTTATATGCAGAAATCAATGCAGCTTCCAAAGCTTCTAGTAAAATATCTTTATCAATACCTTTTTCTTTTTCTAAATAGTGTATTGCTTCAAATAATTCGTTATTCACTACACTTCCCCTCTCTATTATAACATTACCGTTAATCTGGCTTTTGCAATTTTATCAAATGGGATATCTACTTGTTTTGTCGTATGCTTCCATTTGTATTCAATCGTCACTATATCGTTTTGAAAAGACTTTAATACACCTTCATATTTTTTATCGTCTCCAACATGAACATATAAGGAAACAAAAATATTATCATTAACATGCTTCTCAAAATCTTCTTTCGTTTTCAACGGTTTCTCTGCACCAGGTGAGCTCACCTCTAAAAAATACGCTTCTTTAATAGGATCATTTTGATCGAGTAATTCACTTATTTTCTCAGATACTATACTGCAATCATTCAGATCCACACCGCCATCTTTATCAATATAAATTTGTAAGAAAGCTTCTTTTCCATGTCGTACATATTCAATATCTGACAACTCTACAGAGGTCGCTTCTAATATAGGAGTAATCATTTCTTCAATTTCTTTTAAGTTAACTTTACTCATTCTCTTCCTCCTTGCCGTTGTACTATTATTTCTATCCTAATCAATATAAAACCCCCGCCTTCTTGATGGCTGGGGGAATCTGTTCATCCTGTATAGAAGAGAGAGTGGGAGAACCCACTCTCTTTACCCAATCGTTCTACATAATTACGACCTAATTATATCATAGTTTCCCTATACAAACAACTCATCCGGATTGTGTCAAGTGCTTGCTTAGAGAATAGAATGAACCTTCTTTTGCTCACAATCTCATACGTGCTTATTCTTGATTAGAATAAAGATAATTGGTTTTCTTCTTCCATACCATTTAAACACCCATGATCATCCAAATATTGCAAGACCGTTTTCGAAATCCGGCTGCGGGTACGTAGATCCTGCTTCGATAAAAACTCGCCATCTTCTCTTGCTTTTACAATATTAATCGCTGCGTTTGTTCCCAGGCCCTCTACTACATTAAATGGTGGAATTAATGTGTTATCTTCTACAATAAATTCCGAAGCATCAGACCGATATAAATCAACTTTTTGGAAACTAAATCCTCGCTCACACATTTCAAGCGACACTTCCAGCACCGTCAACAACGTTTTCTCTTTTGGTGCGGCATCGTTTCCTTTGTCTTTAATTTCCTGTATGCGATTCCTTAAAGCAGTCGCCCCTTTTATCATCGTATCTAATTCAAAGTCTGCGGCCCGAATGGAGAAATATGCCGCATAAAAATAAATCGGATAATGTACTTTAAAATAAGCAATCCGAACAGCCATCAATACATATGCTGCCGCGTGCGCTTTCGGGAACATATATTTAATTTTTTTACAAGACTCAATATACCAATCTGGTACGCCGTGTTTTTTCATTTCCTGGATCCACTCATCTTCTAAACCGCGCCCTTTACGAACAAACTCCATAATTTTAAATGCTAAAGAGGCATCCAATCCTTTTTGCATTAAGTAAACCATAATATCGTCACGACAGCCGATAACTTCCCCAATTTCACAAGTCCCATTGTTAATTAATTCTTGTGCGTTACCCAGCCATACATCCGTACCATGAGACAGACCGGAAATAATGACGAGTTCTGCAAACGAATCTGGTTTCGTATCTTCTAACATTTGTCTTACAAAGGAAGTACCGAATTCTGGTACACCTAATGTACCCGTCTTGCAGCCTATTTGTTCCGGTGTCACGCCAATTGTTTTCGTACTGGAAAATATTTGCATCGTCTCTTCATCATCAATCGGGATATCTAACGGATCAATCCCGCTAAGATCTTGCAGTTTTCTAATCACAGTTGGATCATCATGTCCGAGTATATCCAGTTTCAATAAATTATCTTCTATAGAATGGAAGTCAAAATGAGTTGTCCGCCATTCACTTTTTCGATCATCTGCTGGAAATTGGATTGGTGTAAAATCATAAATTTCCCGATCGTCAGGTACAACAATGATTCCTCCCGGATGCTGTCCGGTCGTTCGCTTCACTCCAGTGCATCCTTGTACGAGTCGATCAATTTCAGCACCTTTATACTGCAAGTTTTTATCTGTTGCATATCCTTTAACATAACCGTAAGCGGTTTTTTGTGCGATTGTTCCGATGGTCCCCGCTCGAAATACATAATCTTCTCCAAATAATTCTTTCGTATATTGGTGTGCAACTGGTTGATATTCTCCAGAGAAATTTAAATCAATATCCGGTACTTTGTCTCCTTTAAATCCAAGGAACGTTTCAAACGGAATATCTTGACCATCTTTTTTCAATTCAGTGTGACAATGCGGACAATTTTTGTCAGGTAAGTCAAAACCACTTGCATAAGATCCATCCGTATAAAATTCATGATATTGGCACTCTTGACAAACATAATGGGCAGGCAGCGGGTTAACCTCTGTAATTTCGGTCATCGTAGCAACCAAAGAGGATCCGACCGACCCTCTGGAACCTACGAGATATCCATCAATGAGTGATTTTTTAACCAACTTATGAGAAATTAAATAGATTACAGCAAAACCATGCCCAATAATACTATTTAATTCTTTATCCAAGCGAGATTGCAAAAGTTCTGGTAAGGGAGAACCATATATCTTTTCCGCATTTCCATACGTTAATTGTCTCACTTCTTCTTCTGCACCTTCAATGCTTGGCGTAAACAAACCATCTTTAACTGGAGAAATCGCTTCTATCTCACTTGCTATAGCATTCGAGTTTTCAATTACAATTTCTTTCGCCTTTTCATCTCCTAAAAATTGAAACTGGTTCAGCATTTCTTCTGTCGTTCGAAATGGTGTACTTGGTAAGGTGACCCGGTTTAAAGGATTCCCTTTTTGAGAAGCAATCAAGATTTCACGAAATTGCTTTTCATACGTTTCAATATAATGAGCATTGCCGGTTGCAACGACTCTTTTATCTAATCGATCAGCCATAGCGACCATCTTTTGAATAATATCAATGATTTGTCCTTCATGTTGCACTAACTCTTTTTCTACTAAGTGAGCGTAATTTTCTGGTGGTTGCACCTCCAGATAATCATAAAACTCCGCTAAGTCCTCCGCATCTTCAGCAGACTTTTGCATCAACGTCTCAAACACTTCTCCTTGATCACACGCAGAACCAACTAACAAACCTTCGCGATGCTTTTCTAAGACAGAGCGAGGGAGGCGAGGAACACGGTAAAAATAATTCGTATGAGAATAAGAAACCAGTTTATATAAGTTCTTTAAACCTATTTCATTCTGGGCAAGTAAAATACAATGCGCTGGTCTACCATGCTGATAACTATCCCCTTCTCCCATATGATTATTTAGCTGCATGACATTATCAATCTCTGCTTCTGATAATTGTTCAACAAGCTTCCAAAATAAATAAGCCGTTGCTTCTGCATCATAAATCGCTCGGTGATGTTGGGTCAATTCCACATTTAAATGCTTGCACAAAGTGTTTAAACGGTGGTTACCTAACTCTGGTAAAAGAAAACGTGCCAACTCCAATGTATCAATTACCACATTTGTTACTTTATTTAAGCCAATCTTACGGTAACCTTGATTCAGAAAACCAATATCAAAAGTAGCGTTATGTGCTACATAGATACTATCTCCCACCCAGTCATGAAACTCCTGCAATACATCATCTGCTTCCGGTGCATCAACTAACATATCATCGGTTATGCCTGTAATATCAGTGATTTTTTCCGGGAGCGGTCGATGCGGATTAGCAAAGCGCTCAAACCGATCGATGATTTCGCCGTTATACATTTTCACACCTGCAAGTTCGATAATCGTATCATACACGGAAGATAGACCTGTCGTCTCTACGTCAAAAACCACGTATGTACCTTCATTCAACGAGATGTCTTTTGGCTGATAGCTAATTGGTATACCATCGTCGACCAGGTTTGCTTCAATGCCGTATAGCACTTTCATGCCGAGCTTTTCCGCCGTTTGATGTGCTTCCGGGAATCCTTGAACAACAGCATGGTCCGTGATAGCAACCGAAGAATGGCCCCAATCATGAGCTTGCTGAATAAGACGTGAAGGACTCATAACAGCATCCAGCTGACTCATTGTTGTATGCGCATGGAGTTCTACTCTTTTTTCCCCCTCATGATTATCTGTTCGCTTTTTCATTTGAACTTCTTGGATATCAGTTGCCATCATCGTTAATTCATTGGAAAATTGGTCTGTTTGAATTCTCCCTCTAGCTTTTATCCATATTCCCTCTTTTGCTGCTGCAAATACAGCTTGGTCTTCATCATTTCGGGAAAACATTTTAATTTCTAATGAATCTGTATAGTCTGTCGCTTTTAAGATCAGTAAACTGCGCCCTGAACGTAATTCTCTCACTTCAGATATAAAGACATAGCCTTGTATGGTGATTTTTCGCTCTTCTTCTAATATCTCCTCTAATTCAACAGGATCTTCCTGTATAGGATAACCAATCTTAAATTGCTCAACAGGTTTAGCGTTATTTTCTTTTTCTTGTTTTTCTTCTTGCATTTTGCGAGCATGCCGGCCAAATTCCTGATCTTCTTGGCTAGTTTTTTCTCTAAATTGTGCCATTTCATCCGGTGTTGTATGTACTTGGAACTGGATAGGAAGCGATTTCAGTCCAACTTGCTCGCAAAAAGATTGAAAAGGCTGCTCCACACGACGCTTTAACGCGTTAACTTCAGCATCCGTTGTAGCTGTAAGTGTAATAGATCCATTTTCAATAACACTGGTTTCTGCAAGTATCTTCGTTTGTGTCGGCAGTAAATTAGGTAATTGACTGTGAAAGAACTGCCAATACTTTACAACTTCTTCAGCTTCGCACTCTTTTTCTGTTGCTTCAATATACAGTTTTACACTAGCAATAGAAGCAAAAGAATCTCTCAGTTTCTGTAAAAACATTTCATAAACTGAAAAAGGTAATACATGAGGGATGTGTATATAAAAGTGCCAGGATTGTTCTTTTTTTCGAACAACTACTTTTTCCAACGCACTTTCATCGAAATACTTCTCTACCAATTCTTCTGGCAATGCTAGCTGTTTTAATAAAATATGCATTTTTTCTTGACTTGATAAACCCATTTTGAACACTCCAAACGTTTCATTCAATGATTCAATGCAATACAGGTAAGATACTGTAGGAAATAAAACATGGCTTCCTTTTACAAGAAAGCCATGTTGACCAATGATTATGAGAATAATCGTTGGATATCATTCCATGTGACAACAATCATTAACAACATGAGCAGAGCAATCCCAATAACATGGACCATTCCTTCTTTTTGTGGATCGACTGGTTTTCCACGCACTGCTTCAATACCAACAAACAATAATCTACCTCCATCGAGTGCTGGGAGCGGGACTAAATTAATGATTCCGAGATTAACACTTAACACAGCAGTTAATGTCAAATAAGATATAAATCCATATGACACCACTTGATCTGTCACATCATAAATACCAACAGGGCCTGATAGAGCATCCAGTGACAACTGCCCAGTGACAAGCATAAATAGGCTATTTAGGATCATCTTTGCAGTATCGTATGATTTAGTAACGCCCCACTGGAGAGATTTAAAAACCGACTTCTCAATAAGTGGAGCTACACCTACCTGTCCTATTTTCGATCCATCAGGGTCCTCAGGATTTTCTATCGCAGCTGGAGTAATTTCTAACTCTTTCGTCTCCCCATCTCGTTCCACTAAAAATTCCACTTCTTCGTCTGGATGTTTTTGTATGAAGGCTGTAAATTCCTTCCAAGTAGCTACCGTTTGTCCATCTACTTCAATGACTTCATCACCGCCGTGCAGACCTGCTTCTTGTGCAGGTGTATCTTCTTCTACTTCGCCAATTTCTGCTTTATCACTCGGCACCCCTTGGACTAGACCAATAATAATAAAGAGAATAATCGCCATAATAAAGTTCATCATCGGACCCGCAAACAGCTGCATCGCCCGCTGTCCAACTGATTTAGAAGCAAACTGACGATCAAATGGTGCTATTTGTGTTGCTTGTTCATCAACAATAAACGACGCTTTTTCATGAACTGCAAATTCTTGCAGCTCTGTTTCATCATCTGGTTCATATCCTTTAATTGTTAACGCATGATCTAAATCTACCTCAGAAACTTCAATCAAATGCGCGTTCGGGTGTTTCTCTTTATGGTTAACAATAATTTGATCTACCTTGCCTTGATCATTAAAAGTTACACCAATATGATGACCCGGTTTTATTTCAATTATTTCAGGATCATCTCCTGCTACACGAACATATCCTCCAATAGGCAACCAACGAATTGTATATACAGTTTCATTGCGGACAAACGAGAACATTTTCGGACCAAAACCGATAGCAAATTCCCTTGCTAACATCCCTGCCCGTTTGGCAAATATCAAATGACCCCATTCATGGATGAATACAAGGACACCAAACATACAAATAAATGCAATTACAGTAGTCACTAGATAACACTCCCTCGCTCCTTAACTTCTAAATAAATTGTATGATAGATAGCACGATGAGTACAAATAACAAACTATCTAGTCGGTCTAAAATTCCTCCATGACCTGGAAACAATTTGCCAAAATCTTTGATTTGATAATGACGTTTCATTGCTGAAGCTACTAAATCTCCTAATTGACCCACAACGGAAATAACAAGACTAATTAGAATGATGCTGTAAAAGGGTAAAGAGAAGGGGTATACAATATGAAAAATAGACCCGATAATTACCGCAAGGATTAAGCCACCCAAGGCTCCACCAATTGTTTTATTCGGACTGATCGCTGGCCAAAGCTTTCGTTTACCAACAAACTTTCCTACAAAATAAGCACCTGAATCCGTCGCCCAAATGATAAATAATATAAAGAATAAGTAGTTCAATCCAAGCATACGCGTTTCAATTAATACATGAAATGCTGTACCCATATAAACCGTTGCAAAAAACATAAAAGACACTTGGTCAAAAGAAAAAGCATTCTTACTAAGAACCATAATTCCTAATAATACAACAAGGAATAAAAGAATAAAATCATACGTTGTAAGTGTCCAGCTAAATAACGTCGCCTCTTGCTTCGGGTAAACAAGGCCAATTAAAAAAAGAAAAGCCACTAACTCATATATAGTACCATTGTTTCTATTGTACATCCGCATTAGTTCATATAGCCCTACACAAGCAAATACAATAGAAATCACTATAAATGGCCATTTCCCATAAATAATCAGTGGTACTAAAATGAGTAATGCAATCACTGCTGTTAATATCCGTTGTTTCATGAATTCACTAAACTCCTTTAAACGCCGCCATAACGCCTTTTACGTTTCTCGTATTCCTTGAGCGCCTCTTCAAATAGCGCTTCATTAAAATCAGGCCACAATGCTTCCGTAAACCAAAACTCCGTATAAGCAGATTGCCATAATAAAAAATTACTTAATCGTTTCTCCCCACTCGTCCTAATTAATAAATCAGGATCTGCTAATTGATTCGTATACAAGTGTTGTTCAAACAATGCTTCATTAATTTCTTCTATATTCATTTCGTCTGCTTCACAAGCAGTTGCTATTTGTTTAATAGCACGAATTATTTCGTAACGTCCCCCATAGTTTAAAGCAAAGTTCAATTTCAATCCATCATTATGTTTTGTTTCATCTTTTGCATGTTGAATGGCTTGTTTCGTATGTGTTGGCAAAGAAGCAAAGTCACCAATTGTATCAATTTGTACGTTGTTTCTTTTCATTTCTGGTAAATACACATGTGAAAACTCTTTTGGTAATTTCATAATAAAATCGACTTCCGGCTTTGGACGCTTCCAGTTTTCAGTTGAAAATGCATATAAAGTTAATACATCAACATTATATTTAACCGCCATCCGAACAGTATTTCTTACAACCGTCATTCCCTCTTTATGGCCAGCTATGCGAGGTAAACCTTTTTTCCCCGCCCATCTGCCGTTGCCATCCATTATAATGGCTATATGAGAAGGGATATTTTCTATCATTTCATTTGGTAATTCTTTTTGTTTCTTTTTCTTAAATGGTAACCATATTGACATAGTATGTCCCCCAAAAGGATTAAACTCCGAAATTCAATGTGCAGACGTTGGCATCTGCATTTCTATTAGTCGTACAGAAAAGCATCTAATTTATACATCATAAACCTTACTTAAATTGATAAGGAAGGCTATATATTCAATACGCTTTTATAACAAATACTTTATGCGTTTATACAAGCTAAAAGGAATAATTACTTTCCTCTCTTAAAACAAGGCTCTTGTTAAATTATAATAGATTCAAGCAAAGAAAGCGAAGCAAAAGCCCCCTTAATATTTAAGAGGGCTCATCACACATAAAGGTATGGAAATGAAACTTACACTTCTAATATCTCTGCTTCTTTTGATTTTACTAATTGATCAATTTCATCAATGTAAGCATCTGTTTTTTTCTGTACATCCTCTTGAGATCCTTTTAAGTCATCTTCCGTTATCTCAGAATCCTTTTCTAATTTCTTCAATTGGTCATTTGCTTCCCTGCGCACATTACGAACTTGTACGCGTGATTCTTCCGCATATTTTCCGACCACTTTTAATAAGTCTTTTCTTCGCTCTTCTGTTAAAGTAGGAATGTTAATTCGAATTAAGTTCCCATCACTAGATGGTGACAAGCCTAAATCTGCTTTTTGAATTGCTTTTTCAATATTCGAAATAGAAGATTTATCAAATGGGGTAATCACTAACAGACGAGCTTCTGGTGTCCCAATTGTTGCCAATTGATTTAATGGAGTCATCGCTCCATAATAATCTACGTACACATTGTCTAGAATAGAAGGATTTGCACGTCCAGCTCGAACAGTAGCTAAGTTTTTTGAAAAAGCACTTAAAGCCGTTTTCATATCCTGTTCCATAGTTTTAAAAATATCACTTGTTGCCATTGTTATTTCCCCCTAATAGTTGTACCTAATTCTTCTCCTTGCACGACTCTTTTAATGTTGCCAAATTCTGTTATGGAAAAGACAATTAATGGAATATCGTTATCCATACATAAAGATGAAGCTGTTGAGTCCATCACTTCCAAGCCATCATTAATCATATCCAAATAAGAAAGTTCTTCATATTTTTTGGCATCCTTATGTAATTTCGGATCTGCATTATAAACGCCATCCACATTATTTTTTGCCATTAAGATTACTTCCGCTTCCACTTCCGCAGCTCTTAGTGCAGCGGTTGTATCAGTAGAGAAATATGGGTTTCCAGTACCAGCAGCAAAAATTACAACACGTTTTTTCTCCAGATGTCTAATTGCTTTACGACGAATGTACGGTTCTGCTACTTGTCTCATTTCGATGGATGTTTGCACTCTGGTAGGGACCCCTTTAGACTCTAAACTGTCTTGTAAAGCCAATGAGTTCATCACCGTTGCTAACATGCCCATATAATCAGCATTTGCCCGATCCATCCCCATTTCGCTTCCTACTTTACCGCGCCAAATATTGCCGCCACCTACGATAATTGCAATTTCAACACCTAATTCAGCCACTTCTTTTACTTGTTCTGCTACTGATTTTATAATCTTAGGTTCAATTCCATTGCCTTGCTCACCGCTAAGCGCTTCGCCACTTAATTTCAATACAATTCGATGATAACGTGCTGTCATAATTACCTCCATCAACCATTTTTTTCTGTCTTATCTATTATACCAAAAAAAATCAGGGAACACCAAGTGTGCTCCCTAATCATTACAAATGTGTCAGAAAGGGTACTTCTTCGATCCCAACCATTTATTTGTTCATTTGACTCTTTACTTCTTCTGCAAAATCTTCTTCTTTCTTTTCAATTCCTTCGCCTACTTCATAGCGAACAAATTCTTTTACAGTAGCACCTTTATCTTCAACAAATTGTTTCACTTTCATATCTGGGTCTTTGACAAAGTCTTGCTCAAGTAAACAAATACCTTCAAAGAATTTGCCCAAACGTCCTTCCACCATCTTTTCAACAATTTTTTCCGGTTTACCTTCGTTAAGTGCTTGTTCTTTTAATATTTCTCTTTCTGCATTTACTTCTGCTTCAGGTACTTCATCACGGCTTACATAGCTTGGGTTAACCGCAGCAACATGCATAGCAACATCTTTAGCAGCCGCTTCTTCCGTCGTTCCTTCAAGAACTACTAATGAACCAATACTACCGCCCATATGCAAGTAAGCACCAAATACATCTTGATCTGTTTTAGTTAATAGTTCAAAACGGCGGAAAGTGATTTTCTCACCAATTGTTGCTACAACACTATTGATATATTCTTCTACTGTATCATTTGCTCGTACAATCGTTTGTTTCATCACTTCATCCATACTTGCAGGGTTATTTTCTAAAATATGGTCTGCTAAATCAGTTGTTAACTTTTGGAATGTTTCATTTTTAACAACGAAGTCTGTTTCACAGTTCACTTCAAGAAGCACTGCTTGGTCTCCTTCTACTTTTACAAAAGTAGACCCTTCCGCTGCTACGCGGTTTGCTTTTTTAGCTGCTTGAGCTGAACCACTTTTACGAAGAATGTTCACTGCTTCTTCCATATCTCCGTCTGCTTCTGTTAAAGCTTTTTTACAATCCATCATACCTGCGCCTGTATTTTCACGTAATTCTTTTACCATTTTTGCTGTTATAGCCATTACATTTCCTCCTAATTTCTTGTCCTAAACTTTCTAACGCTGTAAAAATGGTGATAAAAGGAATCCTCTTATCACCATTGTCACGGGTTATCTGCTCGTTTGATTACTCTTCGTCTGCAGTTTCTTCTATTACATCACCAGGTTCACTAGATTCTTCAGTAGCTGCTAGTTCTTCTTCAATCACTTCTTGTGTATCCATTTCAGTACCTTGACGTCCTTCAATAACAGCGTCTGCCATTTTTGAAGTAAGTAATTTCACTGCACGGATAGCGTCATCGTTAGCTGGAATAACATAATCAATCTCATCTGGATCACAGTTTGTATCAACCATTCCGATAATAGGAATATTCAATTTACGTGCTTCCGCTATCGCAATGCTCTCTTTACGAGGGTCGATGACAAATAGTGCATCAGGTAATTTCTTCATATCTTTAATGCCGCCAATGAATTTCATTAAGCGTTCTTTTTCTTTTAGTAAATCAACAGTTTCTTTTTTAGGAAGTACTTCAAATGTACCGTCTTCTTCCATCCGTTCGATTTCTTTCAGGCGGTTAATCTGTTTACGAATCGTTTGAAAGTTCGTTAACGTTCCACCTAACCAACGTTGGTTCACATAGTACATACCGGATCTGCCCGCTTCATCGCGAACGGATTCTTGTGCTTGTTTTTTCGTTCCTACAAAAAGAATATTGCCACCATCTTCAGATAGTTGTCTAACGAAATTATATGCTTCATCAATCTTCTTTACAGTTTTCTGTAAATCGATAATGTAAATTCCGTTTCTTTCTGTAAAAATATACTTCTTCATCTTAGGGTTCCAACGACGTGTCTGATGTCCAAAATGTACACCAGCTTCTAACAATTGTTTCATAGAAATTACTGCCATGCTATTTCCTCCTCTTGGTTTTTATCCTCCGTTTACGTCTTTTTTGCATATGACCAGAACCTTTCTTCTGGCACCCACATACAAATCCGTTAAACGTGTGTGATAATTTTTAGTGTCTAAACACCATTTATTAAGTTAACATATTTCATTCTTTTTAGCAACACTTTTATATTGGA
>DATGTM010000002.1:0-9438 GCA_035301845.1 Pseudogracilibacillus sp. | reverse complement strand
TTCTTGCTGTCTAGTTGTAAACTGTGATCCGCAATTGTTTCTTTCATATTCCCTGTTAAATTAAAATAAGAGTGATTCGTTAAGCTGAGTGGTGTATCCTGATTGGAAATAGCGTCATACGTGATACTAAATTGATTGTCGTTGTTTAAACGATACGTCACCTTAATATGAACTTCTCCAGGATAGCCATCTGCTCCGTCTTTTAGAGTGTGTACCAAGTTCACCCCAATAGCTGATTCTTCTTCAAAAGGGATGGCATCCCAAACGACTTGATGTAAGCCGTTCACTCCACCGTGCAAATGATGAGCGCCGTCATTTTTTTCCAGATCATAATGTTTCCCATCTAAAGTAAACGAACCTCCTTTAATCCGACCGGCTACCCGCCCAATAATCGCACCAAAATAAGCTGGATTTACTGCGTAGTCCTGATAATCTTCAAATCCTAACACGACATTTTCAAATGCCCCGTTGGTGTCTGGCACGAGTATCTCCGTGATAATGCCTCCATAATTTAAAAAGCTCACTTGCATACCTCGATTATTCGCTAAAGTAAATTCTTTCCAATTGGTGAATCGCTCTTTTGTGGTTATCTGCATTGCTGTCACCCTTTTTTATAAAGTTTGAATAAATGTATGAAACCCTTGCTTACCTGCTGAATTTTGTTTAAACACTCCGGCATCTTCCAATACTCGAGCGAATTTTTCGCCTAGAGCTTGTTGTACAACGGCAGTTGCTTCAGATCTTGTTTTGATGGTCCCATTTGCAGCAACCAGTTCATCTGCCCAAGTTTGGTGATAGCTGGTTACTTCGGACTTTTCGCCAAGTACATATTCCTCTACTTCGCGTAGTTCTTCTTTTAAACGCGCTGGTAAAACAGCCAATCCCATAACTTCAATTAAGCCGATATTTTCTTTTTTAATGTGATGGACATCTTCATGAGGATGGAAAATGCCCATTGGATAGGTTTCACTTGTACGATTGTTCCGCAAAACGATATCTAATTCAAACAGCTGACCTCTTTTCCGTGCAATAGGTGTGACGGTGTTGTGAGGTGTGTTCTCTGTTTCAGCAAAAATGTCTTGTGAAGCGTCTGTGTATGTTTTCCATGTAAGAAAGACATGGTTAGCTGCTTGGATGAGCTCGGCTTTCGTTTCACTCTGTAAACGAACGACAGACAAAGGCCACTCTAATACGCTTGCTGTAACATTTGGAAAAGCAGTCATATCAAATGAAAATAATTCTGGAGCCTCTGCCATTGGAAAATCATAATGTCCAGCCTGGTAGTGATCATGACTTAAGATCGAACCGCCGACGATAGGGAGATCTGCATTAGAACCAATAAAGTAATGAGGGAACATGTCTATAAAATCTACCAAGTTCCGAAATGTTTCTTCATTAATTTGCATCGGCCTATGCTCTTCGGAAAGCACGATACTATGTTCATTATAATATACATAAGGAGAATATTGTAAAAACCAAGTTTCTTCATTTAATTCGACTGGGATGATCCGGTGATTTGCTCGTGCTGGATAACCGGTTCTTCCCGCGTAGCCTTCGTTTTCACGACATAATAAGCATAAAGGATAATGGTTGCTTTGTTTTAATTTTCGTTCTCGTTTAATTTGTTCCGGGTCTTTTTCCGGTTTAGACAAGTTAATCGTAATATCCAGTTTGCCGTAAGGACTGTCTGTTTTGTATTGAATGTTTTTTGCGATGCGATTCATTTGAATATAATTACTTTGTTTACTTAGTTCATAGAAATAATTTGTCGCTTGTTCAGGATGCTCTCTATAATGTTCATAAAATGTACTTGTTACTTGAGAAGGAAGTGGCAGTAAGCAGTTCATCAGGTTTGCCTGCAGTTGCTCTTTCGCATCGAAGACATCTTCAATAATGTTTTCTTTGATTGCCTCTTGCACAAGTAAGTCCAGCAGGTTAGGGATGCTGTCTTGTGTTTCTGCTTCGCTGTCAGAAGAGAAGCTTGTCTTGTTTAACAAGGACATCATTTGGTTTCGCGCATAAACTTCATCCTGTTCATGTAATAGTCCTTCGCTTTTTGCTTTATTTAACAATTTTTGAAGAAGTGCGTCCAGACTCATTTGTTTTCCTCCTCTACGTATCCATCAGGGTGGGTCGTATGCCACTGCCATGCGTCTTGAATAATTTGCTCAATGGAGGTCTGTGTCGGTGTCCAATTCAATGTCTGCTTTGCTTTTTCTGAACTGGCAATTAAAGTTGCCGGGTCCCCTGCTCGTCGCTCGCCGATTTTCGTTGGGATCTGTTGTTTGGTTACTTTTTCCACTGCTTCGATAATTTCTTTCACAGAAAAACCTGTATTGCTCCCTAAGTTGAAGACCGTACTTTCGCCACCATTTTTTAAATAATCCAATGCTAATAGATGGGCTTTAATTAAATCTTCCACATGAATATAATCACGTATGCAAGTGCCATCAGGCGTGTCATAATCATCGCCGAAAATGGAAATGAACTCCCGTTTTCCTAAAGCTGCTTCTAAAATAATCGGAATTAAGTGCGTTTCCGGACGATGGTCTTCCCCAATAACAGCAGAAGCACGAGCTCCAGCGACATTAAAATATCGTAAGGATACAAATTGGATTCCGTGTGCCTTTTCTGTCCAATGCATCATTTTTTCCATTGTTAATTTAGTTTCGCCATAAGTATTTGTCGGAGCTGTCGGCATATTTTCAGTGATAGGAACTTGTTCTGGTTCTCCATATGTTGCCGCAGTAGAAGAGAAAACAATCCGTTTCACATCAAACTCGACCATTGTTTGTAAGACAACCTGAGTCCCATACACATTATTATCAAAATATTGTAAAGGAAGACTCATCGATTCGCCGACGAGCGAATTAGCAGCAAAGTGGATGACTGATTCAATATTCTCCTGTTCAAATACACTTCGCAAGAATTTAATATCTCTAATATCTCCTTGATAAAAGGAAACATCAGCATGAAGTGCTCCTCGATGTCCCGTACTTAAGTTATCGACAACTACAACATGCTGTTTTTCATCGATTAGCTGGTGTACCGCATGAGAGCCAATATAGCCAGCCCCTCCTAATACTAATACACTCATTTAAATCACCTCATTCGATATTTGTTTTGCTTGATCACCAATATTAGCAATATAAAAAGTAGGCTTATACCCTATTTTTTCTGAATAAATCTGTTGAATATTTGTCTGAACTTGCTGTACATGTTCTTTCTCTACGATTGCGATTGCACATCCTCCAAACCCTGCACCAGTCATGCGAGCACCAAGAACACCGGGTTGTTTTTGAGCGGTTTCAGCGATGGTGTCTAATTCGATTCCAGTTACTTCATAATCTTCTTTTAAAGATTGATGAGAAGCATTCATCAACTCTCCGAATGCTTGTAAGTTATGCTGTTTTAATTGTTCTAAAGCTTCTATTGTCCGCTGGTTTTCATAAATGGCATGTCTTGCTCGCCGTTTATCAACAGGGTTTGTGATTAAAGAGGCATAACGTTCAAATTCTTCTGGTGTAATATCACAAAGATGCTGAATCTGCAATTCTTTTTGTAAATCTTGTAATGCACTTTCGCATTGTTCTCTGCGTTCATTATATTTAGAATCGTGAAGTGTACGTTCTTTGTTCGTATTAATAATTAATATATGATGTTCTGGTAAATGGATGGGAGCATAATCATAATTCAAGGTACTGGTGTCCAGGTGAATAGCATGATCTTGTTTGCCTAGCCCAATGGCAAATTGATCCATAATGCCGCTATTGACACCGATATATTCGTTTTCAACCCGTTGTCCGATTTGGATTAAATCTAACTGATTGAAAGAGGTATCGAAAAGCGCTTTCAAAAATACACCTGTCACCATTTCAATTGATGCTGAAGAAGAAAGTCCGGCACCATTAGGTATATTTCCATAATACAGAACATCGAATCCATTAGAAATAGAAGCCCCTTGAGAGCGCATAAACTGAATCATCCCTTTTGGATAATTAGCCCAATTGTGTTTCGTATCATAATCAAGCGTTGCTAAGTCAATAGTAACCACGCCGACTTCGGGAAAGTTCATGGAATAAAATCGGATCGTTTGATCTTCGCGTTGCGACACTAAAGCATACGTGCCAAAAGAAATACTGGCAGGAAATACATAACCGCCATTGTAATCGGTGTGCTCCCCGATTAAATTAATTCTTCCAGGTGCAAAAAAGGTCAACGGTTCTTTGTCAGTTGCAAAAATGTCTTTAAATGTGCTATGTAATGGTTCATTCACAGCAAATCCCTCCTTTATCTTATATAAAAACCTCTTTGTTAAATTAATTAATTAAGTATAGTATAATGAAATTTTCTATGAAGTTCAAGAAAAGAAATGTAAGCGCCTTTACATTAATAACACTATAGTATAAATTAGAGAACCAATAAGGCTAATAACTAAATCTGAAAGAAGAATGAGGAAATAGGGAAAATAATCCGGAAGCGGAGCTGGATAGGCTGGCTGTATGGCAAAAAAATTCCGGAATCAAGGGTGATTATTTTGTTAAACGCATCGATTAACAAGCGATGCTCCTCTATTGTGCTGACTCTACTCTTTTCTTTCTGTTTTACGATTTGCTAACAAAATATTTATGTTACTGTAATAATTAGTGAAACATGATACGCTAAATAGAGTTTAAGATAGCATGGTGCGATGGATAACGTTCACAATTGAGGTGCGAAAAAATGAGTGTTGGGTTTATTTTAACAATTTTAGCGGTCGCTTTTTTAGGGTCGTTTATGTCAGGAATGCTGGGAATTGGCGGTGCAATTGTCAATTACCCTTTGCTTCTTTTTGTGCCGAAGTTATTAGGATTTGAAGGATTTACCGCACATGAAGTATCGGTTATTGTAGCGATTCAAGTGTTCTTCTCTACTTTAACGGGTGTTATTTCGTATAGTAAGGGAGGTTTCGTTAATCAGAAACTCATGTTATCAATGGGAGTATTTACCTTAATTGGCGGATTCATTGGAGGGACTTCTTCCGGCAATATGAGTAATGATACGATTAACTTAGTGTATGGCATTTTGGCTCTCTTAGCTGTGATACTTATGTTAATACCACGACCTGAGCGTGAAATGGGGATCACTGGAGCAGATTTGGAATACAGTAAGATTTTAGCAAGCCTTCTTTCGCTGGTCATTGGCGTTGGAGCAGGTATTGTTGGCGCCGGTGGGGCTTTTTTACTTGTGCCGGTTATGATTACAATTTTGAAAATTCCCACCCGAATTACCATTGCCACTTCCCTAGGAATCACCTTTCTCTCTTCTATCGGAACGACGACGGGGAAATTATTGACGGGAGATATATTGTGGACGCCCGCTATTATAGTGATTATTGTTAGTGTGATTGCTGCTCCCCTGGGTGCGAGAGTGAGCGCTCGAACCAATACAAAATATTTACAAATCTTTTTAGCTATTGTGATTATTGCGACAGCTATTAATATTTGGTCCGATATTTTATTCTAAAATAAAGTAAAAGACTCTACAAATCGGTTAAAACTTTATGAAACACAGTCCATCTAGCTTAATTCCGAAAAGTATATAACGGATTTAAGCTTTTTTTACGGAAATAAATTAGCTGGAAAATACTGTTTGGAAATTAGATTATTTTAGAGGAAAGAATTGCTTAAAGTAGGTAAATGATTATTTTATTCCATAAATAAGCTCTAAAAGCTTTAAGAAAACGTATATGGAATTAAATATAATTTATAAAAAAATTTACGTTTAATCCTGTTATAATCGTGGTATTACGCTTGTATACATAAATTTATATGTTAAAATGACCTGATATAAAGTCTAGGAGGTTCAACTTGTCAAAAGAAAAGAAAAGCAAGAAACAAAAACTAAAAAGAAGTGACGTTACGGTTGTAGATACAGACGTGACTCGAAAAGCAGTTATTGCGACTGCGATGGGAAATGCCATGGAGTGGTTTGATTTTGGTATTTATTCATATTTAGTTGTTATTTTATCAAAAGTGTTTTATGCAGGAATTGATGAATCGTATCAACTCATCTTTGGGTTTGCTACGTTTGCGATTGCCTTTTTAGTTCGGCCGATTGGTGGAGTGTTTTTTGGACGTTTGGGCGACAAAATGGGGAGGAAAAGTATTCTGGCCATTACCTTAATTATGATGGCTGCAGCTACGTTAAGTATAGGTTTGCTTCCAACATATGAGACTATAGGTATTACTGCTCCAATTTTGTTATTACTTGCACGACTTGTTCAAGGTTTTTCAACAGGAGGAGAATATTCGGGTGCAATGACATTTATCGCAGAGTCAGCTCCGGATAAACGCCGTGGATTTTTAGCAAGTGGATTAGAAGTAGGTACTTTAGTTGGTTTTATTGGGGGTTCAGGACTCGTTACCTTGCTCACATACATATTGGGCGATCAGGCGATGCTGGATTGGGGTTGGAGAATACCTTTCTTAATCGCAGGACCGTTAGGAGTTATTGGGCTTTATTTACGGAGTCATATTGAGGAGTCACCTTCTTTTGCGAAAATGGAAGAAGGAAAAGAAGAATCAGAAGAAAATGCGTCTAGTAATACTATATCTTTGAAAGATATGCTTATTTATCACCGTAAGCCTTTATTAATTGGAATTCTTTTAGTGTTTTTTTATAACGTGACTGTGTATACGCTTTTGACATATATGCCGTCTCACTTATCAGATGAATTAGGATATGGTAATACAAAAGGTCTGCTCCTTATTTTGATTATCATGTTTATTATGATTCCTATCGTCTTGGTTATGGGATATTTCGGTGACCGGATTGGAAATAAGCGTTTGATTATCGGAAGTTTAATTGGGTTGATTACGTTATCTGTTCCAGCCTTTATTCTTATTGAAACAGGTAGTAATGTGCTAATCTTCTTAGGTTTATTAATAATTGCGATTTTGTTAGCGGCTTTACAAGGAACAATGCCGTCACAACTACCTTCCTTATTCTTTACCGAAGTACGGTACAGTGGTTTATCCATTACGTACAATGTGTCCGCATCTCTATTTGGAGGAACTGCGCCTTTACTTATTGCTTGGCTCATTCAAGTGACGGCAACAACCTTTGCTCCGGCTTATTATCTGATGTTTGCGGCGATTGTAGGGATTATAGTCGTATCTATTTTTGTTGAGAATACGTCTGGAAAGCCATTACGTGGCGATACCCCGACCGTTGCGGAAGAAGAAGAAATTACAGAAGCCATCCAAGATGAAGAAGCAGTCTGGTGGCATGAAGAGAAACAGGAAATTGAAGAAAGAATGGAAGAAGATAATACCGATGACGACTTGGATCAAGAACCATAAATCTACAAGAAGAGATATGCACAAATTAGCACGTCTCTTCTTTTTAGCTAAAAAAACTGCAGTCCGTATTGAAACGGATTGCAGTTTTTTAAGATGCTATATTGTTTTGATTAGATGATTCTTTTACCGGACATTCATTTCACTAGGTACTTGATTATTCCGCTCGTTACGGTCCAGGCCAGCGATTGTGTCCATTTCCTCGACACTTAATTCAAAATCAAACACTGCTAAATTCTCTGTCATTCTTGAAGGTGTCACTGTTTTCGGAATCGCGATAACATCGGATTGCATATGCCAACGTAAAATCACTTGTGCTGGTGTGACGTCGTGTTTTTTGGAAATGTCGCGAATTGTTTCATCTTCCATTACTCTTGTACCGTTCATCAGTGGGCTGTAAGCTTCTAATCGAATCCCGTGTTTTTGACAAAATTCTTTTAATTTTTTTTGCTGTAAAAATGGGTGACATTCTACTTGATTAACAGCCGGTACTACTTCACATTCATCCATGATACGCTCTAAATGTTCAATGTCGAAGTTGCACACTCCAATGGCTCTTGTACGGCCATCTTTATACAATTTTTCTAAGGCTTTATACGTTTCTACATACTCATCAAACTTTGGTGTTGGCCAGTGGATTAAATAAAGGTCCACATAATCAAGTCCTAAACTTTCCAAGCTGTTATCGAAGGCTTGTAATGTTTGTTCATATCCTTGATCCGCATTCCACACTTTTGTTGTAATGAATAATTCATCGCGGGGGACTGAAGTGTTGGCAAGGGCGTCGCCAACTCCGGTTTCATTTCCGTAAACTGTAGCTGTGTCAATAAGGCGAAAGCCGGTTTCAATGGCTTTTTCCACTGAATCCGCAGCTTCTTCATTGGGAACTTTCCAAACGCCATAGCCTAATTGCGGGATTTGTACTTCGTTATTTAATGTTTTCCATTGCATAATGAACATACTCCTTTTTCTGTAGTTAATGTTTAGGTTTCTGAATGAATGACTTTTTCTTGTACCGCAGCAAGTACTTCTTTCGCTTTCTTTGCAGTAATTAAAGCGTTCTCCATATCTTTTGCTTTTAATAACGTACCAATCTGATGAAGTGCGGTTTCTAAATGATTCATTTCTGACGTTAAATCAGTCTTGAGCATGGGCAAAATTTTAAATATAGATTCCATGCCTTCTACAATAGTTATAAGTAAATCCACGCTTGGCTTATAAGCCTGTTCTTCCAAAAGGGAAGTGAGCAACTTCATCGCTTCCAACAAACTATCCGTTACTTGGATAAGCGGTTGGGTGTCTTCGTTATCCTGTTTCGTCATCCGCATCGGGCTCCTGTCAGTAAAAATTCATGGAGGAAACGTCCTCGTATCCATCATACCCTTTTTGCTGGTGGAATAAAACATGCCAAAAGAGAAAAAATTGTTTAATCGACCATAATAAATAAGAAAGAACCGTTTTTAAAAGAACTATCAAAAGACTACATCATTCTGACTACCTCGCTAAATTAAGCATAGAACATAAGGAAGTAATCTAAAAATCCAACCTATGGAGGTGGATTGGGTATAATTATAAATCACAATATTTCAGCGTGACATACGCGTCATCAATTAGGTGCGAATGAAAGGCAAAATGTTGAGGGTGAAATTGACGCAGTGAATACCGCTGAGATCGGGTTTACAAAAGAAGTTGATTTGAATGAAGATATCGTTAAAATTCAAGGGAATGAAGATACGAATGACTTTAAAGATAGAGACGATGTTTTTGCTGTAGAAGTAGATGATAGAGGAATAGTAACCAAAGAAGGAACAGATACCAAATGGAAAAGTCTTCTTTCCAAATTGGAGAGAAGCTTTTCCATCCGCTTTCATCGTACTATTTAGGTTACCGGAAAAAAGGGAAAACAGTTTCCCAACTGGATAATTCAGGGTTTTGTTTTGTTGCCTCATTAAAAATATCGATAACTAAAGGGTTTTCAATCAACGTTTCATAGTCTGCTAATTCTTTGTATACTTTTTTCTCCAAGCTTTTTTTAATAAGCTTTTGTGATTCATCACTCTTGTCTAAAACGGTATCAAGCTGCAGAATTTCTTGTAAT
>DATGTM010000001.1:0-3638 GCA_035301845.1 Pseudogracilibacillus sp. | reverse complement strand
TGCAAGTGCTTTTAAAGCACCTAAATTTTGCGCCAATCCAACAGTAGTAATAACCTGTGCCAATTCCTTAGCAGACTCTACTTGTAATATATCATATGCTACTTTTGCCATTGGATGCACTCTACTTGCTCCGCCAACAATTCCAAGGGACATCGGTAGTTCCAGTTCTCCTACAAGATTTCCTTGTTCATCCTGTGACCAGGTTGTCATCGAACGATATTGGCCGTCCCGAGCAGCATAAGCATGAGCTCCAGATTCAACTGCACGCCAATCATTCCCTGTTGCAATAATGACAGGATCGATTCCGTTCATAATACCTTTATTATGGGTTACTGCTCTATACGGGTCTCTTGCCGCGAACTCATATGCATGCAAAACACCATCACGTACTTCCTCCCCAGTATAACCGTCAGAAGCAAGCAGTTCCGGTGGAATCACACAAGTTGCTTTTGCCAAGCAACGATCCGCATAATTAGAAAGAATTCTTAAATACACTTTCCCACGAGTTAAATGTTCCACTACAGGCGCAATCGCTTCCGCCATCGTATTGATCATATTAGCGCCCATTGCATCAACTGTATTCGCATATAAATGGACGATTAACATCTTATTGTATGAGGAATTACCTTCATCAAGGATGCGTACATCTAAATCTTCTGCACCGCCGCCACGTTTCACTAAACTGGGGTATGCATCATTAGCTGCTTTAATAAGCATTTCTTTGTTCGATTCAATTTCCTTTTTGGCCTGATCAAAGTCTGGACAGCCTACCACCTGTACTTGCCCAATCATAATGCGATCTGTTGCCTCTGCCTTAAAACCACCTGCTTCTCGAACAATTTTGGCAATATAACTTGCAGAAGCAACAATGGAAGCTTCCTCCACCGCCATTGGAATAATATAATCCTTGTTATTTATATTAAAATTCAAACCGACTGCTAAAGGTAAACCAAAAGTCCCGATAACATTTTCAATCATATTATCCGCCGTTGCTTCCGGCAACGAATCACCACTCATTAGTTGATCCGCAGACTCCTGATTTAAACCACAGCGTTCAATTAAATACGTTTTTCTTTCTGGTATCGTCATTTTATAAAAACCTGGAATTCTCGAAGAAAGCTCCATTCTATTCACCCTTAACCACGTGTTGATGTACTAGTTCTATGTTTGTTCATAATCGTTTGTTTAAATTAAATTAAGAAATATATAATGTTTCTTTAATTATAACAAAAAATCAACCACATTTGTTTATTTTATTCGATTCGCTTTTATCGACTGTTCTTATTATGTAAAAATAACACTATAAATGCAAATAAACAAGGTCACCCTCGTATGAGTGCCTTGTTTATTAATAACCTCTACTGGGCTACCAGGATTCGAACCTGGGGGATGACGGGACCAAAACCCGTTGCCTTACCGCTTGGCTATAGCCCATTCTTATAAAGTGGAGGGGGGCAGATTCGAACTGCCGAACCCAATGGGAGCGGATTTACAGTCCGCCGCGTTTAGCCACTTCGCTACCCCTCCATATGGTTTCACAAATTTATCAAGTTATACAAAAACATCTCGAAATAATGAAATGCCGGCCAGAGGAATTGAACCCCCAACCTACTGATTACAAGTCAGTTGCTCTGCCAATTGAGCTAGACCGGCCTTAATGAATGACCCGTACGGGATTCGAACCCGTGATACCGCCGTGAAAGGGCGATGTCTTAACCACTTGACCAACGGGCCAATAAACAACTTTTCGTTGCGTCTTTTCCAAGACAACAAATTATATTATATACATACTTTCATCATTTGTAAAGCATTTTTATAATCTTTTTTTAAATCATTTTATATTCCCTTCAAAACTTGGAATTCATGCGCTTTATAAGCTATATTATATATCACGATACGTATGACATACTGTTTATCATGTTCTTCAAACACCAGTTTTTTCTGAGAAAGGGTATCTACAACACCATGCAGTAGGATAGCGAACAAAAATAGATTTGACTGTTCCCATAGCAGACTTCCGTTATTCTCTTAAATACGATAAAATGAGTTTAGAATAGTTAATGAAATGGAAAGAGGGATCAATATGGAACTAGATACGCTGGCGAACAAGTTTTATCAAGCATATAAAAATGAAGAACAAATCGATTTGCTGATTGATCGAGAGAACCCAATAAGTGTAGCCGAAGCATATCAAGTACAAAATAAATTAACTGAATTAAAAAAGTCCCAAAACGATGAAGAAGTAGTCGGATTCAAAATTAGTATGACTAGTGAAGAGATGCAACGTGTTGTGGGTAAATCAAACGAACCAGCTTATGGAACATTCACCTCAAACAATCTGGTTCAAAGAAATGTGACACTCCAACCAAAGGCTCCATTTTTATTAGAACCAGAACTCGTTTTTATTTTACAGGAAGACTTATCTTCTGAAGCTGATTTAGAGGAAGTCGTTAAAAAATCTAAGATTGCTGCTGGTTTAGAAATCCCGTCTTCCCGTTATAAACATTGGTTCCCGTTCAATGAAGAAGTAAAATTAGTCGACATCATTGCAGACAATGCTTTCGCTGGAGGAATGTTAATTGGAGAAGCAATCAACATCCCTTCTTCCATCGATTGGACAAACATCCAAGTTAACTTAACTTTTAATGAAGAGAAACTGGCAACTGGGTATTCAGAAGAAGTGCTAGGCAATCCATTAAAAGCAGTGCTCTGGTTAAATGAGAAACGTGTCAGTCAAGGGTTCTCGTTAACGAAAGGAACGATAATCTCCTCAGGTACATTTACAGACCCTGTACCTTTAAAAGCAGGAACATATAAAGCTGCTTTTGATCTTCTGGGAGACATATCTTTAGACGTACAAGGTTAATCTTTGTCTGTAATAAAAGAATTAAGAGAGCAGTTCTATCTGTTAAAAACACAAAGAAAATATGTACTTAAAAAAAGTTACACTTCTGCTCTCTGGTTTCAATCTAATCAAAAAACAGGTATACTATGAAAAGAATATTTTTTGGAGGTGCCTCAATGTCAGGCTTATTAACAGGAAAAAACATCGTTGTGATGGGCGTTGCTAACCAACGAAGTATTGCTTGGGGAATTGCCAAGTCTTTGCATCGGGAAGGTGCAAATTTGATTTTCACAAATCGCCAAGAACGCTCTTCCCAAAAGCTACAAAAATTATTGCAATCTGAAAATATAGAAGCTAAACTGCAAGTCACTTGTGACGTGGCAAGTGATGAAAGCATAAAAACTGCTTTTCAAGAAATTAAACAAGAAGTCGGTGTTATTCACGGCCTAGTTCATTCTGTAGCTTTTGCGAACACAGATGAATTGAAGGGGGATTATGCTGATACGTCTCGTGACGGTTTCTTACTGGCTCAGGAAATTAGCGCTTATTCATTAGTAAGTGTTACAAATGAAGCGAGAAAATTAATGACAGAAGGCGGCAGCATCGTCACCCAAACATATATCGGAGCTGAACGTGTTGTACAGAACTATAATGTCATGGGTGTCGCTAAAGCATCCTTAGAAGCCAGTGTCCGCTATTTAGCAGAGGATATTGGAAAAGATAACATTCGAATTAATGCTGTATCCGCTGGCCCGATTCGAACTCTATCCGCTAAAGGCGTTTCCGGATTAAA